>JAKSLI010000046.1 GCA_024401305.1 Bacteroidaceae bacterium | reverse complement strand
AATTGATTATCGCCAAAATAAAAGGTCGGCACTCCACAGCGGAAGTGCCGACCCTTTTTATTGATTGCGGTTGAAATTACTTGATGATGTACTTTCTACCGTTCTTGATTACGATACCCTTAGCGTTCTCGTTTACGCGCTGACCTGCGATGTTGAACATTGGAGCAACTGCTGAATTTGCAGAAGCATTTGCGTTCTGGATAGCAGTAGCATCACCCTTGAAGAGGTAAGCCTTCTTTGCATAAGCATCGATACCAGGGTTAACCTGTGGGATAACGAGATAAGCCTTGTGAGCCTTGTTCACGAATGGAGCACCAGTCTCGTTCATCCAGTAGAAGCCTACGCTTTCTGGGTCATTTTCAGCATTGAGTGTGAGTGCATAGTAGAGGCAAGGGAGACCACCGAAGTTCTCTGTGATCATCTCATCTTCGTCTGTACCGAGGAGATAGCTTGCACCGTCTTCTGCAGTGAGGTCTGTAGAAGCACATTCGAGAACAACTTCTCCTGCACCCTTAAGAACAACAGCCTTGCCAGCAGGTATTACACCATCATACTCAAGAGCATCCCATGAAAGGGCTTCTGCATACTCTACCAAGCCAAGGTTGCCATCTTCTTTCTGTGTGAATACATAAGCTGTTACACCTTCTGGAATCTTAACAGCGTGCTTAGAATCGTAGAATGTAGCGTAACCGATTTCTGGGTTGATAGAAACTGTTACTGTTGCAGGGGTTGCAACCTGGAGATCAGTGTCGAGAGTTGTGTTCTCAGCAATAGTCATAGCCTCAGAAACGAATGACTCGTAACCTTCAGCGCTAACAGTTACAACATACTCGAGTGTTGGCTGCATGATTTCCATAGAGTACTTACCCTCAGCATCAGTAGTAGCAGTGTAGATTACATTGCCTGACTTAGCCTCAACAGTAGCACCTTCAAGAGCAACTTCTTCAGCAGTGATTGTACCTGAGAGAACTGGAGCCTGAACTGCGAGACTCAATGTTGCAACTGGATACTGCTGCTTGCGAGTTGGATTTGCACCCTTATATGTATCATAGTTGTCGCTTGAAGTATAGATAGAGCTAAACAGATTATTATCTGAATTATACTCAAAGTAGTAGCTGCTATATGTGTTCTGCTTCTCAATGAGCATGATACCCTTTACATTACCACCTGTGTAAACAAATGGTTCTGCAAGTGAGAGGGTAAGGAGAGCAGGATCAGATGAAGTACCAGCCTTCTTGAGAGTGTAGTTTGTAGCCTCAAATGCTGGAGTCAGTTCAGAAAGGTCAGTCCATGCATCAGCAGAAGCGAAGTCGTCCTTCTCCTCATCGATATTTACAAGATAGAATGCGAAGTGCTCTGCAGTAACATCCTTATCGGTGTTGTAATAAGGGAATGCAACTGATGTGATAGCAGTCTTGTCATCAAGACCGAGAACTTCCTTAGTCCAGATCCACTCACTCTTAGAGTTCTTGTCGTATGTGCGGATTGGAGTGTAGCGGTCATAAGTCTTGGTATGAGTACCAACAAGAGCATCTGCAGTAAATGTCTCAGCAACGATGTTGATAGTGCTTACTTCTGACTCAACAGAGTATTCACCCTCAACATTCTTAACAACAGCCTTGAGGTTCATCTCGCCAGCAGCGCGTGGAGTGAATGTGAAGTCAACA
Source organism: Bacteroidaceae bacterium (assembly GCA_024401305.1). Lineage (GTDB taxonomy): Bacteria > Bacteroidota > Bacteroidia > Bacteroidales > Bacteroidaceae > Prevotella. The sequence continues at coordinate 23,679 of JAKSLI010000046.1, read as the reverse complement.
GTAGAAGAAGCGTAAGCAGCGAGGTCAGCACCAGCCTTCTCCTCAATGAGAGTCTCACCATCGTAGAGGGCTACAGTGTGAGCGGCAGCAGCCTTATCGCTCATGTTGCGGTAAGTTACAGATGCAGTAGCATCATAGTTAACCATAGCCTTGCCTGGGTTAACTGTAAATTCGTCGATATAGAGATCGTTCTCTACGTTTGCGAGCTGACCACCGAAGATGTAGTCGATGAGAGCATAACCTGAACGGAAACCGATATAGTAGTCGCCAGCAGGGATACCATCGATAGTGTATGCCTTAATCTTATCTACAGTAGTACCATTGAGTGAACCCCATTCGATAATCTTGTTTGCATCGATAGCATTTCCATTGATGTCTTCTGTAGCAGACTTCTTTGTGTCATTGTAAGTAATAACATTAGCAAGCTGCCAGTTCTGACGGTCTGTAGAATAGTAAACCTGGAGATATGCGTCTGTAGAGCTATAGAAAGAAGTAGTCTGTGAAGTAACACCAACAGTCAAGTTCTGTCCCTCAGCGAATGTGATCTTTGGAGAAACAAGCATTGCTGTAGGATACTGCTGTACAGTGTTCTTCATGTGAATGTTGTAGCTTGAAGCTGCAGCCTCCCAGTTAGAACCAGCCTGGTTAATCCAACCGCCAGGAACGTATGTCTTAGCAGGAGTGAGTTCAGTACCAAATGTCTCAAGGTATGTGCCCTCACCGATTACAGTAGCAGAGATGTTCTTTGTAGTGTATGTAAAGCCATCACCGTAAGTGAATGTTACAGTGCCTTCCTTGTAACCTGCTTCACCACCAATTGTAAGCTCAACCTCAGCACTTTCGCCTCTTGCAATTGTGAGAGGAAGAGCTGCGTTGTGTGAGAAGCCTTCTGGGATAGTTGACTCGATAGCAGTGATAACAGCGTCAGAGCCACCAACATTGTAAACCTTGAAAGTGTGTGAACCTGAACCTGCAACAAGTCCGAGGTCAAACTTGGTGTCTTCCATCTTGTTGCCATTAGCATTGCGAACATCAAGTGATGGGTTTGAGCTCTTGGCAGTGAACCAGCTTGACTGCTTGTAGTAATCGGAATTAGTGTTTGTCTTACCGTACTCAACAAGGTTAGATGTAACACGGAATGCAGTACGAGATTCTACCGCTGTAATATCAACAAGCTGGCATTCGAGAGAAAGTTCGAATTCCTCTGACTCCTGACCCTGTGCAAGGTCAACAGATATAGGAATGATTGTCTCAGGGATTGTGATCTTGCTTGTTGACTGTGAAGTAACAGTTACAGAGTAGTTGTCGCGACCAGCAACGAGGTCAACATTACCTGCATTCTTCACCTTGAACTTACCTGTCCATGTGAACTTACCTGTAGCGTCAGCATAGAGAGGATTGTTGTCAGACCACTCTGAAGAGATGGCTGTTACCTGAAGTGCTGGGTTCTCTGGCATTAAAGCATAGTCTGCTGTAAAGTCGTCGATGTATGCACGGCTACCAGTGATAGCTACGTATGTGTACTCTGAGAGGTTCAGAGGAGCAATCTCATGGAATGTGTTGTTAAGACCAAGGTCCTCAGTAGCGAGAAGGTCTTCCTCAGTAGGAACTGAGAATGTGCCGTCTTCATTCTTCGTAACCTTGTAGAACTTGATGTACTGAGTTCCCTCATAGCTTGAAGAATAAGAAAGTGCACGAGCCTGCATCTTTACCTGACCCTTAATGGCTGGGGTAACAAGGTAGTTAACTGCTGCAGAAGTTGCAGTGTTAGTGATGCCCAGGCTATATGAACCTGTAGCATAGTAAGAACTGTTCTTAGAGAACATTGTAGTCCAAGTGCTTTCAACGAAGCCGCCATCAATGTACGCCCAACCAAGACCAGGGTTTGGCTTGATCGTAGAAGCGAAGTTCTCGAAACCTTCTGTCCAGTTCGCTACCTCGCTGTACCCTGCTGGGGCAGTTTGCGCGGAAACGCCGGAGACAAATGCAATGAGCATTTGAATGAAAACGAATAATCTTTTCATGTTTTTTTGAATTTTGGGTTAATAATTATAGTTAATGAATAATATAAGATTTACTTGGTTACGAACTTCTTGCCTCCACGGATTATAATCTGGCGATTGTTGAGGCTTGAAGGATCTACTCGCTGACCTTGGAGGTTGTAGATTTGGGTTTCAGAGGTTTCAGGGGTTTCAATGGTTTCAATGCCAGTGACATAGCTTGAGAGTTCTACGCTGTTGCAGTTTGTCACGTCGTAATTGTTGATGCTGAAAGTGCTCTCATCAACTCCACGGCTTACGATAGCAACAATCTCAACATTCTCGGCATTGAGGTTTGAAGGAAGTGTGATGCTGTAGTTCTTTTTGTAAGTATTGCCACTGAGGTCAATGGCATCGCCGTCAACAGCGCTCACGAACTTGCGTAGGACGTGATTATGTACATAGCTTGTGTTGGTTTTGTTGCGTCCCATCTTATCTGTAACAATCTGGGATGCTACAACCTTGTTTTCCGTGAGCATTACGGTAAGCACGGCGTTATCGCCCATTAGTTCCTTGGCTCCTTCTATGAGGTCTCCTGAAACTTCAATGTTGAGTGAGCGTGAAGCAACGTCGTATTCAGGAGTGATGTTCACAGTGGCGAAAGCTGGATAGAGCTCTTGTTCGGCAACTATTTGTTTGATAACCTCTACCATGATGTCTGGTACAACCTGGGCATAGTAGTTTACATCGTACGCTACATACTGCTCGCCTGGGTAATAAGAGCGATCTACCGTGAAGCAAGGGAAGTCGTAGGCATAGCGTGAGATGTATTTATCGGCACCAGGTACGGTGAGAGTTCCGTCTGCATTGTACATGTTGACCAAGCATACGTTGTTGCCGGCAGCGACATCCGACATTATGCCGTCAGTATATTGGTTGTAGGTTGACTTCTGACTCATATACTGCTCCACATAATGCTTCTGGCACTTGAGCGAAGTCTCGTAAACCACGAAGTTCTCGGTTGCTGTTCTTGTTACGTCAACATCAATGCCATTGATTTTGTCAAGCTGAATCGTGAAAGAATGTTCTCCTACAGGAAGAGGTTCAGGGAAAGCTACACGATAGTCTATTGTCATGACATTCTCGCCCTTGGTGTTCACGCAATGATAATTCTCTGCCAGCTTTTTGTCTATCAGCAACGAGAAGTCTGCTGTCTCGATCTTGTCTCTACCAGCATTACTGAAAGCACAGAGGAAGTCAACGCCTTCGTCTTCTTTCTTGTACTTATGTCCAGCCGTGAAAGTGGTGTACTGAATGTCGTAAGGTGGCATGTTGCTGACATCGACAATGAGTTGTACGCAAAGGTTGCCCGTCTCACTGCTATACCAGCCTTCCCCCTGTCCGAAATCGCCATAGAGATAGAATCCGTTGCCTGATGTATTGTCGCCGTTGATGCAGATTGCACCTTCGTCGTTAGCCACCATTGCTGCGGTTTCAGTGTATTCATAGCCGAACATTAGCTCGTCTCCTTCAGAGATAGTGTATTTCTTTCCACCGTTGAAGAATACGTTGTTCCATCCTTCGCTAGGGTAGCGTGTTGTCTGTGAAATGACAGCCTCGTTAATTTCATTGCCAGTAATGGTGTTCAGGAAAATGCCGGAACGCTGCATGTCCATGCCCAAGGCAAAACGAACACCTACGACATCGCAACCGATGTATGGCTTCAGGTCGTCGGCAGTCAACATAACTGCAAGCTTATATGTTCCTTCCTTTCCGATTCCAACGTTCTTCTCGGTGATTTTGTCACCGGAAGTCTGTCCTATTCCACGTTGCATTTCTCCTAGTCCAGACTGGGCAAAGAGGAATGCAGTATGCAGAATGCAGAGTGCAAGGAATAGAAAGCGTAATGCGTATTTCATAATTCTTTGATTCAATGTTTCTGTGATTCTATAATTATTACTTCACCACGGTTTTCTTTCCGTTGCGGATATAGATGCCAGGCACGAGAGTCTTTGAAGACATCTTCTGTCCCATGATGTTATAGACATCTGAAGAGTGGGTGTTCAGCGTAACCGCACTGATGCCGGTAGCTGCGTTAAACGTATAGAACGCTTCTTCTGAAGCTCCGCCCTTGTATATTGCCTTTACGCCTATAGTATGGGAACCGGCAGTAAGGTTTGAGAGTTCAATGAAAGGTTCTTCAACAACGGCGTATGGCTGTCCGTCGAGAGTAATCTCAAAATTGATGACGTTTCCGAAATCTACGATCTCCGATTGTCCATCCTCGGTTCCTATCGTAACATCGTCAACCTGTACAAAGAAAGCGTCGTAAGAAGTGTAATGCAGGGCAACACGGATATTCTGTCCGGCATAATCCTTAAGATCTGCTGTGTATCTTACCCATTCACCTTCCCTGAGTTCTTCAATTTCTGCTATTATTCTGAAGTTTTCCGTCTTGGCATCCTGAGTATTTACGCATATCTCAAGAGATTCCGGATAGATGGAATAAGCCTTTGCCGTAAATTCAACGATATAATTGTCGTGAATCTCAATCTCAGGTGAGATAAGCCATTTGTCAGCCTTTCCTCTTTGTGGCGAGAAGAAGATGATTTGCTTGTCTCCTGTTGGAGCTTTCATCGCCTTGTCGGTAGGAAGCATTGCAGGTTTCGTCGTATTTGGATTGAACACGATAGGAGCGACTGGCAGCGGATTTGACGCTGTGCCAGAACCAGGGAAGCTCACAATGGTTTGAGCATTGCCAAGACCTATAGGATAAACTGGCATCTGGTCAAGGTCGAGCGAAATCCAATCGCCGAACTCTCCTGTTGCAAAGTCTTCATAATCCTCAAAACTATCCGTGAACGACAGTTTCTGATTCCAACGGGCAACGGCATTTGTTTCGTTTCCTTCGTTCTGACTTACGGTAATGTTGAACGGAGTGATGACATTGTCGGTGAGGTTTATCTCAATCTCGTCGTCTCCTGCAATGGTAACATTCTTGCAGCTAGCCTCGTATGCGCCTTCTTCAGTTGTGATGATATAGTCGCCCTTTGGGAGAGAAGGAATGGAAACCTTGCATTCTTCGTCAGTCTTGCAGATATAGCTTTCTGCGGTCAACTTGTTAAGAACTGTGAGCTGCAGATTCTTTGGCTCCAGAATGCTTTCCGCTATGGCTTTCAATGTTACGTTAGCATAACTGCTACCGTCAATATCAACCTCTGTTGTTACCATATCTGTCTCGGCAGCAACGTATTGTGCCTTTATGCCTATGACGTGATGACCTGCAGGAACACCTTCAAGTGTGAAGTTGAAGTCCTTTGTTTCGCCCTTCTGTTCGCCATCAAGGTATATGATGAACTTCTCATGTGGATTTGGTGGGGTGAGATCAGAACGCTGTCCAACAAATACATCGTCAACCATAAGCATGAAATGACCATAACGATTGTACTCGCCAATATAATGAATGGCAAAGCGTATTTGCTTTCCTGCGTATGCCGTCAGGTCGTAAGTCATTTCGTGCCAATGTGTATAATCAACGGTCTCGTAGTTTCCGTCGCTTATCATATTGAAATCCGAAATCTGAGGATTATCTACAGCTGTGGTTACAAACACTTGAAAACGCTCTGGATATTTGTCGGCAGCCTTAGCCATGAATGAGAGAACATTCTCTGTTCCTATTGTCAAGGCAGGAGAAATGAGCCAATCGTCGTTTGCATTGCCAGACATGGTGCGAGTGAATCCTACATACTGCTTGCCACTGCATGGGCGCAGCACTTCGTATTCATACCACCAAGTTGGTTCTACGGTAAGTGGATTAATGATTTGCGCATACTGCATTCCGCCACGGTTTGGGTAATCGCCAATGAGTGCAGCTGCTGTTTCGTGGTCGTTGTCGATGCCTGTCCATGGAGTGAAGTTGATGGAGAAAGGTTCATACGATTCAAAGTCGTCTGCAAAAACCGGTGCTTCCTCGTTCCAACTCATTCTTATGGAGTTGTTTCCTGTGAAAGCATCATGTTGCAGTTGAGTCTTCAAGCAATAAGGCAAACGTACCTTCTCGGTCAGTTTTAGGGTAATCTCTGTGTCTTTATCTACAAGGATTGTCTGTGAGGTTTCGTCATATCCTGGACGTTGTATGGTGATGAGGTGTTCTCCCTCATATACTTTCAAAGAACAAGAACCTGCAGCATCCAGTTTCTGAGTGCCGTAGGTTATCTGATATTCGGTGTGCATGATGCCCACCACCTGACCTTCAAGATTCTCGCCAGTATCAGTTGTGGCGTGAATGGTCAGGAGTTTGTCTCTTGTCTGTGCTGAAACAAATAAAGGCAGCAACAGAAATAAGGTTACGAATAAGGATTTTCCCATTCTTTATGTTGCTAAAAACGAAATAAGAGCATTGGCGATGCTGTTCACCGCCATGCTCTTATTCATTAATATATTATTTTACTGCGATCTTCTTTTGTCCCTTGGTTGTCTTGATGATGTACATACCGCGACCGAGACTGTTGATGATGTTGCCCTTGCCAACCATCTTGCCGTCCACTGTATAGATAGTAGCGTTGTCAAGGTCGTCAGCAGAAACTGCATTGATACGAGTAGCGCCTTCGGAGACATGATTGAATGTGAAGTCGTCGAAGAATGCGAGAAGACCTCCACCTACAGTGTAGTGCTTGAGAGCTACATAGATTGTCTGACCTGCATACTTGCTGAGGTCAACACTGTATGACTGCCATGCTCCGCTTGTAAGGAATGGAATCTCCTGACCCTTCATCACAGTCTCGAACGACTTGCGGTCTTTAGCACTTGTTGTGCTTACGAGAACCTCAATGCGGTGGCGAGGGTTTGGAAGAACACTTTCAAGCGACTCATAGTTGCGAGCCATGAAGTTGAATGTAGAGTTGCTATTTACACTGAGAGCCTTGCTTACAATCCAGTCTTCTGACTCGGAAACATCTGATGCAGGAGTAGCTGCGATGAGAGCGCCGTCGCCAGATGTAGGCTTCATGATGTGGTACATCTCAGAGTCGTAACCTTGGGCAAATGCGAATGGAGCACCCTTGAGATCGTACTGAATCCAATAAGAAGAGAGGTTGAGAGTTGCCTGACGGTCAACATCGATGAGTGTGAAGTCATCATTCCAGTTGTAATCAAGTTCATTCTTCTCAAATGCATAGTAGAGAACATCTTCTGCGAGAGCCTTGCCATGAACAGGAAGCTTCACGCTGTAACCACCTTCGAAGGTAACTGTAAGTTCGTCATCAATATTGCTTGCGCTAGTAAGAGCGTCAAACTGCATTGTGAACTCAATACCTCCGTCAACAGCGATAACGTCACCTGCTTTGAGAGAAGTAGAGAAGTTTTCTGTGTTGAATGTAGCGCTCTCTACTGTGAGAGATTCTACGCCCTTGTTGAGGAGAGTGAATACTGTAGATGTAGCTGTAGATTTGTTATAGTTAACCTTTCCTGCATTCCATTCATCTTGGTTGAATGCAGCCTTCTTGCCTGCAATCTCCTCAATGAGGATGTTGTCGAGACCAGCTCCATTGTCGCGACCACTGAGTGCGCGGTGAGTCCAACGGAATTGAACTGTTTGACCTGCAAACTCAGAGAGATTGAATGATTCAGGAGTCCAGAAGTTATAGTCGTCGTCAATCTTCGGTTCTGAGATATAGCCAACCTGATGAGCTACGCCGTCTGCAATAACCTCAAAGACTATTTCTGCAAAGCCGTTGTTGCCGCCCGCTGGTGTAGAGTTGCGGTGGAGATCGCTTTCGTCAATCTTGAGGGAAGCTGGGTGGTTGTTTCCCCAAACGAATGAAATCTGATAGTTTCCGCTGGCAGGGAGCTTGAATTCCTGAGTTGTTACAGAAGAAATCTCGCCAGTGCCAAGCCACATGCTGTAGAGTGAACCCGGTTCTGATCCCCAATACTTAGATGTGTTAGTACTCCAGTTGCGGCTTGCACCGTAAGGAGAAGTGCTTGATGAAGTCCAACCTGCAGGGATACCAGTGCCGCACTTGCTGAAATCTTCCATGTAAGGGAATACGCTTGTTGTGGCATCTTTCTGGGTAGTGAATGACCATACAGGAACTTCTTCAGCAGAACCGTTGGTGTTGTAAGGAACAACCTTCCATGAGTATGTTGTTTCGTAATCAGCACGTGTGATGTTGTAACTCAAAGCATCGTCAACATCTACGCCGTTTATGAGGTAATCATCACCCTTTGAACCATCATTCTTATAAACGTAAACACGATAACCATTGGCAAAGAGTACTGGTTTCCACTCCAGCTTTATGTTACGAGGGTAAACATCTTCCGTTGCATCTGCTGGAGCAACATACTCTGCAGCAGCAGGAGCCTGGGCAGCACCATAGTATTCTGGGAGAACGATACGGTCAAGGATTACGTTTGAATAAGGTTCAGCACCTTCGTCTGTAATCGATACTGCTGTATTCTTCCATCTTACGTAAGTATCGTCGCTTGTCTGTGTGAAGTTAAGAGTAAGGGTCTCAAGCTTTGTACCATCCTCATAGTTGAAAATCCACATTGTCTGCCATGTAGCACCACCATCGTAACTTACCTCTACAGAGAAATCGTTATACTGATATTCACTGCCATCACCATTTGTGAAGTCGTTGTAGTAAGTAAATGAAAGCTTATCACCTTCCTTTACATTAAGGCGAGGAGAAACAAGGATTGCATCGGAATAACCACCGTTAGCCGATGCAGAGTAGTCACCTTCAATGGCTGTCGTAGCACGACTCCAACCCTTGTTCTTCCATCCTGCAGGAGCGAAGTGGTTCTCGAAGTTTTCGATTACGTAACCATCCTCAAGAGCTTCCTTTGTTGCTGTGAACTTTATGGAAACATCACCGCCAGTAGTGTGAAGAACAACAGCGCCGCTTGCTGGAGAGAACAAGCTTGCTGTGTAGCTTAACTGGAAATTGACATATTCCTTAGAAGCAAGGTTTACGGTAGCAGGATCAATGTTAAGAGCCAAACCTGATGGACAATCGACGCTTGTAATCTTCAAACCATCAAGACCTGCATTTGTGAGCTTGATGACTTCTGAATAGTACTTTTCGCCGATGTACATTGATGGGAATACGTAGTTTGTAAGTGAAACTGTGGCGCGAGGACCAGTCTCAGGAGAATACTTCTTCACCATTACATTGTCAAGGCAAACCTGGTTACCGGTAACGTTCATCATCTTATAGACGAAGGCGAGCTTAACCTTCTGGCCTTTCCATTCTTCAAGTCCTACCTTAGACTTATGTGCGTCCCATGTACCGATGCTGCTTGGGTCAACGCCACTAAGCTTAAGAATCTGGTTGTTCTGGATAGAGAAGATTGTCTCTGCATTGTTTACATCGCCATCTGTAACCACGCGAACCTGAAGGTCGTAACGGCTTTTGTCCATCCAAGCCATAGGACCAGCACTCCAGTCGAAACTCAACTGATAAGTGTCGTTGAGATCAATTTCCGGTGAAAGGAGAATCTCCTCACGAGGACCTAGACCTACACCTGCAGCTTCGTATGTCTTAGCGTCAACGCAAGCCACATGCTTAGAGCCTGTATTATGACCCTTTTCTGCGTAGTAATTGTGCCAATTGTACTGCAAACCGTCAGCGGAACCGTTTATTACAGTCCATCCTGGATCTGTGGCAACGGGCTCTGAGCAATACTCTGTGGCTTCTGTTTCAAAATCCTCATAGAGAATTGTTTGCGCTTGAATGCCTGTGGTAGCAAGCAATAATCCAAGCAATGAGTAAATCTTTTTAATCATATTTCTTTTTTTGTGTTTAAAATACATAAGGCCATAATACATTGCAAAAATGTACTGTAATAGGTCAAATTTGTTGTTTACAATTTGCAAATTTATACATAGTTTGCCTTTTAACCAAACATTTTACAGTTTTTCTTACATTTTTTTACAAAATGTTACAATTTGTTGAATAATTGTTACATTATTATCCTTTTAGAAAAGAAAATGCCCACAAAAAAAGCACATTAAAAGCAGGGCATAACTGCGGCTATTACATACTGTGACTATGGCAATTATGTACTGTAACTGTGGCAATTACGTATGAAAAAATGCATTTTTTGAGACGTTTTCCTAAGAGATTTTTTGCGGAGAGTTTACGGAGAGTTTGCGGAGAGTTTACATATCTCTCCGCAAATGCAAACAACTATATTTCAGCAACTTACAGCACCGCAGCAATGATGAGGGGTGATAGCCTCTTCATGCTTTACGATGGATTAGTTTGTTCTGATAGATAATAGAGAATTGTTTCTTTGGCGGAATAGGGGAGAGATTACTCCACCGTACACATTGCGGCGCAGATTTTGTTCTGGAATTCTCGACCTTGTGATGATGCCTTTAGCCCGTTGTTCATAATGCTGAAAGCGAGCCAGTGGCCATTTGGTGCTTTGCAATAGCCTGCAAGGGTGCTTACACCAGAGAGTGTTCCGGTTTTTGCGTGTACATTATACTGTGCCTTTGTGCCTTTCATTCGTGAACCTAGTGTGCCGTCAACACCAGCAATTGGCATCTTGTGATAAAGGGTGTTGAAGATGTGTGATCTGCGGAAATCGTAGCGGAGAAGGTCAACTTCAAGCTCTGGTGACACATGGCTGTAGCGTGACAATCCGCTGCCGTCAGCAAGATAGTAATCTTCTGGGGCACGACCTACGCGATGTATCAACCTGTTTACGGCATCTCTACCTGCTTTTGCAGAAACTCCTTTTTGATGTGATGTCATAGAGCCTACACGGTAGAATACACATTCTGCATAGGTGTTGTCGCTATTCTTCATCATTCGAGTTAGAATGTCATAAAGTGTGTGCGTTGTTTCTGCTAGGTCTTTTGCATTCTTTGGGTATTCTGCTTTCGCTGTCTTGCCGGTAAGTACGATACCTTCCTGCTTCAGATATTTGAGAAAAGTGGAAGCAAAAATGTCTTTCTTGTCCACGAGGAGAGGGGAGAGGGTTGGGTTTGTGTCGCCATCGTCCCACATCCAGCCTTCGCCAAGCATGAGTGTATCTTTGAGTGTAAGGTCAAGGACGAGGCTTCCGTATATTGTGTCAACACCTAACTGTTTGAATGATGCGGCAAATTTTCGGACATCGCTGTCAGAGAACATTGGATCCATTGCACCTTTAACGCAAATGTTTCCATTAAGAGTACGAGAGGTTTTTATGATAGGGTCCTTTGGAACTTGAATGGTATGTGTACCAAGACTATCGGTAACAACCTCATCTTTCCACTGTGGAATGATCCATTCATTAAGTTTTGGGGTGCCAGTATAACCGATTTTTGTTGTGAACTTATGGTCTTTTCCAAGAAAAGCGAGTGCTGCTGATGAAGTGAAGACTTTCATTGTGCTTGCTGGCATAAAACTCTTCTGCTCGTTTTTCTTGTAGATCATTGATTCGGTAGTAAGGTCGAAAACCTCAATGCCATATTGGGATGAAGCAAGAATAGGACTTGTTCTGATGAGATAATCCAACTCCAATTGCAGAGTTTCTGGCCAAAGGCGTGGCATGAACTCTTTTAGAGAGTCTGGTATTTCATTGCTGTCGTCAACAAGATAATAATCTTCCTGTTGGGCAGAGATGTATAAAGGGAAACAAAGTAGTAGGGTTGTTGTTAGGATATGTAGGAATTTACTCATCTTTTTATGATTCTTTTTTAGTTAAATCCTGTGGGTTTTCTGTTGGGTGAATGCTATAGTCTTATCGCAATTTCTTGTGTTGGACTCTTATTGCATTTTTTTGTCAGTCTTTTTCTATAAGACAAACAGCGTATGCAGAGATGCCCTCTTGTCTGCCAGTAAAGCCTAGTTTTTCAGTCGTCGTTGCTTTTATTGATATATTATCAATATCTGTACCAATTACTTTTGCAAGAGTTTCGCACATCAACGGAACATGTGGGTTGATCTTTGGCTTCTCGGCGCAGATGGTTGCATCAATATTACCTACTCTATAACCTTTTGTGGCAATCAAATCAATCGTCTTCTTGAGCAGTATCTTACTGTCAATGCCATCTGTTTCTGCAGCAGTGTCAGGGAAATGATAACCGATATCTCGCATATTAGCAGCACCAAGTAATGCATCGCATATTGCGTGTATGAGAACATCCGCATCACTATGGCCTAATAAACCTAATGTGTGATTTATCTTTATGCCACCTAACCAAAGATCGCGACCTTCAACTAGTTGGTGTACATCGTATCCTAACCCGACTCTTATCATATTTTACTTGGTTCTTTTTTTTGTTTTATATTTCTAATTTGCTGGAAAACAGTTGCAAATTTACATCAATTCTGTTAATTGACCAAATATTAAAGTGAAAATCGTTTTATGATTTGATATTATATTATGCAAAACAAAAAAGGTGTGCTCAAAATGAGCACACCTAATATTCTTTAGAGTGAATTCAATTACTTGTTTGTTACATCGTGGAATGTAGTTACACGGTTGAAATCGAGAACTGATGAGTGCTCGTCTGTTGCACCGCAACCTTCAGCAGTAAGACGGCTTGGGTCAATGCCATACTTGTTGATAAGCATCTCACGAACAACATTTGCACGGTTTACAGAAAGATCTACATTGTGGTCAGCAGGACCTTCGATAGAAGCGTAACCCTTACAGAGTACCTTTGCATTTGGATTGGCCTTCATGTACTCAGCTACCATGTCAACATTAGCAACCTGTGAATTTTCGATGTTCCACTTGTCGCACTTGAAGAATACCTTAGGCATGATGTTTGTTACCATTGGTGCTGCTTGTACAACAGGCTTGTTTTCGCAGTCATTAAGCTTCTTCTTCAAGTTTGCAATTTCTGCATCCTTGCCTGCGAGTTCATTGCGGAGATCACCTACGTTGTCATTAAGACGGTCGATGAGTGCTTGATCCATAAGGTCAACGAGGGCGAAATCGTGAGTTCCATTAGATGTCAAGAACTTGTAATTAATACCAACGAGAACTTGGAATGCAGAACAATTCAGGTTAAACTGGTGAGCAACATGCTTTTCGCAAATGTCATTATCTGCAATATCCCAAATCATTGCAGGCTCAACAAAAAGTTGCCATGCTTTCTTTTCTCCGAGGTTGAAAGCAAAGTCAATGCCAGCTTTTGCAAGCATCTGATTGTCTTCTTCACGCCCCATCTCTGCATTTACCGTACCAGGAGTGAAGTCGTGTCCCATACCGATACCAGTAAGTCCTATGACTTCAAATCTATTAGGTTGACCTTTGTAGCCTCCAAAAAGGTTTGTGAAGTTAATTGTCATCTCTCCTAACAAAGATAACTTCTTAATCATATTGCCACCATGGTCTTTTCCTCTGTTCAAGTTTCCTACGAACATTGAATTCCAGAGGTGTTTTTCACGAGCCTTCTGATCGAAATAAGCATTTGCTTCTACCTGAAGACCTAAAACTGGACTAAAGAGTTTTCCAAAGCGAACGCCTGCTGTTGGATTCATGTTCTTTGTCCAAGAATTGTGAATAGTCTTCGTTCCAACTCCACCTTCAACACCAATAAACCAATTGTCTGTAAGTTTAATAGGGGCAAGAGCCTTGTACTGTGCATTTGCAGATATTGAAATTATCGCTGCTGCAAGAATCGTAAATATTTTCTTCATAATATAATACTTATTATTCGATATGTTTACATTTTGGAATATGAATCTTTTGTGCCATTAACTATTGTATATGAAAACTCATATTCGGATGCAAAATTAAGAAAAATGTTTTTTATGTGCAAGTTTTTGATGTTAAAATTGCTCATAGATATTGTTAATAGTAGAACTTTCGTAAAAAATGCGGCATGTTTTGGGTGAAAAATAATCTTAAAAGCATTTTTTTGACAATAAACATAAACCCAGAAACGAAAAAAGGTGTGCAAATTTGCACACCTTAAATATAAATGATTTGGAACTTGTTTGGAATTTACTTGTTTGTTACATCGTGGAAAGTAGTTACACGGTTGAAGTCGAGAACTGATGAGTGCTCGTCTGTTGCACCACAACCTTCTGCTGTAAGACGACTTGGGTCGATACCATACTTGTTGATAAGCATCTCACGAACGATGTTAGCGCGGTTTACAGAAAGATCTACGTTGTGGTCTGCTGGACCTTCAATTGAAGCGTAACCCTTACAGAGTACCTTTGAGTTTGGATTTGCCTTCATGTACTCAGCAACCATATCAACGTTAGCAATCTGAGACTTCTCGATGTTCCACTTGTCACATTTGAAGAATACCTTAGGCATGATGTTGGTTACCATTGGAGCAGCTTCAACAACAGGCTTGCTTTCGCAGTCGTTAAGCTTCTTCTTCAAGTTAGCAATCTCTGCATCCTTGCCTGCAAGTTCGTTGCGAAGGTCACCTACATTGCCATTGAGACGGTCAATGAGTGCCTGATCCATAAGGTCAACAAAAGCGAAATCGTGAGTTCCGTTCGAAGTCAAGAACTTATAGTTAAGACCTGCAGTGAGCTGGAATGCAGAACGATTTAGGTTGAACTGGTGTCTGATCTGTTTTTCACAAACGTCATCGTCGACTATGTCATATATGAGCGCTGGCTCAATGTATAACTGCCAAGCTTTTTTCTCACCAAGGTTGAATGCAAAATCAAGACCAAGCTTTGAAACCATTACATTGTTCTCTTTGTTATCCTTGTTTATATGTCCGTCAATGATTTCTCCTTCCCAAGAACGACCAGGGGCAAAATCATGTGATGCACCGAGACCTGCAACGCTAATCAGTTCAAAGAATCTAGGTTCACCTTTATAACCTCCGAAAAGATTCATAAGGTTAAGGTTTACCTCCCCCATGAGTGACATCTTGTGAACGATGTTACCACCGTGACCTCTATCGCGGTAGCCTGTTGTTCCGATTAACATGGCGTTTTCGTTGTGGTGTTCGCGAGCCTTACTGTCAAAGTATGCATTAGCTTCTACCTGAAGAGCGAAAGCTGGGCTAAACCATTTTCCAACACGAACCCCTGCAGTTGGATTGAGATTCTTAATCCATGCGTTGTAAAGCGTCTTTGTACCCACACCTCCGTTAACACCAACATACCAGTTGTCAGAGAACTTGATTGGTGCAAGTGCTTTGTTCTGTGCAGATGCTGATAAAGAGATGACAGCAACTGCAAGAATAGTTAGTATCTTTTTCATATATTCTTTTTACAGAGATTTTTTATTTGTTTGTTACGTCGTGGAATGTAGTTACACGGTTGAAGTCGAGAACTGAAGAGTGCTCGTCTGTTGCACCACAACCTTCTGCGGTAAGACGACTTGGGTCGATGCCATACTTATTGATGAGCATTTCGCGAACGATGTTAGCACGGTTTACAGAAAGGTCTACGTTGTGGTCTGCAGGACCTTCAATTGAAGCATAACCCTTACAAAGAACCTTTGCGTTTGGATTAGCTTTCATGTACTCAGCAACCATGTCAACATTAGCGATCTGTGACTTCTCGATGTTCCACTTGTCGCACTTGAAGAATACCTTAGGCATAATGTTAGTTACCATTGGAGCTGCTTCAACAACAGGCTTATTCTCACAATCGTTAATCTTCTTCTTCAAGTTTGCAATCTCTTCGTCCTTGTTAGCAAGTTCGTTGCGGAGATCTCCCAAATTGTCATTAAGACGGTCAACAATTGCCTGATCCATGAGGTCAATGAGAGCGAAGTTATGAGTGCCGTTAGACGTCATAAACTTGTAGTTGAGACCTACGAGAACCTGGAATGCAGAACGATTAAGGTTGAACTGGTGAGCAACATGGTTGTCGCAAATGTCGTTGTCTGCGATGTCCCAAACAATACCTGGCTCAACAAAAAGCTGCCATGCTTTCTTCTCGCCAAGGTTGAATGTGAAATCAAGACCAGCCTTAGCAAGCATCTGGTTGTCTTCTTCTGCACCTGTGCCGATACCGAAATCCTGACCTGATGTAAAATCATGACCCACGCCAACGCCAGTAACGCCAATCAACTCAAAAGTGCGAGGCTCGCCAGGGTAACCACCGAAAAGATTAGAGAAGTTGAAAGTGAGTTCACCTAAGATTGAAAGCTTCTTGAATACATTGTCGCCATGTCCCTTCAAAGTTCCATTGCTAAGTACCAATGGACCTGCAAACATAGAGTTCCAAGAGTGAGCTTCGCGTGCTTTCTGATCAAAGTAAGCGTTTGCCTCAAGCTGAATGCCGAGAATTGGGCTGATCCACTTGCCAGCGCGAACGCCGAATGTAGGATTGAGGTTCTTTAACCAAGCGTTGCTGAGTGTCTTTGTTGCAGCACCGCCCTCTACACCAACATACCAGTTGTCAGTAAACTTGATTGGTGCAAGTGTCTTTGTCTGAGCTGAAGCAGAAAGTGACAATACTGCAGCAGCAAGAAGTGTAAGTATTTTCTTCATACGTATAAAAATTAATAATTTCTCTTTTAGATTTTAGCCCATAGATACTATAGGTGTTGCAAAATTACATATTTTAACATACGCAACAAACCATTTCTTTTGAAAAAAGATTCAAATAGTATGTATTATTGATGCATATCATGGTGTAAAGTGCGAGTTGAAAGCATTACTTTAGGAGTTTATCTCGAAATTGAATAGCGCAATCAAGGGTAAATGGTCACTGAATCCTTTGTTGTATTTATACCCTTTGTAACTGCGTCTTGGCACATACATTCCGTATTGATTTTGTTCCAGAAGCTTGGGATTATTGTTGATTTTGCAACTTATTAACAGAGAAGAAAGGGATGGGGAAATGAAGATATGGTCAAGCATGTTCCATTCTTCGTCAAAATAGTATGTGCCGTTGCATTTTATGTTCTCGTAAAATGGGGTAGCACTTTTAGTGAGGTCAATAACACCAGCGTTCTCAATCGTGTTAAGAGATGGCACGTTGCCATAATCGTTGAAGTCGCCAGCGATGATAATGTGGTTTTGTTTTGGTGATATCGGATTTGTTGCGACAACAGAATTGATGGAGTCTATTTGTGAGGATAACACCTTGGCTACGGCAAGCCTGTCTTTCCTAGTCTCTCTTTCTCCACCTCTTCTGCTTGGAGAGTGGACTACGAATACATGCAAAGTATCATGACTAATGATTAAACCTTTCGCATAAAGAATGTCGCGAGTTGGTCTTTTATTCGGCAGTTCAACATGAATACTCTTGTTGTCAAGAAGTTTGAATACGTTAGGATGATACATTAGTGCGACATTGATACCTCGTTCATCGGGAGAATGTGTGATAAGATATTCGTAATGATATGACCAAAGCATAGAACGCTTGGTCAAATCCACCATAACACTATCGTTTTCCACTTCGCATAGTGCTACCATGTCTGGCATTTGCCCTTCTCCTTCTTCATCTGGTCTTTCTGCGCATGAGACAATTTCCTTGCCTATGTTATAAAGTTTCTCGTAATACTTACGCTTGTCCCAATGTCTAAGGCTGCTTTCTGTGTACTCGTCATCATTTTTCGATGGGTTGTCAACGATGTCAAACAGATTCTCGCAGTTCAGTTCAACAAAGGTGAATATTATGAGAAGCAATTGTAAAAGCATATATGGATGCCAAAGATACTTGTAGATGTTCTATGGTTAAAAACATATAAGGAAGGATTTTTGTCCTCCCTTATATATAATAATGTGTAACTTGTTTTATTTTCTGCTGATGTTCTCGCGGATTTTCGTGAGGTACGCCTTCATTCTGTCATGATCTTTCTCTTTGATAATGTCATGCAGTTCGGTTAATTCAACAAGGATTCTTTCCACCTGTCCTGCAGAATGAGGGTTGAAAAGAATCTCCTGGAGAAGGAAATTGTCCTCGCTGAGTACACCTTTCGCAATTTTTTCGTGACGCTTGAAAGTTGTACCTGGAGCATCAATGTGCTTCATGATTGCAGAGAAAACGAAAGAACTTACGAACGGAATACTCAAAGAATACGCCATTGTTTCATCGTGTTCCAGGAATGAGTATTCGAAGATGTTCAGACCAAGGCGGCTATACAAATCCTTGAAGAAACACTGTCCCATGTAATCACCCTCATTGATGATGATGGCATTCTCTTCGCTCAACTGGTGAAGGTTGGCGAATGTAGGACCAAACATAGGGTGAGTGCTGACATAACGGCGACCAGTACTCTCGTAGAAATCCTTCAAACCAGTCTTCACTGATGCGATATCGCTGATTATACACTGCTCTGGAACGTGAGGGAGCACCTCCTTGAACGCAGGAATCGTGTATTTTACGGTTGCCGCATTGATGACAAGCTCTGGCTTGAATTCGTCTATTTCCTCCAATTTCGTGAATCGGAGCGTGTTGTATGTAAAGCGAAGGCGCTGTGGGTCTTTCTCATAGACTGCAGTTTCGTGATTGAAACTGAGCAAGTCAAGGAAGAAACTTCCCATCTTACCTGCGCCAAGTACTAATATTTTCATAGCTTATTCTTAGTTCTTTATGATTTCAATCTGCTGACGAACCGACTCTTCGTGGATTGCTTCGTAAACAGTCTTCACGAATTGCGCGTCCATTCCGCAGAGAACACCCTGGGCTCCACGCTTTTCAAGAATCTCGTTATAGCGAGAAGTCTGGAGAACAGTCATGTTATGGTCTTTCTTGTACTGGCCAATTTCGCGGCAAACGCGCATACGCTTTGAAAGCATTTCCATCAGTTCGTTGTCGATTTCGTCAATCTGCTTACGGAGAGCCTTGATGTCTTCTGTGGATGTCTTGCTGTCACGGATGACGAGAAGTCCGAGGATATAGTCGAGAACCTCTGGCGTTACCTGCTGCTTAGCGTCACTCCATGCCTCATCAGGATTGCAATGTGACTCAACAATCAGACCATTGAGACCGAGATCCATAGCCTGTTGGCAAAGAGGGGCGATGAGATCACGACGTCCGCTGATATGACTTGGGTCACTGAAGATAGGGAGATTTGGAATACGGCGACGAAGTTCAATAGGAATCTGCCACATTGGGAGGTTGCGGTACATCTTGTTGTCGATGCTTGAGAAACCGCGGTGGATGGCACCAAGACGAGTGATGCCAGCACGGTTGATGCGCTCGAGTGCACCAATCCAAAGCTCAAGGTCTGGATTTACAGGATTCTTGATAAGCACAGGAACATCAACACCCTCAAGAGAATCTGCGAGAGCTTGCACAGCGAATGGGTTGGCTGTTGTGCGAGCGCCAATCCAAAGGATGTCGATGCCGTATTTAAGCGCAAGTTCCACGTGCTCAGGAGTGGCGACTTCCGTACCTACGAGCATGCCAGTTTCCTTCTTCACTTGCTGCATCCACTTGAGAGCAGGTTCGCCATGACCTTCGAAACCACCTGGTTTTGTGCGAGGCTTCCATACGCCGGCACGGAACATGTGGCAACCTTTTGATGCCAAATCCAATGCTGTAGTCATTACCTGTTCTTCAGTTTCGGCAGAACATGGACCTGCGATGACCATCAGTCGCTCGTCGTCGCAAGGGAGATTGAGGGGAGATAGTGAGAGTGCCATAATATAGAGCCCCCCATCCCCCGAAGGGGGAGTTTTTAATTGACTTTGGGGGTGTATTTTTTGTGTGTTAATATGTTTATTTGTTGAATTATCTATTTACTAAATTATAGGAGATACAGACCTTAGTCATTCTGAAGTTCCCCCTTCGGGGGTTAGGGGGCTCTTCTTTATGCGTTCCAAAGCCTCCTGCATCTTGTTGTCCTTGGCGCAAAGCGAGATGCGGATGTAGCGTTCGCCGTTGCTGCCGAAGATGAAGCCTGGAGTTATGAATACGCGAGCCTCGTGGAGAATCTTCTCTGTGAGCTCTTCGCAAGTGGAATATTCAGCAGGAATCTTTCCCCAAAGGAACATTCCAACAGAGTTCTTGTCATATTTGCAGTTCAGGATATCCATAATTTGCTCTGCAATCTTGCGGCGAGAAGCATAAGTTTCGATGTTTGCCTGCTGGTGCCATTCCTCTTCATTGCGCATGGCTTCTGCTGCGGCGAGTTGGATGCCACGGAAAGTTCCCGAGTCAATGTTGCTCTTTATCTTCAGTATCCAAGATATGAACTCTGCGTTAGCCAAACACATACCGACGCGCCAGCCCGGCATGTTGTGGCTCTTTGACATTGAGTTGAACTCTATGCAGCAATCCTTCGCACCAGGAACCTGGAGAATGGAAAGTCTTTCATTATTTAATATAAATGAATAAGGGTTGTCGTTTACGACTACGATGTTATGCTTCTTTGCGAAGGCAACGAGCTTTTCGTAAGTTCCCATCTGAGCACGAGCACCTGTCGGCATGTTCGGATAGTTCACCCACATGAGCTTCACCTTGGAAAGATCCATCTTCTCCAATGTCTCAAAGTCTGGCTGCCAGTCATTGTTTTCAACCAAGTCATAGTTCACAACCTTTGCGCCGAGAATCTTTGAAAGAGAAGTGTATGTTGGATAACCTGGGTTTGGCACGAGAACTTCCTCGCCAGGGTTTACGAAAGCAAGCGTTACATGCAGGATGCCTTCCTTGCTGCCAATGAGCGGAAGCACTTCGCGTGCAGGATCAAGCTCTACGTTGAACCATCTCTTGTAGAAACCGCTCATTGCTTCACGAAGCTCCGGTGTGCCCATTGTTATCTGGTAGCCGTGCGCATTAGGATCGCTGGCTACGCTACAAAGCGTGTCAATAGTCTTCTTTGATGGTGGCATGTCAGGCGAACCGATGGCGAGACTGATTACGTCCTTGCCCTCAGCGTTCATCTGTGCCACTTCCTTCAGTTTGCGACTGAAGTAGTATTCTTGTACTAATGAAAGTCTTTCTGCTGGTTGTATCATAGGTTGCATTCTGAATATTGTCCTAAAAGTCTAAGTTTGCTTGTCAATGGTCGGATTGCGTCTATAGCCTGAAGGAAGCGCTCGTTGCCTGTATATTTCAGGTCAATGATGAACATATACTCCCATTCGTGGCCGATAATAGGAAGCGACTGAATCTTTGTGAGGTTTGTCTTGTAGAAAGAAAGGATGCTTAGTATGGCAGAAAGCGAACCTTCCTCGTGAGGAAGAGTGAAGACGATGCTTGCCTTGTTTGCAGCATACACATTGCGCATCTTGTCGGCATGGCATTCTGGCACAGCAACAAGGAAGCGTGTGAAGTTGTGCTTGTTGTCCTCAATTGAGTTCTCGAGCACCTTCAGGCCATACATCTTCGCAGCTTCCGCGTGGCAAATTGCAGCCCAACCCTTCTTATTGTTCTCGTTGATGAACTTCGCACTACCAGCGGTGTCCTCGTCTTCCACAGCCTTTATTGATGGATGACCGGCAAGGAATTGGCGGCATTGCATAAGTGCTACAGGGTGAGAGTGAACCTCTTCTATTGTGTCCCAATCGTCTTCTGGAAGGCAACAGATGCAGTGCTCTATGTGAAGCTTGTGCTCACCTACAACGGAAAGTCCGCTGTCACGAAGGAGTTCGTAGTTGTGAAGGAGCGAACCGGCTATCGTGTTCTCCACTGCAAGCATGGCTACTGTTGTGTCGTCAGCCTTCACTTCCTCGAAAACTTGTTCGAAGGTGTTGCAGCAAAGAGTCTCTATGTCGCTGGCACCGAAGAACTGGTGAGCTGCGATGTCGTGGAAAGAGCCTTTTAAACCTTGAATGGCAATGTTCATTTTTATCAGTCGTTTATAAGTAAAAATCCCGCATCCTTGTTTGGAAGCGGGATTGTTGTATGTTTGATGTTTAGTCTTTGTCTATTGAAGTACACGCCTTCCCGCTTTACATTTTCTGTGCAAAGTAAAAGTAATAGTAATAAAAAGATGCAAATGAATTGTTCATATTACTTGACTCTTTTGGGAGTATGGTGTATGTTAACGGCTGCAAAGTTATAACATTTTATTTAAAGCACAAAATTTTGTCGTGTTTTTTGATGTATTATATCCAAATATATTTGGTATTTCACTCGTTTATTAGTAATTTTGCAGCCATAACAGCAATTTTTCATTGCTGTAGAGACTTGTATTTTTCTTCATTCAATGAAACATTCTTCAATAATAATATTCCTTGCCCTCGCCCTGAGCTTCGTGGCTTCTTGCCACTGGAATCCTTACGACGAGAAGCTTGCAGAGATAGACAGTCTGACGCTATCCAATCCGGATAGCGCCATAGGGCTGTTGAGTAATATTGACGTCGCCGATTTCTCGTCCGATGCCAACCGTTTCTATTATGACTTGCTCTGTCTGAAGGCTGTTGCAAAGGCTCATTATACAATACCATCCGACAGTGGTGTCGTGGATATGGTTTCGTATTTCGAGAGTCACGATGAGCGCAAGTTAGCTGAAGCCTATTACTATGCAGCAAAGGCATATCAGGGAATGAACGATGCGCCACAAGCCATCGCCTATTTCCAGAAGGTTCTAGACCAACCTCTTGACAGCACAAACAAGCTTCTTAGCAATGCACTGTATCACTCTGGTGTTATATTCAGACAGCAGTTCCTCCGTGAGGCATCAGTTGATATGTTTGAAAGATCGTATCGTTGCGATTCTATTCGCAAGGACACAGCTGCGATGATAGAAAATCTGCAGTATATTGCATCCGCTTTAGGCATGAACCACTATACGCCTGAGCTTATGGATAGTGTGGTCATTTTTTATAATAAGGCGAAGATTCTTGCGTCACAATCAAACAATCTCTTTAAGAAAGTCAATTGCTATATCTATTTGAGTTCAGCTTATATCAGCATAGGCCATCTTGCTTTGGGTGAAGAATTCCTTGATAGTGCAGAATTGTGTATCAAGAGTATAGAAAAATATGATGATATGGACTTTTACAATACAGTAAAAGCACAATTAGCATTCGAGAAAAAGGATTATGCTGAAGCTGAGTCCGTATGTCTTGGACTGTTGCAAAGCGATGATGTTGATCAAAGGCAATTAGCTCTCTACTATTTGACCATGATTGCAGCTGCCAATCGTAACGCAGAGGATATTGACCGCTATTTCCCAAGATACAAGGAGGTTACGGATTCTATTGACCTGATTAAGGCATCGGAGGCGACAGCAAATGTGAATGCTCTTTACAATTATCAGTTGCGGGAAAGGGAAAATCTAAGGCTACAGGCAGAAAGCCAATCTCGCCTTTATGCTATCATTGTCCTCATCGCAGTTACCATAGCTCTGGCACTTGCATTCTTTGTTTATAGACTGAGACGAGAAAAGGAACGTAATATAGCCCAAGCGCAGATAGCCCGATTAAAACAATTTGAGAAACTCCAGAACCAGCAAGAGGACAATACCGATGCCGACACGCAGTCCATCAACAGCCAGATAGCTGTTCTTGAACAGGAGAAGCAAAAGGTCAACCGTACGAAGCTCATTGCCTCCGAATCTTACAAGGTTCTCCAAAAGAAACTCTCAGAGGGGAAAACCTTGAGACCATCAGACATGAAAGCACTTGACGAGACAGTCAACGCCATAATCGCCGGATTCAAGGAAACTCTTTTCTGCACATACAACCTCAGTCAGCAGGAGTACCACATCTGCCTGCTACTGAAATTTGATGTCTCAGCAACGGAAATCAGCCAGCTATTGGGTCGTTCCGTCGGAGCAATTTCTTTGGCAAGGAAGCGACTTTTCGTTAAATTGTTCGGTAAAGAAGGCTCAGCAGCCGAACTCGACGATTATATCCGTTCGTTGT
>JAKSLI010000045.1 GCA_024401305.1 Bacteroidaceae bacterium | reverse complement strand
CTATAATATAAACGTAAGAAACATGAAAAAGTTAAGTTGGAAAGATGATTTTTTTGAAAAAAAATGTTTTTTAAGCCAATTTATATACAGAACAAAAAACGCGTGCAACTCTCCACCTCTCCGCAAGCCCCTTGTAACCCCTTTATCAACAGGTGTTTGCGTTTGCGGAGAGTTTCTTCAACTCTCCGCAACTCTCCTCCAACTCTCCGCATCAAAAATATACCATTTTCAAATCATAATCATGCCTATTTCATATCGTAACTGTGGCACTTTTGCTTCAAAAAATGCATTTTTTGACATGAAACTCATAGAGTTTTGGGACAAAATGCATATCCATACCTATCGTGTAAGATAGATTGTGGAACCAATCTGAATAGTCTTACTGTCTATGAATGTGATGCAAGCTTTGAAGGGCATTGCCTTGTGTATATCATCTTTTAGAGATTCTTCCTGCATGCTGTCTTGATCTTTTGCGGTTTCATATAGTCTGTCAGCTGCATCCCAGGTGGTATGCTCCTGTTGGTATTTATACGCTGGAGTTGGAGAAAGTTTCGGGTCATTGTCCATGACATCATCATTGATATGGCATTTGATGTTGTCTCTTTTCAGATTGAATGAGATGCTGTTACCTTTTACGGAATACGTTCCGTTAAGCTTCACGCTTACAGTACGATGCGGCCAGAAATTGTGTCCTCCTACGCCCCTGCCTTTTGCGCTCATTGTGAAAGTAGAGTCAGCCTTCAACTCTATCTTACCGTTCATCTTGTCATAGTCAAGACCCAGATTGCGGAGAGTTTGATCAGAACACTTCCATCTACCAATGATATTGCCCTTCTTCTCCTGTGCCATAGCACCACAGACAGAAAGGCAGAGCAGGAATAATAGGGATAATGTTATTCGTTCCATCTTAGCATTTATGATTTTTGATGTATGATGTATGATTTGGACGCAAAGTTATCAGGTCTTTTTCTGTTCTGCAATACTTTTGCCCAACTATTTTTGTTAAATAAACTAAGAATATTACGCTCTGAGTTTAAAACACAAGTTTCACAAGTGACACGAGTTCAGTTGCCATAGTCTTTAAAATCTTTTCTTCCACCATAAAACGCGGAAAACTTGTGCTACTATTGAAAACTATAAAACACTTGAGTAACTATTATTTCATTCTGCGAAAAAAACTTGTGTATCTCGTGCAACTCGCGTTTAATAAAATATTTAGTGTTCATTGTGATTATAAAAATTATTTTGAGTAGTTTTGCGGCATCAAAATTTAGGAATAAATGTATTTTAAAGCCTTTCCTTCAAGCACCTTTCCGTCTCTTCGGCATCAGGATAAACGGCAAGGATGGTTCCTTTTTCATCAATTAGGAAACCACCGCCACCGGCTGTTGAGACACCATTCTTCCACCATATCTGGTTCTTGTCGTTCAGTTCAAGAAGGCAAAGCCATGGATAGCCGTCTTTCTTTATAGCCTTGTGCATATTCTCCGCTTTCTGCTCTCTCGCAATGGCAATAACCTGAAAGCCTTTGTCCTTATACTTTTCATAAAGTGGAACAAGTTCCTTTGCATGTCTTCTACAAGGTCCGCACCACGATGCCCATAGGTCGATGTAGATAATCTTTCCCGTGTAAAGCGATGAGAGCTTTACGGTCTTGCCGTCAGCATTGCATACGTCATAGTCGATGTACTTATTGCCCGGAATAAGGTCTATCGCACTTAACGAGTTCTTTATGCCCTCGTGATAAGGATGTCCACCGTACAGCGCTTTGTACTTGTTCTTGTATGAATTAAGTTGATAAGGCGTCGTAGGAGCTGAATGTGCTATACTTGAAACCAAACTCAATCTCATGTCTGCCAAACCATAGAGGCAAGGATGCTCATCAAGCCACATTACGGTTGCCGTTCTCATCTTCATGAAAACTTCTTCCGATTCCCTGCCCAACTGCTTGTACGCAGAAGAATGTGGATTCGTGCTATTCTCAGAATAAAACTCTTCCACATACGCACGTCTCTGCTCGTTTTCCATATCCTTAATCTCGCGCTTGAGAATATTCTCTATGGAATCTCTCTTCTGATTGAGCGCATCAAAGACGGGATTGAACACGGCATCAATCTCCGCATTGCATTGCTGCATCATCTTTGTCTCCTTGCCTGTACCTATGACATCTACATTGTCGTGGTTTGTGCCAAACGCAATCGTAACTTTCTGGTTCTCGGAAAATAGATAAGCTGGTCGCCAAGAGCCATTCTCGTATTGGTTGACTGGTATGAGTTCATAATAGAGAATAGTATCTTTCTTCAGGTCGTAACTGAACTTGCCATCAACAACTGGGATAGAGATGACGTTTGCCTGCGTTCTGATGTCCGCGCCAGATTCTATCAAATACAATTCCTTTGTCTCTGAATCAGTGGTTGTCCCTTCAATGTGGCAAGTGTATTTCTGTGCCATCATGCTACCAACAAGGCTGAGCATGAAAAATAGAGATAATGTTATTCGTTTCACCATTTGTTATTTACAATTTACGGATTTGCATTTTTTATATAAGCGCAAAAAACTTAAAAAGGTTAAGTTAAAGCGATACTTTAATTACATATACGAGAGAAACGGGTAAAATATTGCATTGACAGATGGGAAGATTTCATTAAATTATGGCATCTAGCGTCTTTTCACAATCTCTATCTCCCTGTATGCGAACATGGTTTCAGGGAAATTCAGCATGTATCTCGTGTAAGCCACAAGCATATAGAGGCCTTCGTGAAGTGTTTTCTTGAGAGGTATGGCATTGGCGAATACACCATCATCATTGCGCCGTATCATGGTTCGCTCAACAAGAGTGTCTGCCTTTACGTCATAGAGCTCGACATAGACATAGCGCGAACGGTTCTTTGGGTAATGCTTGCTTGTGGAAGGCAGGTTGGTAGCAGCATCCACAAGATGCGCTCGGAACCAGATGGTGTCGTTCGGCACGTATGTATTCCTGTCCGTCTGGATATAGATACGTTCCTGAGCCATCAGCATCAATGGGTAAATGGCAAGCAGAAGCGTAATGAGAAGTCTTCTTATCATAGCGTAGCCTCCTTTCTTACCGTGATGCCTTTGTCGCTGATTCCTTCCAATACGACCTTGTATCGCTTGCCTTCCACAGCATCGAACGACACCTCTGCCTTACCGTCTTCGCCTACCTTTACGGAAGGATTCCACAATACCGTAAGACCCCCTCCGACTCCCCCACACGGGGGAGGGATGAATCCCACGAAAGAACGTTCCGGCTGATAACCTATCTGATGGACTTCCGCCATTGACAAAGGTCTGCCGAACTTTGGATGTGGTGTTGTATAAATGTACAAAGCTCCAGCTTCGTTGCCCCTTATCAGCAGATTGTTGAATGATTCCTCTGGAGGATAATACTCTATCTGCTTTATGAACTCCGACTGTAGGTTCCACAATTCGTCCATCTCACTGATCTCAAGGGGGAAATCGTCAACGAAGATTGAAGGGACAACATTTTCCACCCTTGAGTTCCATCCTTCGTTTACAAATCGCCTCTGATATGGCACTTTGTCTGTACCTCTCAGCTCCATAAGAAAACCGAGTTTCATTATGAGATACTCCATCGTGTAGCCCTTCTTCAGCATCGGATCGTTCATTCCATATCCGTATCCAGCTGTTATGCCAAACCTTTGAGACTTTATCCTCTTATCACCTTTAACCAGTACTTCCTGCAATTCAATCGTCATATCGCTCTCTTCCGTGATTTGGGCATATTCCTGCATACCATCATTGGCAATAAAGCAAGAATCCGGCACTTCCTTTTGGAATCTTTTCATGCTAACAATAGGGAACAGAACGTCATCCACTTCCAACTGTATCAAACCGTCTGAGCCACTTGGTCTTGTCGCTTGCAAAATATACTCCGTGCCATCAACAAATTCCATTCCGCGCAAGTGGAACCTCTGCTTGCCGTCAAGGTCGTAGGTATCCCTGTAGCCCGTCTGCGGAACAAATAAATGCAGCTGCGGTTTCTTTACTTTTCCGAAAGTCCCCTTAACCTTGCCTGATATCACCTGCTCCGTCTCATAACCGAAATACAGCTTTGGCGACGCCTTTCGGATGCTGTCGATTTCCATTGGCGAGTAAGGTTTCAGAACGTTAAGAATAGTAGTGCTATCCGTCAGAGCAACCGTATCGCACACGGACAAGGCATACGTTCCTTCCGGTATGCCTTCGAAGCATACAGAACGTCTGTCTTGCGCCATAATGCTTTGTGTGATGCAAATGGCAATGAGCAGCATCATTATACGGATAGCTCTTTTCATGATAATCTTTATTTCTACAGCTGCAAAGTTACCACGGTTTTCTCTGTTCTGCAACACTTTTACCCAACTATTTTTGCAAATAAAACCCAAATACACCCTATAGTGTAAAGTTTTCTTTAATGAAAACTAATACGTAGGCGCTGGCTCGTTGTATAGTTGGGTGAACACCTCGCGGGCAGGGACACGAATGATATTCCCATCCGCATCATTTTGCAGAATCATTTCATTACGCATAGCCTTCATACGCAACGTATTGTATTGAGCCTTCTCCAGGCCTTTTACCAAAATATCATATTCCTGTTCAGACATAACTTTCTATCTTATTATATAGTTCAATATCATTAATCTTAACATTATTCTGTTTCTCGCCACTCGCAACAATTATCCTTGGAACAGAATAATTCTCTACCAGCATCCACGAGTCAACGATGTCCATGTAAATCTCAAAAAGATTCTTTATGCCGGCAGCGTATCTCCTTCGGATAACATCCACAGGAATGTTATGCCCGCCTTCGATCACTCTTTGTTTTACTCGTTCTATCGCAGTTTCGGGAGTAGGCAGCCAGAAGAAAAGCAGTTGTACTGAGAAACCGTTCTCGTGAGCCTTTTCTATAGTCTTTGCGTAAGAACGGGTGCTCAGCGTCGTCTCTATGGAAAATGATTCATCGCCCTTCAGCAAATCGTCTATACGCCTCAGCATAATACGTCCTGCCTCTATAGCCATGCTTTCTGGGTTGAATGGAGACAAGCCGCGAGCAATCTCGTCAGCATTGACGAACTCACGACACTTCCAAATCTCTGGCAACATCGTGAGGGAGGCCGTCGTCTTGCCAGCTCCATTGCACCCAGCTATGATATAAAGCGTTTTCATTGTGTATCGTGTTTATTGCAAACTTTTCTGCTGCAAAGTTACATCTTTTTCCACATTCTGCAAAGAATAATTGATGTTTTATTTAATTAGGTTAGCATATAATCCTTAATGACAATTGACAATCGTGACAACGTGAGGCTATCAGGCAGAGGCATCTACATCAACTTTGTAGCCAAACGAAGTCCCTTTCTATTTCTTCGGTTTCTTGGTCAGTCGGTATGCAAGGGAGAACATTACGTAGCGAGGGATTGAGTTAAAGCGGCGTTCGGTGTAGCCCTGTGCATTTACGGAATAGCCGATGTTGCTGACCTGATGGAGGATGTCGTAGGCAGAGAGCTTTGCTACGAGCGAACCTTTCATGAATGACTTGGAGATGGAAGCATTCCACGCATTGGTGGTGGTGTTGATCTCCGATGACTGATAGCCACGGCGCACGAAGATGTTGTAGTCGGTAGCAATGGTGAAAGCACCGAAATGCTTAGGCGTGGTGTAGGTGCAGTTCACACCATATTTATATTCGTAGGCATCAAGGTCTTGATAATCCTCACGGTTGCTGCGGCTGTGGCGACCGTCAACTCTGCCAAGGAGTCCTGCTGTGAAGAGCTTGTACTTGTAGTTCAACATCAGTCGCAGATTGGTGTTAAGGCTGTTCACTGTTGATAGTTCTGGGGAAGGAGTGAGGGCATGAAGCTGCTCAAGTGTAGGTGTGCCATCAAACTCTACCGTCTGCAATGCGAAGTCAACGCTGCGCACATACTGCAAAGAGCCGTCCATCGTCAGTCGCCAACGCTTCTGCTTGTCAAACTGCCAGTTGGCTCCAGCACTCGCCTTGCCATTCCAATTGCCATCGACATTATCCGTCATAGACACATAACCACCCGTCTTTGAGTTATACCAACGGCGATAACCGACATAGTCTGTATTATAGACGTAATCCAGTTTTGCCCAATAAGTCAGAGGAATGGAGTCGCACTTCACGTCAAGGCGTACGTTGGCGTTGTATTGGCAGGTTTTCTTTATCGAAGGATTGTTGAATGTGAAGTACAGCGGGCTGCTCGTATTGCTCATATCAACAAGGTTCGTCAACGAACTTGCATATTCATAACGCTGCATATTGGTCTCCCACTTCGTGCGCTTCGTCTTCCATCTGAAATATATAAACGGATTGAAGGTTCGCAGAGTCCTGTTGGCTGTTTGCTGATCGACATGAATATTCGTTTTAGTCGGTCGCCATAAGTCAATGCGCTCATTGGAAATCTCAAGCGGAAGACTTACTGACAAGAAACCCATGTCACGCACATCTATTTCGCCATTGGCATTCGTTGTCTTCTTCGTAAAGTTCTTGGTGAACATGAGTTCTGTCGTATATTTCCTGCTGAGCGTATTGAACTGATAGCTGTTGTTTATGTCCGTAGCAACTGCGAGAGAGTCGTATGTCGATGGCAAAATGAACGGATCTGTAGCATAGCGACCTCCAAGCGAGTCAAGGCGATAGTTCAGATTGTCGCTGTGCTGCATATCTTGGGAATACATGAATGACAAGTGAGGATAGAATTGTGCCTTGCGGAAGTCATGGCTGTAGTGGGCTCGTGCCCCATAGTGATATTGCCATGACGCATTGTTGCCGTAATAGTTGCGCAGATCCAGCTTGTCGCCATCAGCAGAGAATATGTTTGTCCTTCCGAAATTGAAACTTTCCGCAGGATTACTTCTTTCGTATGCACCAGTAAACATGAGACTATAGTCTGCATTATCCCACGGAGTACGATTACGGAAATAGACGTTTGATGCAGCATGAAATGTCTTTTCCAATGACTTTGCAAGAGACTCGTTGCTATTCATCAACTTGGTCTGCCATGTAGAGTCTGCTGAGGCAATATTGTTGTCACGAGTGTTATATTTAAGTTCTACATCAGTTCTAAGAACGTATGGTTTGTTCAGACGGAACATATCGCTGATACTGAAGTTATTGTTCTTGCTCTTGTTCCTGTTGAATCCAGCGGAGTAGATGTTTCCTTCTGTGCGATATTTTTCACTATGGTATGTCTGCTCATTATTAGTGTCCTGCCATGAAACCTTTGCCTCAAGTTGATTAGACCACTTATCGAACTTGTCACTTAACTCATGGTGCATACCAGCCTTTCGTGTCGTTATCAATCCACGGCTCGTCTTACTCGGATTCCAATCGCCATTCTCTCCTGGCTCGCGTTCCTCATTCACGTTGTTGGCATTGCCGAACGTAGCAAGGCGGTATCTCTCGCCGTACATCAGTCCGAAGAGCTTTGCCATCCAACGATCTTCTGTGCCTGCGCCGACTTCCGAGTTTACGATATAGCCACGCTGATATTCCTTCTTCAGCACAACATCGAGCGTAAACACCTTCTTCTGCTGTTCTTCAGGAAGTCCAAGGGCAACGCTCTCTTCATCAGCCTTGTCGTAAGCCTTCAGTTCCTTTACCGTAAAGTAAGGCAGGTTCTCCAGCATCACCTTGTTGTCACCCTTAAAGAAGTCCTTGCCGTTGAGCGTAAGGTTATCAACATGCTTTCCGTTGATGGTTATCTCGCCATCGCTTGACAGTTCAGCGCCAGGCAACTGACGTATGAGTCCGTCGAGCATACTGCCCTCAGGAAGCACGAATGCCGTGGCATCATACACTATCGTATCGCCACGATAAACCATCTGTACCTTTGTCGCCTTCACCACAACCTCGTCCAGCGATTTCCGAAGTATGCGCCTCATCTTCAAGTTAGGTCCATCGATGTAGGTTGCTCTTGTTTTATTTACGGTGAAAGGCACATAGAGAGTCTCATAGTCCTCATGCTCCGCTTTCAGGATGTAGTTGCCCTTCAGTCTCGGCATAAGGCAATAATATCTCGTCATCTGACGTTTCGTCTGCCAATCCTCGTCTTGTATTACCTCCAGCGTATCTACAAGCACATCTTTCTTTTGCGAGGCTTGTTTCACTTTCACTATTGTAGAGTCTTCACGCAGCAGATACACCTTCGCTTTCACAGGCGCACCTGTGAAGGAGTCAAACACACCGCCAGTCAAACCCATAAGCGAGTCTGTTGGTTCTGCTGCCATAGCACAGACAGAAAGGCAGAGCAGAGATAAAAGGGATAATGTTATTCGTTTCATCTTAGCATTTATGATTTTTGATGTATGATGTATGATTTGGACGCAAAGTTATTAGGTCTTTTTCTGTTCCGCAATACTTTTGCCTACTTATTTTTGTTAAATAAACCAAAATACACCCTATAGTGTGAAGTTTTCTTCGTGATTTTAAGGTTTATTAAAAGAAATTTGCATACCTTTGCAGACAAATCATACATCATACATCAAAAATCATACCTGCCATGGTGAAAGCGAACATCGACAAATACTTTATCTCTGCCAATGCGGTGGACGATATTCCGGAGAGCTACTACCAGAAACTGGAGCCTGTGCTGCAAACGATAGAGGCTTTCACGCGTAATACCAATAAGGTGGTGTATGTGGTGGATTACTTGAAGAAGAACTTCCTGTATGCCTCCGCAGGCATCGAGGAACTTTGCGGCATTACGAAAGAGGAAATGGAGGAGATGGGCTATCTGTTTCATTCCCACTATGTGCCGAAAGAAGAGCAGCAGATGCTTCTGGAGCTGAACAAGGCTGGCTTTGAATTCTATGAGAGTCTGCCTAAAGAGGAGCGAGAGGGCTATTTCATATCCTACGACTTCCATCTCATGAAAGGCGACCAGGTAACGATGATTCACCACGACCTCACATATCTCATAACAACAAGAAAAGGAAGAATCTGGCTCGCCCTCTGCACCATGTCGCCATCGTCATCCATGCACGCAGGAAACATAATAATGAGGAAGGAAGGCAGCCGCACAATTCATGAGTACAACCGTGAGACGCATGAGTGGATCGAGCGCAAACTTCCGAAGATCAACCCCATGGAACGACTCATGCTAACAAAACTCATGCAAGGCTACACCATGGAAGAAATCTCCAAAAACGAAAACATCTCTCTCAACACCCTGAAAGCCAGCAAGCGACTGCTCTTCCAGAAGCTCAATGCCCATAACATCTCGCAAGCAATTACCTACTGCATGAACTATAAACTGATATAAATTCAACATTCGCTCATGTTGAGGCAGCAAACTACAAAGTACAGACTAAGGGCTGCCATGCGGTTTGTAAACTTTACACCAGAAAACAGAGCGCAGCCTAAAGCCTGTACTCTGTAGCCTATACCCTGTAGCCTCAAGTTGAGCCCAGCGAAACTTGAATTATGCGAGTTTACATCAATAAAACATTGGTGTTCTGAAAATATTCCATAAAACATAAACCTTAAACCGGAAATTTTTACTAACTTTGCGCCCGCTATTACGAGATAATGGCATGAATTTACAAACCTAATTTTTAATCGGACTTAGAATAGTCCACCTAAAACATTCAAAAAAATGGCAACTAAAATCAGACTTCAGCGCGGCGGTCGTAAGGGCTACGCTTTCTACAGCATCGTTATCGCTGACGCAAGAGCTCCACGTGATGGTAAATTTACTGAGAAGATTGGTACTTACAACCCTAACACCAATCCTGCCACTGTAGATTTGAAATTCGACCGTGCTCTCTATTGGGTAGAGTGTGGCGCACAGCCAACAGACACAGTTCGTAACATCCTCTCTCGCGAAGGCGTTTACATGATGAAGCACCTCCGTGGCGGTGTTAAGAAGGGTGCTTTCGACGAGGCTGCTGCTCAGACTAAGTTCGACGCTTGGAAGCAGGCTAAGGAATCTGGTCTCCTCGCTATCAAGGAGAAGGAAGCTGCTGCTAAGAAGCAGGCTCAGCTTGCTGCCCTCGAGAACGAGAAGAAGGTTAACGCTGCTAAGGCTGCTGCTATCGCAGAGAAGAAGGCTGCTGCACTTGCTGCAGAAGCTCCAGCTGAAGAGGCTACAGAAGAAGCTGCTGAGGCTTAATCAACCCGAAAGGGCGCAAGCTCTAAAAGACAAATCACGGCGACGCTCTCAAAAGGCGTCGCTTTTTTTATATGGCAAACGACTCTTACATAATAAAGGTACAGGAAGAGGCTCCGCTGCTGGAGTATCTTCTGAAATCATTGCCTCATCTCTCGCGAAACAAGATAAAGGACATTCTGCAAGGACGCGGAATAACCGTCAACGGCAAGTGTACTACGCAGTTCGACCTTCCGTTAAGGAAAGGCCAAACCATAGCCGTAAGCAAGCAGAAGCGTTCGAAGAACATCCTTCAGTCGCGCTATGTGAAGATAGTCTATGAAGACCGCTGGCTCGTTGTCGTGGAGAAGAACATCGGCATCCTCTCGATGGCAGCCGGTCATAAGTCGCTGAATGTGAAGGCTGTACTCGACGATTACTTCGTAAAGAGTCGCCAGAACTGCCGCGCCCATGTGGTTCACCGCCTTGACCGCGACACAAGTGGCTTGATGATCTACGCAAAAGACATTGAGACGGAGCAGATCCTAGAGCACAACTGGCACGACATCGTCTATGACCGTCGCTATGTGGCCTTGCTGAGTGGCATTATGGAAGAGGACAACGGCACGATAACCTCTTGGCTGAAGGACAACAAAGCCTATTTCACCTACTCTTCGCCAGTGGATAATGGCGGTAAGTTTGCTGTCACTCATTTCACCACATTGAAGCGCAGCGAACATCATTCGCTCGTGGAATTCAAGCTCGAGACTGGTCGCAAGAACCAGATTCGCGTACATTCTGCCGACATGAACCACCCTGTTTGCGGTGACATCAAGTACGGCAATGGCGACGACCCTATCCATCGCCTCTGCCTCCACGCTTTCCTCCTCTGCTTCCATCATCCAAGAACAGGCGAACCAATGGAATTCGAGACACCGATTCCTAGAGATTTCAAGCGAGCTCTGACTAATGAATGATGAGTAATGACTGATGACTAATGAGTAATGACTAAAAACCAAAAACACAACCAAATATGAACTTTTCTGAAGATATCGTATATTACCTTTACATGCTCGCGCTCATTATCGTGGGCTTCTTCATTGTAAAGAAAGTAGCAAGTTGCCTGATTCGCATCGTAGTAACCGTTGCCATACTTGCCATCTGCGCATACATCTACTACACATACTACCTAACGCAAGGAGTCTAGAATATGTATAAGATTGAAACACCCAACTGGTTTGACCGTCATGGGTTGGGATTTCTCAATCTGTTGGCTTATTGCTTTATATGGCATAAGAAGGAGGAAACAGAGCAGGTAGCGAATGTAAAGCCGGTGAAGTTTGACGAACTTACCGACCTATGGCCTCGTCCATGGCTATGGATCAGGGCGTTGTTGCTGTTCGGCGTGTCCTTCTCTGTCCTGTATTTCTGCTGGAAGGAAGAAGGTATGGAAGAGCAGAGCCATCTTTACCCAGGACTCATCATCATGGGCAGTTTGGCTACTCCCATTTCCGTGCTCATCTATTTCTTCGAGCTAAACAAATTCCGCACAATATCCCTGCTGAAAGTGCTGCGATATTTCCTGATAGGCAGCATCGTGTCCATTGGCATAACCTTTATACTGACTTACATAAACCAGCATCCCGGCAAATTGCAGGATGTAAATGTAAAGTTGCTGGGAATAAGTCTATCGCACGAGACCATAAACAAATATCTCCCAACATACCTCGCAGCATTGTTCGAGGAATTCGGAAAGACACTTATCATCTTTATCTTCCTAATGCACTATCGCCGAAGGATTTACATTCTTCAAGGCATGCTTATCGGCGCTGCTGTAGGCGCAGGATTCTCCGTCTTTGAATCGGCAGGATATGTTCTCTTGGCATCCGACCATTTGCTGGACATCGTTTGGCAACGCGGAATATTTGCCCCCGTATGCCACATTGCCTGGGGCGCTCTTATAGGCGGAGGCACCATGCTTATCACGAAGAAAAGACTGAAGTTCACGAAACTCTTCAACCCTTTGTTTTCATTGATGTTCTTGATGGTAAGCTTGCTTCACGGCGTGTGGAATTACATCATACGCTATCCGGGAGCATCACTCTTGGAACTTTTCAAACTGGATTTCCAGATAAACCTTAACACGCTACAGCTAAGTCTGATCACACTCTATCTAGTATTCCTTCTGATATGGGCAGGAAAAAAGCAGATAACCCAGTTCAAGAAACAAGGTTACCTGCCTGTAGAACTTTAGACTACAATACTTTTACCAATTTCATATAACAAGGATTCAACCAAATTCAACCTAAAATATCATCACTTGTATTTTGGTCAAATTTGGTTGAATCCTTGTTTTATAATGCGACCTTGGATTATATTTGTTCCAGTATCTCTGCGGCTTCAGAAGCATGTGCTTTTCCAGCCTTCTTTACATATTCCAATTCTATCTTGGCGTCTGTAGGCATGTTCAGTTTAAGGTAGCCCATACCAAGATACCAATGGATTTCCGGCGCAAGCGAAGGTTTGTAGTTCAGCGTGAGAAGTTGCTTGAGTTCGGAAACGCCAGTCTTTGTTTCGCTGATGTTTCCCGTGCAAATAAGCTTGGCAGACTCCTCGAGAATGGCAGCAGTAGTCTTTGCACCCTTGCCGTTTATTCGCTTGTTGTCGCCAATCTTGTACTCCTCCAGTTTCTTCTCTGTTAGTGAGTTGAAGCCACCATAAGTCTTGAACAATGAAGCATACTGGTTGGCATCCGTCTTGATGTCCACCTTATGCGCTACGCCAATCACGAGGAATGCAACGATGCAGGCAGCAATGAGTCTTACGTAAGTGCGTTTCCATAAAGGCACGATGCTAGGCACGTCAACATCAGGAAGTTCCACATGAATATCATCACCCTTCATGCCGGCTATCATTGAGCGGAAATCATCTTCTTCCATGCTTTTGATGGAATCGACGGTTTTCTGGTCGCGTTCCTTGCCCACATGTTCCATGGCAATTCCAAGCGAATCGAGGAACTGCTCATCGTCTTTTATTACGTTTCTTATCTTATCTTTCATGATTTCATTTCCTCCACTAATGAATTAATACGCATTTTGAGTTTCTTGATACATTTGCTCTTGGTTACCCTGAACGAGGTGATTGGTCTGTTGAGCATTTCAGCCACAACATGATCGTCAAAATGTTCGTAGCAAACTTTCCATAGAATTGTGTTGCAAGGCTCCGGAAGATTCGGGATAACAATCTCAAGTTGTTCTATCAGCATCTTCTTCGCCAAATTCGCTTCGTCGTCATCCGTTGCCCCACCGAAATTCTCAAGTCCATTTTCCGGCAGCTCCGGTGCCTTTCTTCCAGACTTTTGCAGGATATGGGTAGCATGATTACGGCAGCATCTGTTCAGGTATGACGACAGGCGGGCTGTAAGGTTCTCGGAAGAGAGTTTGCCTTCCTGCACTTGCCTGAACAGAGCTATGCTGCCTTCCTGGAAGCTGTCTTCCGCTTCTTCTCGGGTCAATCCGTACGACTTCATGAGGTCGAGGATTATTATTGGGCGATTGGTCCTGAAGAACTTATTGACATCGCCCCCTGGAACTAATTCTACTAATGATGCCATTATTCGTATTTTTATTGGCGACAAAGTTAAAGATTTTTTTGGAATTTCTGCCCTATTTCACAAAAAAATAAATGGAGGCGCCTAATTATTACCGACGCCTCCACCTCCTAACCAATAAAAAGCAACTAGAGTCCGAGAACTTTGTAAACTCTGTTGACGAGACTTTCGTTCTTGCGAACCTTCTCAATCTCTCTGCGTAGCTGCTTTTTTGCGTCGCTCTTGCTCTTGGCCCACCCCTGCTCCACTGCCACTTCGGCAGCCTTGTCAACGGCAGCTGCTGGATCGTAGTTGTTGTCGCGGAATGCCTGATAAGACTTCTCGATGATCTTTGAATTCTCGACAATCGATTTCTGCTTCTGGGTTCCATAGCCGTTATCGACAGCCTTGTCCATCACACCGCTGGCAATACCGCCTACAAGTTCTGCTTCCACAGACATTTCCTCTTCAGCCGAGATTGTCTGTTCTACTGTCACGCCCTGAGCGTCCTGTTCACTACGAGTGTTGTTAGCTACTGCCAATGACACAACTCCGAAGAGTGCCATGCTTCCAAGAATTAATGATGTCTTTTTCATTTTGATAATTTGTTTTTGTGATTTGCGATTCGGTTTACAATTATCTATACGACGAAACAAAAAACATTAACACCAGAACTGATTTTTTTTGAAATAATCCTTGAAAATTTGCACAAAGGGGTCTGACCCTTTTGTGCAAATTTGTTTTTATCAAGGGACTCTAAATGTGCAAAAATACGAATTTCAATCCGTAAGCAAAACACCCTAATTTGCTTACAATCAGCATTTTGATTCGTCTTCTAGAGCGAGGCAAAAGTCACGAAAAGATATTCGTGCGAAAAAGATGGCTGTTACGGAGAGATAGCAACCTCTTGATAATCAACAATATAACTTTCCCACGCACCAAACCACGCCTAAATATACCCCGAAAAGCTACGATTTCCGTGCCTTATACGCGTAATGTTCCTATGGGTTACGACCCGAAACTCACGGTAACTCTCCCCGAGTTTCTATGGATTATGAAAAAACAATGTGTAATTTTGCGATATGAGAGGCTGAGGAGTGCCGATAATCTCTCGTTGGAACTTTTTATGAGTTGAAATCTTGCGGAGTGGCGAACTTACGGTTTGAAAGAAACTAACTAACAAACTAACTAACAAAAATTCTGAATACATGCCATTCATAGTAATACATTATTCCTTAATTAAAATATAAATATATATATGTACGCGGAATTGTGTTTATAAAATATGTTAGTTAGTAAGTATGTTAGTTAGTTTTCAATATACTAAAAAATGCGCAAAAAAACTAACTAACTTACTAACTAACTAACAAAAACAAACAAGTAGGAGACAAACACCAACGATTAGTGTTTGCCCCCTACTCGATTTATATCCATTTCCGAGGAAGGATTATTCCTCAGCTGGCTTAAGATTTGTGTAAACGTTCTGAACGTCGTCAAAGTCCTCGAGCTTCTCTACCATCTTGTCGATAGTTGCGCGCTGCTCTTCTGTTAGGTCGCCCTTGAGATCGTTAGGAATGTAAGTGAACTCACCACCGATGTCCTCAAAGCCCTTGTCCTCAAGGAACTTCTGGATAGCTGCGTAGCTCTTAGGATCACCGTAGATAGTGATTGTGCCTTCTTCCTCATCCTCGTCGTATTCGTCTTCTGCGTTTACGTCGATGAGTTCGAGTACGAGTTCGTCCATGTCGAGCTCAGCAGGCTTCTTGAAGGTGAACACGCACTTGTGGTCGAAGAGGAACGAGAGTGAACCTGTAGTACCGAGAGTACCTGAGAACTTGTTGAAGACTGAGCGCACGTCACCTACAGTACGAGTGGTGTTGTCAGTAAGAGTGTCCACGAAGATAGCGATTCCGTGAGGTCCGTATCCTTCGTAAGTAACTGACTTGTAGTCGCTCTGGTCCTTACCCATAGCGTTCTTGATAGCACGTTCAATGTTATCCTTAGGCATGTTCTCACGCTTACAAGTAGCGATAACAGAACGGAGTGCTGGGTTTGTGTCTGCGTCTGGACCGCCAGCCTTAACAGCGATGGCAATCTGCTTGCCAAGACGAGTAAATGTCTTTGCCATGTGGCCCCAACGCTTGAGCTTGGTGGCCTTACGATATTCAAATGCTCTTCCCATATTTGGTTTTAAGTTTTTAGTTTTAGGTTATTTGTGAGACCCAGCGGAAAACCGCTGGGAACTGTGGCTTTTTAACGGAGCTCTGCGTTGAGCTGCTTAGTGAGGTTCGCGATGAGCTTCTTCATGATGGCGTCGATCTGCTTGTCGTTCATTGTCTTCTCAGTGTCCTGGAGGATGAAGTTGACTGCGTATGATTTCTTGCCTTCTGGGAGGTTCTTGCCTTCATAGACGTCGAAGAGTTCTACGCTCTTGAGGAGCTTCTTCTCTGTCTGCTTTGCTATCTGCTCAATCTGTGAGAACTCGATGTTCTTGTCGAGAAGCAGAGCGAGGTCGCGAGAAACGGCTGGGAACTTTGATGCCTCCTTGAACTGAAGCTTTGCAGAGAGTGCGAGCTTGGTGAGGGCGTTCCAGTTGATGTCTGCATAGAACACTGGCTGCTCGATGCCGAACTTTTTCAACTGCTTGCCTGCAACGATACCCATCTGTGCGATGACCTTGCCGCCACGGTTCTCAATGTTGAGAGACTTTGCGAAGACATTGTTCTGGCCTTCCTTGATGATGAGAGCACCGCCAATCTGTACGCCGAGGCGAGCGAAGACATTCTGCACATTTGCCTTAAGCTCATAGAATGTTGCTTCCTCGTCAGCATGTGCCCAAGAACCTTGAACACGCTTACCTGAAATCCATAAGCCGAGGTGCTGCTCTTCCTGGTAGCCACGCTGAGGATTATCCTCTGTCTGGCGCTCCTTAGTGAATGTGTAAGTATTGCCAAACTCGAAGATGTGGAGGTTTGGCATCTTGCGGTTTACATTGTGGGCGATAGTCTCAAGACCACCGAAGAGCAATGTCTGACGCATGAAAGCGAGGTCGTTGCTGAGAGGATTCATGATGCGAACGCTCTGCTCTGCCGGATACTCGTTGAGCTCAGCACCTTCGTAGTAAGCGAGCTTAGTGAGAGAGTTGTTCATGATCTCGTTGAAGCCAGCACCGATGAGCTGCTCTGAAACGAGGTTCTGCATCTTGTGCTTCTCGTCCTCTGCGCCCTTGATGACGAGCGATGACTTGAGAGAAGTAGGAATCTCAACATTATTGTAGCCGTAGATACGGAGAATGTCTTCCACCACATCGCAAGGACGCTGAACATCAACGCGATAAGCAGGAACCTCAAGCTTCAAGCCTTCAGCAGTTTCCTCAACGATCTTCATCTCAAGCGAAGTGACGATGCTCTTGACTGTCTCTGCAGGAATAACCTTACCGATGAGGTTGTTCACATAATCGTACTTAAGGTCAACAGGGAAATCCTTTATTGGCTCTGGATAGACATCCACGATTTCCATTGAAACCTTTGCGCCAGCGAGTTCCTTAGCCATGAGAGCAGCCTGCTGGAGAGCGTAGATTGTGCCATTAGGGTCGATACCGCGCTCGAAACGGAAGGAAGCGTCAGTAGAAAGACCATGACGACGAGCTGACTTGCGAATCCATGTTGGGTGGAAGTAAGCTGACTCCAGAACGACGTTCTTTGTTGTATCGTAAGTGCCAGAACCCTTGCCACCGAACACGCCTGCGATACACATTGCGTCGTTTACGTTGCAGATAGCGAGGTCGCGGTCAGAAAGCTTGTGCTCCTCGCCGTCGAGAGTGACGAATGGAGTGCCTTCCGGCATTGTCTTAACGATGATCTCATGGCCGTCAACCATGTCTGCGTCGAAGCAGTGGAGAGGCTGACCGTAAGCCATCATGATATAGTTTGTGATGTCAACGATGTTGTTTATAGGACGAAGACCGATGACATTCAAGCGGTTCTTCAACCATTCTGGCGATTCCTTGACCTCACAATCGGTAAGGCTGACACAAGCATAGCGCTTGCAAGCCTCAGTGTTCTCGATAGTAACCTTTACAGGAAGGTCGTTGTTGTCAACCTTGAAATCGTCGCAAGAAGGGCGATGGAGCTTTGTCTCATAGCCGTTCTGAACGAGCCAAGCATAGAGGTCGCGAGCAACACCCCAGTGAGAGATGGCGTCAGCGCGGTTTGCAGTGATGTCAACCTCGATGATGTAATCGCTCTCAAGGTTGTAATACTCAGCAGCAGGAGTGCCGACAACAGCGTCTTCAGGGAGAACGATGATTCCGTCGTGGCTTGTGCCAACGCCGATTTCATCCTCAGCGCAAATCATGCCGCAGCTCTCCACGCCACGAAGCTTTGACTTCTTGATGGTGAACTCCTTGTCGCCATCATAGAGCTTGCAGCCAAGAGCGGCAACGATAACTTTCTGACCAGCGGCAACATTAGGAGCACCGCAGACAATCTGCTGTGGTTCGCCCTGGCCGAGGTCAACTGTAGTAATGTGCATGTGGTCTGAGTTTGGATGTACTTCGCAAGTAAGAACCTGACCTACATACAAACCTTTCAG
This sequence comes from Bacteroidaceae bacterium, assembly GCA_024401305.1. Taxonomy (GTDB): domain Bacteria; phylum Bacteroidota; class Bacteroidia; order Bacteroidales; family Bacteroidaceae; genus Prevotella. The sequence continues at coordinate 7,370 of JAKSLI010000045.1, read as the reverse complement.
ACCGCCTTTTATAGTCTGTACTTCTTCGACGCCGCCAACTTCAAGACCACCTGATGTGAGAGCAGCTGCTACCTCATCAGGAGAAAGTGTGAAGTCAACATAGTCTTTAAGCCATTTGTAGGAAATATTCATATTATGTTAATTTTATTCTATTTCTTATAGTACCTATAAAACGGCGCAAAATTACATAAAATTAAAGGAATGTCCAAACATTAGCCGCAAAAAATCCTTCGCGCTAACGATTAATCATCTTTTTGCCATCCTTTATTATCAAACCCTTGTGGTATTTGCCTACTTTTTGACCTGTAATTGCATAATATTTGCCTTGAGTTTGAGTGTTGTTTGTAGCATGTTCCACTGCAGCCAACTGCTCATCTGTCAGGAAACCCTTCAAGGAAGAAAGAGCCTTGTAAGCCTTACCCGTCTGATTGTCAAAAAGCGTAGCGTTGTACCAACCGGAAGGTGTAACTGCCTGCTGCCAGTTGATGCCATACTCATTAGCCTCTGGCCACCACCAATAAAGACCGATAACATTCGGATGCGCTTTGAGCTTTGCGATAAGATCTTCCGTGAACTTCAACTGACCAGCCTCCGAGATAGGATAATCGGAAGTGAGGTCATAGTCACCGCTGATTGCCCAATGAGCGCAATAGCCTGTCTCAACGATCATTATCTTCTTGTCGGCATAGTCTCGCTCAAGCACAGTGAGTACCGTGTTCAGTGTAGCGAGAGTGCCGTGATAATAAGGATAATAGCTCAAGCCAATGATGTCATAATCAACGCCATAGCTCTTCATATCCTTCAGGAAACCTGTCAGTACGGAAAGCTTTGCCACACGCTCCGAATGAATTACGATCTTGGCGTTAGGACATACTTCACGGCAAGCCTTGCCAGCCTGTTTGAGAAGAGTCATAAAACGCTGCTGACCAACCGAACCGGCAGTATAATTTGATTTCGCAGAACGATTGCCCCAAAGCATTCCGTAATTGATTTCATTTCCAGTTTGAATGAAATCAGGCTCCGCACCAGCATCCTTCAACTGCTGCAGGCAATCCTTCGTATAATCGTAGATTTTCTGTTGAAGTTCCGCTTCAGACAAAGTCTGCCAACTACTTGGTGTAAACTGCTTTACGGGGTCTGCCCAAGTGTCTGAATAATGGAAATCCAACATGAATGACAAGCCATAATCCTTGATGCGCTTACCAAGTTTCTTCACATATTCAAGATCCTGACGAACACCCTGGTTCTGCTCGTCTGCTGTTGCCTGTGTAGGGTCAACAAAAAGACGAACTCGCATGGCGTTCAAACCTTCAGTCCTGAAATAGCCGAGAACATCCGTTATTGCACTGCCGGAGTTTGTAAAATACTTCGCGCCTTTCTCTTCATACAAAGGCAGCATGGAAATGTCGCCGCCAACATAATGCTGTGCGAACGAAAAGGTTAATTTGAATGAAACAAGGAGTAATGAAACTATCAGTTTTTTCATTTTCTATAGTGTTTGTGGATGGATTTTCTATTGTGTATAGAGAATCTTCATGTATTCATCGTAGGTTATGTGGCGACCACCCATGGATTTAAGATGAGGAGTTTCCACCTGGCAATCTATCATGTGCATTCCACATTCCGCCATGGATTGCGCAAGACTGATAAGCGCTATCTTTGAAGCACTTGGAACAAGGGAGAACATGCTCTCGCCAATGAACGACTTGTTGAAAACAACGCCATAAAGTCCGCCGACAAGAGCTCCGTTTTCGTCCCAAACCTCCACACTATGAGCTATGCCTTCCCTGTGCAGCCTTGTATAAGCTTCTATAATGTCATCTCCGAGCCATGCTCCAAGTTCATGGATACGCAGTTGACCGCAATTGCGAATAACGCCATCGAAGTCATAATCCATGGTTGTCGTATATTTTTCCTTGTTGAGGAGCGTACGCATGGAATGCGAGATATGGATCTCATTCGGGAAAATGACAAACCTATCCATCGGACAATACCAATGGAGTTCATCATTCGTTATTGCCGACCATGGGAAGATTCCTTGCGCATAAGCCTCCTTGAGCCGGTCTATGTGCAAATCCCCTCCGACGGCAAACAATCCATCCGGATCACGCTCCTCCGGGGGAATGGATGTCGGATCTGGAAACCAATGTTCGTTTTCGGGAAGTTGATAGATTGTCATTTATTTAGTAATCTTAATCCAGTCGATGTCCATCCAACCGCGAACCTTCTTGCCAGCAGGCTCTGCAGCACAGAAACCGACCTTGGCTCCTACCCACTTTCCCTGACGCATTGTGAGAGGTTCGCCGCATGGCTTGAACTTCTTGCCGTCCTGTGAATAGAAGAAGGTAACCTTCGCCTCGTGCTTGTTTTCGCCATCGCTTGTAGTTCCGCCGATGTATTCCACCTTCAGACGAAGCTGCATGTCGCAGTGGATTGAAGGCTGATAGCTGACACGATCTTCTGCCGTAGGCTTGAAGGTAGCAATGTCGGTGATCTTCTCTGCCTTATCCTTGTCGGCAGCCTTGCACGAAATCTGCTGAAGCTTGAACTCGTTGCCTACGCGACGGAGAACGATGCTGCTGTAATCCATACCGAAACAGATGAGACCGCCGTACTGACCTTCATCCTTTGCAGTGACAGTGACCTTTGCTGTTGCGGTGAAGTTGTCGGCAGGAGTTTTCTGGAGAAGGAGGTTGCCCGCTTCCCAGAGGTTCTTGAAGCCTTCGCTCTGACGATGGCAGAAAAGACGGAAATAGCCGTCAGGTGTTGGCATGCCGAAAGTCTGGTCGTAGTTTGCATTCCATTGCCACTGCTTGCCGAGCTGGATAGAGCTGAAATCATCATCCTCAGCAGGGTTGTTCACTGGATATGTCTTGCCAACATTAGGCTTCTTGTATGTCTTTACAGGCTGACCGCAATACTTGTCGAGAGTTGGCAGATTCGGATTATACATCTTGTTCTGCTTTGAAGGCTTGAGAGGTTCACCCATGACAGGCCAGTTGTCAACCCATTTTACAGGCTCGAGCCATACCACGCGACCGTAAGCCTCCTTGTCCTGGAAGTGCAAGAACCAGTCTTCTCCCTGAGCAGTATGAACCCAGCCGCCCTGATGAGGACCATTGATGCCGGTATCACCCTTGGCAAGAACAACATTATATTCGTAAGGACCGTAAGGTGACTTCGAGCGCATTGCCACCTGATGACCAGTAGGCACGCCGCCAGCAGGGAACATCACCCAATACCAGCCGTCACGCTTGTAGAACTTCGGGCCTTCGGCAGTACGATGAGGAGTGCCGTTGCCGTCGAATACAATAACAGGATTTCCGATAGCTTTCATGCCATCAGCAGACATCTCGCGAACAGTAAGAACGGAATTGAACTGACAGCGGGAATTTGCCCAGCCGTTCACGAGATAGCACTTTCCGTCTTCATCCCAGAGAGGAGAAGTGTCAATCATGCCCTTGCCTTCGATTATGCACTTTGGCTCACTCCATTCACCGGCAGGATCCTTTGCCGTAACGACGAAAACGCCAAGGTCAGGATCGCCCCAATAGATGTAGTAGAGCTGGTTGTACTTGTTGTAGCGGATGCAAGGTGCCCAAACGCCGTTGCCATGTTGCGGTACATTATAGCGGTCTGTTGGCAAAAGGGTCTTTACTGCGTGATTGATTATCTCCCAGTTCACGAGGTCTTTTGAATGAAGGATAGGAAGACCAGGAAGATGAGAGAAAGAACTTGCTGTAAGGTAAAAATCTTCGCCAGAAGCGCCAACGCAGACATCAGGGTCAGAATAATCGGCGTTGATGACAGGGTTTGTGAATGTGCCGTCGCCATTGTCTGGACACCACACTTGCGACTTGTACTGAGCCGAAGCGGTAAGGGTTAGGGCTGCAAAGGCAGCGAGTAAGAGAGTTTTTTTCATCCTTAAATTAAATAAAAGCCCAGCGGAAGAACTGCTGGGCATGGTAGCAATATATTTATTATAACATTTTGAGTTCTATCTAATCTTCAATTCGAAATTACGAGCGAAGTCAATGACCATCTCACGATCAGGCATCAAATCGGAAGTCGGGAAGTTAAGCGCAACATGTCCCATGGTTCTGCGAAGGTTTATTTCCACGCATGGATGGAGAAGGAAGCCCTCGCCATTCTTTACAACCATCATGTCAACCCCTACTCCACCCTTGTAGCCTTCTGGAATAATGGATTGCAGATAATCCTCACAGCACGAGATTGTTTCGTCTATCTCACATGGGAACAAATATTGTTCGAGGATTTCGCGCTTATGCTCTTCCGTTGTTATGAGTGAAGAAGAATAAGCCGTATAGCAGGTATCGAAGATGGAGAGTCCCTTGAAGCGGACATAACCACCTTCCGCCTCAAACTCCATGGCAAAGTCACGAAGCTTGTCATAGTGAGGCTCAACCATAACGCTACCCTGCTGGTTGATTATATTGTCAATCCAACGGAAAAGCGATGGCGTACAATTATCCTTGTTGACGAAGCGAATGCCACGGCCACTGCAACTCCAAGGCGATTTCAGCACAACCTTCTCGTACTTTTCAATGAGGCTGATGAGTTCGCTGACTGTTGTTATCTCGTATGCCACGAACTTCGAGTTTGTCTTCTCAAGGAATTTTCCAGCCATCCTTCTGTGGGATGCCTCGCGAACGGCATCAATGAACTCATCTGAAGGCAGATGTTCCTCTGGCCATCCAAGCGAAAGCAGCAGATGCTTTACGGCCTTGTCCCATCCCCAAGGAGCAGCTTCAAGGTCGAAACATTTGTGGGAAACCTTCTGCTTGATGACTGCACGAAGACGGTTGTAACCCATGATGGTTACACCTTTATTAATATATGGCTTGAATCTGTCGGCTGCCTTATATGCATACTCGGAGTCCTCGACAAGCACAATATCTCCAGGTTCTGCCCACAAAAGAGGCAGAAACGCCAATTCGCGTCGCATTTTTGTAACATTATGCGACGGAGTGAACCTGGCTTTGTTCATGGCCAAGGCTATTTCGTGTTCCGGATTGAAGAGGTGTAGTTTCATGGAATACTCAATTCAATAATTGTATGTTATCTTGATATTAATCGTTGCAAAGTTAATAATCTTTTGTTAAGTATTAGCATAAAATCAAATTTTTTCGCATAATTTTGAAAATTTGTAATCTATAGTTTGCAATTTTGATTTTTTTTTCTAATTTTGCAGAGATTTTTGATAATGGAAGCATTCTATAGGACACATAAATATTTGGTAGAGCATGTAAATGCGCCATTCCGCCGCTATCTTATGGATGAGATAGACTGGTCAGCGCGTCTTATCGGCATCAAGGGAACAAGAGGTGTCGGCAAGACAACTTTCCTGCTCCAATATGCAAAGGACAACTATGGCCCGTCAAATCGCCACTGTCTCTATGTAAATCTCAACAATTTCTATTTCCAAGGTCATAGTCTTGTTGAGTTTGCAAGCAGATTCGTTGAGAATGGCGGACAGGTGCTGCTTATAGACCAAGTGTTCAAAATGCCTGATTGGAGCCGACAACTTCGTCAGTGCTACGATTTGCATCACGACCTGCAGATTGTATTCACAGGTTCCAGCGTGATGCGCTTGAAGGAGGAAAACCCTGAGATCGGTGGCATTGTGAAGAGCTACAACCTTCGTGGACTCTCATTCCGCGAATACCTCACAATCCAGACAGGAGAGACTTTCCCGACCTACACGCTCGACGAGATCATCGAGAACCACGAGCTCATCGTTCGCCAGATACTCATGAAGGTCTCACCTTCTGCTCATTTCAAGAACTATCTCCACCACGGATTCTATCCGTTCTTCCTTGAGAAGCGAAACTATTCAGAGATGCTCCTCAAGACAATGAGCATGATGATTGAGGTGGATATTCTTGTCATCAAGCAGATAGAGCTCAAATATCTCACTCGCATCAAGCGATTGTTCTATGATATTGCGACAAATGCTGGTAAGGCTCCTAATGTAAGCAAGCTCGCATTGGATGTTGACACATCACGTGCTACGGTCATGAACTACATCAAGAACCTTGCAGATGCACGACTTATCAATATCCTTCATCCTGTAGGCGAAGTTCACCCTAAGAAGCCAACCAAGATTACGCTCCATAACTCTAACCTCCTGTATGCCATCTACCCTATCAATGTAGAGATGCAGGATGTTATGGAAACCTTCGCGATAAACTCTCTGTGGAAAGACCACAAGGTGTCGCAACCTGCTCACGACAAGCATCTGATTATTGACGGAGAGATTCGTTCAAGAGTAATCGACTCAAAGAGGATAACAAAGACAAGGATGGATGCTAATACCGTTTATTTCCGATACAATTCGGAGGTAGGCGCCGGTAATCAAGTGCCAATTTGGCTGCTTGGATTCCTCTATTAAAAAAAAGAAAACAAGGCATTTCCCATATTATTATATAATAATGTAGGAAATATGTTGATACATAACTAAACTACAAACATTATAAATTTAAATTTAAAATGGCTAAAGAAAAAAAGTTTATCACTTGTGATGGTAACGAGGCTGCTGCTCACGTGAGCTATATGTTCACAGAAGTAGCTGCTATCTACCCTATCACCCCATCATCTCCAATGGCGGAGCACACTGATGACTGGGCTGCACGCGGCCGTGTCAACATGTGGGGACAGAAAGTTCTCGTTCAGGAAATGCAGTCTGAAGGTGGTGCTGCTGGTGCAGTTCACGGTTCTCTCCAGGCTGGTGCATTGACAACTACTTACACAGCTTCTCAGGGTCTTCTCCTCATGATCCCTAACATGTACAAGATCGCTGGTGAGCTCCTCCCATGTGTATTCAATGTTTCTGCTCGTACATTGGCTTCACACTCTCTCTGTATCTTCGGTGACCATCAGGACGTAATGGCTTGTCGTCAGACAGGTTTCGCTATGTTCGCTTCTTCATCAGTACAGGAGGTTATGGACCTTACAGCTGTTCCTCACCTCGCTACTCTCGAGACAAAGGTTCCTTTCGTGAACTTCTTCGACGGTTTCCGTACTTCTCACGAGTATCATAAGGTAGAGGTTATGGATATGGAAGACATCAAGGCTATCACTCCAATGGAGTATGTTGAGGACTTCCGTAACCGTGCACTTACTCCAGAGCGCCCTGTAACACGCGGTACTGCTGAGAACCCTAACGAGTTCTTCACTCACCGTGAGGCTTGCAACACATACTATGACGCTATCCCAGACGTAGTTGAGAAGTACTGCCAGAAGATCTCTGAGATCACTGGTCGCGAGTACCACTGTTTCAACTACTACGGAGCTCAGGACGCAGAGAACGTAATCATCCTCATGGGTTCTGCTTGTGAGGCTGCTAAGGA
>JAKSLI010000044.1 GCA_024401305.1 Bacteroidaceae bacterium | reverse complement strand
TGGGTAGAAGGTACAGTTGACTACGAGTGTACAGAGGCTAATGGTAACATCCTCATGCAGTGTGGTGACTGGGTTGGTGATTGGGATATCGCTTACCTCAGAATCACTCACGAGGGTAAGGCTCCTTCTCAAATTCAGTGGAAAGAACTCCTTGAAAACGGTGATGCAGAGAAGACTTGGGAATCTCTTGGTCTCGCAGACGTTGCTTTCGACGACATGGAGAACAACATGAAGGTTTGCTTCTGGACTAAGGAAAAGGGTGTAAACGAGCACAACCCACACCTACCTGAGATTATCGAAGAGGCTAATGGTAACCACGCATTCATCTGCCGCGCTACTACTGCCGACACTGAAGGCGATGCAGCTGCTTGGGACAACCAGATTTGGCTTCAGTCTCCACGTGCATGGAAGACTGGTGAGCAGTTCCGTATCATGTTCAAGTACAAGGCATCTGAGCCAGTTACAACTAACACTCAGTTGCACAAGCAGAAGCCTTCTGACTACCTCCACTGGGTAGGTGTTGGTGACGTAAACTTCACTACAGAATGGCAGGAGTTCGAGCAGGTATTTACGGTTCCTTCTGATGGTAATGGTATGTGGTCAATCGCATTCAACCTCAACCCTAAAGTAAAGACTCCTGTTGACTTCTACATTGATGACATCTCTTGGGGCGAAATGGTTCTCGATCATGGACTCTTCGTTGCTGCTGGTAACAAGGAGAAGGCTCTTGACATGGACTTCGACAACGCTATCGAGTTCGTTTACGACGAGGATATGGAAGCTATGGCTGCTACTGTAGGTACTGCTGGCAAGGAGGATTCTTGGGTTAAGGAACTCATGATTTCTACAGTTCGTGGTAACGACCGTCAGTTCAAGGCTAACACTCTCAAGACTAAGGGTACTATCCTTCCACTTGTTAATGGTGATGAATGGGTCAACTACGAAGAAGCATCAAACGCAACAATTACTCTCCCTGGCGCAGGTGTTTGGAATGTATATGTTGACACTGAGAATGGTGTAATGGCATTCGAGCAGGTTGAAGGTGAAGAAGTTATCATTGAGCCAGATGAGGAGATCGTTCCTAACCCAGCAGAGTTCGTAATCAAGACTGTTGAGCGCGACTGGATGCCTAGCAAGAAGGACGCAGACGGTAATGTAACAGGCGAGCCACAGGATGGTGAAGAAGGTATCGGCGAAGGACAGCCTTGGGACAACCAGTTCTTCCTCATTGGTAAGCGTGCTCTTGAAGTTGACGAAGAAGTATTCATTTCATTCGACTATATGGCAACAGCTCCTGCTACTGTAGGTACTCAGAACTCTGAGAACGCTGGTGGTTACCTCCACTGGGAAGGTCTTGGAAACATTGAGTTCACAACTGAATGGCAGCACTTCGAGAAGACAGTGAAGATTCCTGCTGCAACTGCAGGCAAGCAGAACTCTTGGACATTCAACCTCTCTAACGCTAAGGCAGCTAACGAGTTCCACATCAAGAACATCATCTTCTGTAACGCTGAGAAGACTCACTCTCTCATCGATATGGTAAACCCTAGCGATGATAACTTCCAGAAGAAGATTGGTGCTAACACTGCAGCATTCCCTGCTCGTCTCGACGAACCAGATGCAATTAAGAATGCAACAGTAAAGGTTACTACTAACGCAATGTACAACCTCGCTGGTCAGCGCGTATCTAAGGAATACAAGGGTATCGCTATCAAGAACGGCGTTAAGTTCATCGTTAAGTAATCAACCTAGTTGATAAAGAACTAAAGAGATCACTCGATCTCAAACAATAAAAAAGACGGGCGGCTCCTATAAGAGTCGCCCGTTTAAATTCAAACAACATGAAATTTTACACATTACTATTAGCCTCATTCCTCTCATCTGCCTCATTCGCACAGACTTTCCTCAAGTCTCCAAAGGCTCTCAACAATGCGAACCCACTAAGCGCTTGGCAGTTCTGTGCTGACCCTACAGCTGTTGAGTATAATGGTCGCGTATATGTCTATGGAACAAACGACCAGCAGCAGTTTGATGAAGGCACAGGCTTCAAGACAGAGGCACAAGGCGGTGTGGGCAATGACTATGGAAAGATAAATTCCCTCGTCTGCATGTCTTCTGCTGACCTTGTGAACTGGACATGGCACCAGCCTATTCAGGTTAAGCAGATTGCCAAATGGACAGGCTGCTCTTGGGCTCCTTCTATCTGTAGTCGCGAGGAGGCAGACGGACAGACTCACTTCTATCTCTACTTCGCCAACGGCGCAAGCGGTATCGGCGTACTTACTTCCACCTCCCCTACCGGTCCTTGGAAAGACCCTCTCGGCAAGGCAATGATTCCTTGGGGAATGAAGGGAATGGGCGACATCACATGGCTTTTTGACCCGGGAGTTGTTGTTGACAAGGACGGCACCGGTTGGATTGCATGGGGCGGCGGTGGCGGTATCCATCAGAACAATGTTGCAAAGGGCGCAAACGAAATGCTCGATATGAACACTCGTATCGCCAAACTCAACCCTGACATGATTTCCATTGCGCCAGAGAACATCACCATTCTCCCTGCTCCTTACCATTTTGAGGCTAGCGAACTCAACATCATCGGTGGCAAGTTCGTCTATACTTACTGCTCAGACTGGAGTGGCGACCGTTCAAAGTGGGGCGAGTTCAACTATTACGACCACAGCAAGGCAAAGCCTGCAGCTCCTGGTACTGCGCAGATGTGCTACATGGTAAGCACAGATCCGCTCAACGCTGACTCATGGCAGTATGTTGGCATGTACGGCAAGAACCCAAGCAACTTCGGTTATCCTGGCGGCAACAACCACACACACTTGCAGAAGTTCCTGAACAACTACTACCTCTTCTACCATTGCCACAACACGGAAGGCAGTCTCAAGCCTTCTTCTGATGCAAAGGGAGGCTACCGCAATATTCAGGTGAATCTGATTGAGGTTAATGAAGCTACAAGCAAGATCAGTGAGATCTCAATGTCTAATGGAGGTTCACTCATCAGAAACAACCGCATGAAGCTTACCGACAAGCAGCAAGCAGAGACAATGTACAACAATTCTGAAGGTACAGGCTTCTTCTACAATGACGATGTTGTAGCTGTCCACTTCCAGAAGGCAGGCAGCTGGGTTGGCGTACGCAGTGTAACATCTGATGTTTATGTGAAGTCGTTCAAGGCAAAGCTTCGCGGTAAGGGTAAGCTTGAGGTTCACTTAGGCGATGGCAAAACAATAAATCCTGAGCCGATAGCGACAATCGAGTTCAACTCTGTTCGCCGTCTTGAAGAGTTCTCTGCAACACTCACAGAACCAATCAAGAGTGCAGGTTACCTCTATTTCGTTTGCTCTGAAGTGTCTAGTACAAGCACTTATTTTGATGAGTGGCAGTTCTTCGAGGATGACATCACAGCCATCTCTCCAGCACAGAGCAGCGAAAATGTTGTAAAAGAAGAATTCTATAATCTCTCTGGCATCCGTTGCGAAGAGCCAACAAACGGCGCATACATCATTAAGCGCACATTCGCAGACGGTACAACAGCTACTGAGAAAATCGTGAAATAACGACCCCTCCCAACCTCAAGACCCCTCCCAACCTCCCCACAGGGGAGGAGTCCTGAGCGACAAAAAGTGGGACGAGTTCTAAGCAACAAAAGTAGGGCGAGGATTTCCGAGCCGTTATGCATGGAATTTGCATAATTGGCGGTCGGAAATCCTCGCCCTACTATATTTGTCTTGCTTTGTATCCTCCTAATTTTACAGCTGTAAAATCTATTAAAAGTTCCCCCTTCGGGGGCTAGGGGGTCACTTCACCATCACCTTCTTCGCCTCGCCATTTGCGGTGTTCTTGATTACAAACACACCGTTAGCATTTGTGAGTTCACGAATCTGACGGATAGCGTCTTCATTGTCTGCTGCAGAGATCTTGCCTACCTGTGCACCTGCAACTGAATAAACCATGAAGTCGCAGTTATTCTCTGGAGCGTTGATGTCCTCAATGCCCATAGCCTCAAGATCAGTCTTAGAACCAATCAAGACCTTGTCCACGAAAGACTTGCCCTTAGAGAACTGTATGCGAAGCTTGTATTCGCCTGTAGAAGTGAATCGAGTGAGCGAACCGGAGAGAGTAGTGAATGTCTTTCTACCAGTCTTTGGAACTTCGAGATCCAACTGCTTTACCATATCGCCCTTGCTGTTATAGAGATAAAGAGAGATTGCAGCACCTTCTTCCATAGAACCTACGATTACCTCGTAGCGCATGCTTCCGGTTTTGTTCACCTTTATTGTATAGTCGAACCAGTCGCCCTGAGAAGCAGCGTTCACATAGTAACCGCCGTCAGTTGTAGCAATCATCACGTTCTCCTGGTCATCGCGATAAACGGCAGTACTCTTAGAACCGCTGCTTGTGTAGTAGCTGATGTTCTTGCCTCCCATGTTGAAGTTCTCTGCTTCAAGAATGCCAGGGAGCTCAAGAGCCTCACCACCGTATGGTTTGCGTGGCCATGGGTTGCCATAGAAACCACCGATACGCTCGTATGTCTTGCCGTCGTCAGTGTAAGCGATAGCCTTGAGGTTCACCTTGCTAGAGGTGCTTGTAGGAGTAACATAGCAAGTGTAAGTACCCTTCTTTGCATCAGTAGGTTCAGTAACGGTAGCAACAAGCTTGCTGTCAGCATAGAGTTCAACCTTCTCCACCTTAGCGCCATTGTGCATTCTTGCAGTGATGGTAATCTCGTTAGGCTCATTGACAGGAGCCTTGTAGAAGTGTGGACGGATATAGAATGAGATAGGCTTCTTCATGCCTGGATATGGACTCTTCGCATTCTTCGCCTTGTCAGAAGCCATGTACTCGCGAAGCCATGTCATGGCTGGGCGGTCAACACCATCCTTGATGATGCCGGAATGACCTGAGTTGATAGGATTGCCGTTGTCATCCTTACCGTCGTTAGTCCAAGTAGCACCATAGCAATAGCCCCAAAGGGTAACGCCTGCGCAATAGTCTGCCTCCCAAAGCAAAGGAATCTGTGCCTTGTAGTCTCTCAACTGGTTGGCATCGCTAGTGGTACCGATGTCATACTCCGTGATATACATCGGCATCTTCAATGCGTTCTGGATGTTGTTCATTGAATTCTTCAATGTCGTTGCGCTGCAACCTCCAAGGTCATGGCTCTGGCAACCGTAAGCATCTATAGGAGCACCCGCATCACGAAGCTTTGTAACGAGGTCAATGAACTGCTGAGTGTTCCACTGGAATGTGTTGTAGTCGTTGTAGATGAGGATTGTTTCAGGGAAACGCTCGTATGCCATGTCGAAAGCCTTTACGATCCAGTCGAAACCTGTTTCGCCCTGTCCGCCGAGAGGTCCGTACCATGTAGGAGTGTTAGCCTGATGGCCCTGTACCGCCTCGTTCACAACGTCAATCATTTCTACCGTAGAATACCTCTTCTGGGCAGCATCCATCCAGTCCCTAACGGCAATGAATCTGTCGTAATCGTTAAGCTTGTCAATCCATCCTGGGTACTGAGCACCCCAAAGGAGACAGTGGAACTTGAATGGGAAGTGATGGTTCTTTGCATAGTTGGAACAATTGTCTGCACCACCCCAGCTCCAGCTGCTCTGGCCACCCCCTTGAACAGAAGACCACTTGGTCTCGTTCTCAGGAGTGATCTGGTCCCAAAGGGTAGCGAACTCAATGCCAGCACCGTTCACCTGACCACGGGTAGTGATGCTGCCCAGGAACTTGTCTGGGTTGGAATTTAGCTGAGCGTAACTGCCTGCCGACATCATTGCAGCAACCGACAGTACCGCAGCTTTTCTGAGTAGAGTTTGTTTCATAAAGTTAATAGTATTTGGTTTTGCTTGTCAGTAAGTTTAGACATATATTCGCGTGCAAAGTTACTGAAAAAGAAACATAAAACCTATTATTTCATAATATTTTTATAATAATCTCCAATATATGTTACTCATTTCAAAATAATTATGTAACTTTGCAGCGCTTTTTTAAGCTTAACATAATTACCATTCACTATTTACCTTTTCGATAAAACATCAAGATAGACATAATCATTCTTGATTTTCCCCAAAAGATTACAATCAAATAAAAGATAAAGATATAATGGTGGTATTCCCTATACTGCCACCATTGACCGTAAAACTTCAGTCTAAAGCTGGAGTTAAGAAGTTTAAATACTTCTTTATTTTAAGGGTTATAAAGAACGGGCGACGCTGTGAAGCATCGTCCGTTTGCCGTTTATAATAATAGTATATGCTAAAACAAAACAGCCTACAACACAAAATATAAGGAAATACATCATTAAAACAGAGAAATATTCGTTCATCATGACAAAATATGTTAATTGGCATAATATCTTTTGATATTTCTCTCATAAATCGTAACTTTGCACCGCAAAAACAATAAAAAAAGACAAAAAATGAAGAAAATTACAATCCTCATGATGGCAGTTCTCACAGTCTGCCTCACAAGTTGCCTTGGCGATCCTGAAGAAAACCCTATTGACAACGTGCAATTTGCCACAGTCAATTTCGACAAAGCCTCACTCCCTACAAGCGGCGCTGCTGTAGGCGTTATGCTCGGTCAAAGCTACGAATCAGAAAATGGCTACGTCTTCGAGAACGCACACAATGAAGCCAACGAAGGCTACACTGTGTCTAACAACAATGATATCAAGACTGCTGGTGACGAGAATCTGTTCTCTGTCTATTCTGCTTCAAACAATAAGGCAAACCAGTTCATGTTCTACAAGCCTTCAAAGACTGTGAAGACTTTCATCCAGCGCAGAGACGGACAGCCATTCTATCCTTATTCAATCTTCATTGCGCCTACCACAAACACAATGCTCTCTGTGTTCAACGGTAGCGAGACAGAAAAGAAATTTGACGAAAAGGACTCAATCTCTGTTTATATTCAGGGTTGCGATGCTCAAGGAAACCTTATCAGCAAAAGCGAAATCAAATTCAATTTCGTAAAGAATCTCAGCCTCTTCCAGTTGGACAATTACACTGGATATGGACTTAAGAAGTTTGTTTATATACAAGGTTCAAACAATCTCTGGACTCAGCTCCCACTCTACTACCTTGGCAAGGTAAGCAAGATCTACATTAAGATGACTTGCAATGAACCGAGCACTCCTCTCTCAATTGCCCTTGACGACTTCACTGTTGTCACCCAAGAGACGATGACTGACTACGAAAAGTACCTGAATACAAACAAGTAAATATTGCAGACAAACCAAACAAAGTCCCCTCCTGCCTTCATGATATGAACCCCGAAAGTTAGACAAAAAACTTTCGGGGTTCATATCAATAGACAGGAGGGGATTTTATTACTCAGCCAAAGCCTTTTCCACTTGCTTGGCAATAGCCTTCATGCCTTTCACAGAAGGATGTCCCATTTGCTTCTCAATGTCCTTGAGGGTAATTACAGGAACATTGTACTGACCGCAAAGCGTGTAGATAGACTCATTGATCTCCTCTCTAAGCTCGCTATTTAATATATAATGTACGCGAGCCTTTGGGTAATACATTCTCACTGTCTGAAGCAACTGCGCGAGAGCTGGACGGAAGAACCACAAATCCTGCTTCGTGAAGTTTGCGTACTGGTAATCGCCCACTTCAGCACCAGCCCAACTATCGTTCGTTGCGCCAAAGATAAGAATGATGTCAGGATTGCCAAGGTTTACGCAGCGTGTAGCGTACGAACGATAGCAATAATCCTCCGGATTGCCATCCTTGTCCTTGTAGCCGTGGCAACTGATGGTAGCACCGCTGTAGGAATTGTTCTTCTCCAGCACATACTTGTCCTTGTTGTTGTCAAGGAAAACTCGCCACCATGTCTGTTCCACAGTGCGTACGTCATTCTGATAGTTGCCGTCCTTGTCCTTATAGTCGAACGGATACCAAGGTTCGTTCACATCTGGCTGGATATGACCCTTGAAGGTTGAATACGAGTCGCCAAGAATTGACACTTTTTTCTGTGCGAATGCTCCAAGCGAAATGCAGGCAAGAAGCATGAAAAGAATTGAAAACTTTTTCATTTTATTGTATCAGAGTTATATTATTTCATTCAAGTTTCGCAAGCTCAACTTGAGGCTACAGGGTACAGGCTACAGAGTACAGACTTTGGCTGCGCTTTGTTTTCGGAGGACCAGTTTACATGCCGCATGGCAGCCTGTAGCCTGTACTCTGTAGTTTGTAGTCTCAACAAGAGCAAGTTAAAAACTTGCGAAAGTTGAATATTTTATTAAACTTCACGTGCAAAATTACTAATAATTAGTGATTTATGAGAGCATTAACGCTATTTTTTGCCTAAAACAATACCCATTAGGGCAATTTGTTGTAACTTTGCACCTCCAAATCACAACAAATTAGATAATGAGACATAATTTTTCGCTTTATTCATTCCTTTTCCTTTTGTTGCCACTAACTGCATTTGCGCAGGACAAAATGAGAGAGAAGACGCTCGACGAAGTGATTGTCAGCGGCATCGCCAAATCTACTCAGACCATCGACAAGCAGGGTGTAAGCTACACTCTCCTTGACAGTGCCTTCATAAAGAACAACAATGTTCATGACCTTCAGGACCTCGGACAGTATGTGCCAAGCCTTGAAATACCGCAGTACGGATCGCGTCTCACATCATCAATGTACATCCGTGGCATCGGTTCGCGAATCAATTCGCCGTCTGTTGGCGTTTATTACGAAGGAATTCCCGTGCTTTTCAAGAGCGGAATAAACCGTCATTACTATGACATCAACCAGATGGCTGTGCTTCGCGGTCCTCAAGGCACGCTCTATGGTCTCAACTCTGAAGGTGGACTTATAATCATCGACTCGGAGAATCCCCTTGAAGCCGTGAAGAAAGGTTCGCCTCGCTTCACAGCTCATGTTGGCGTGGAAAACCATGGCGGTCAGACTTTCGAAGGCAGCTATACCCTACCCCTTCGCAGCAATATGGCATTTTCTGCCAAGGCGTTCTACCACAAAAGCAATGGTTTCCAGCGCAATTCGTTCCTCAACGAGCGTGCTGACGACATGGAAGAAGGCGGCGCCAAGGTCAATATCGCATGGAATCCATCCGAAAAGTTGCACCTATCGCTCTTCGGCGACATTCAGCGCGTTGGTCAGCATGGCTTTGCTTACGGGCTTGTCAATCCTGTAGATGGCAATGTCTATGGCGACAGCATAGCATCTCCATCAACAAACATCCTCGGCAGCTATTACCGCACAACATTCGATGCGGGCTTCAATGCCATATACAACATGGGCAATATGCGCTTGCAGTCAACAACATCGTTCCAGTATCTCAACGACAACATGACGATGGACCAGGACTATACAGCGAGTCCACTCATGCATCTCACTCAGCATCAGCGCGGAAAGGCTGTCACTGAGGAACTCAACCTCAAGGGAGACATCACCGACAAGTGGCGCATCTCCAACGGTCTTTACTTTGCTTACCAATGGCTCACTGCATTCTCACCGGTCTATTTCGACAAGGGATTCACAAGCAACCTGTCAAACACTATCAAGATGGGCATGCTCACACCTATGGTGAAGGGTATGGTAGCAAAGCAAGTTGCAGAAGCTATAAACAAGGCTACTGTTGGCATGCCACCGGAGCAGGCTGCCATTGTAGCACAACAGATGCAGGAGCAGCTTACTCCTACAATGACTACACAAATGATGACAGCAATGAGTGCTGCCACTATCGTCAATACAAAGATGGCGAACCCTGGCGTCTATCGTACACCGATGATGAACCTCGGCGTGTTCCACGAAAGCCACTACGACTTCACTCGCGACTTCTCTGCAACGCTCGGCATACGCTATGACTTCAACCGCCAGGAGCTCCGTTACAACACTTCATCCATCACAAATGTCAACATCAATATGATGGGTACGGAGATGGATCGCACTGTCCTCTCTGCTTTCGAGAACAAATCCGGCAACACTTTCCATCAAATTTTGCCAAAGTTGACGCTCAAATACAAGGATTACTACCTCTCTGCTGCAAAGGGTTATCGCGCAGGAGGCTATAATTTCCAGATGTTCTCCGACATTCTTCAGGGTGAATTCCAGAACGGTATGCAAAAGAACCTTGCTGCTCTTCGCCAGGGAGACATCACTTTCGAGCATGATGAGAAGTCATACGCTGAGGTTGAAGACCGCATCGGCTATGATCCTGAAGTGTCATGGAACTTTGAACTCGGTGGCAAGAACTCGTTCGGAAGTGCTTCTTCAAGCCTCTTCAACATGCGTTACGCCGTGTTCTACTCCAAGGTGCAGGACCTCCAGCTTTCTGTAATGGCTACGGAATATGGCTACGGACGAATGATGAAGAACGCGGGCAACAGCACTTCATGCGGTGGCGAACTGAATCTCGATGGCGTTGTCTCACTCTCAAAGAAGACATACACATCAAATCTCCCATCATACTTCGACACACAGCTCGTATCTCCAAGACTCATTTGGAATGCCAGCTACTCATACACCCACACAAAGTTCCTTGAAGACAAGTGCGTGCCTTACATTCCTTCACACACAGTCAACCTCGGACTCGGTTACGCATGGAACCGCTACTCTGTTCAGCTTAACATGAACGGTCGCGGAAAGATTTACTGGGATGAGGAAAACACACTCACGCAGCCATTCTATACTGAGTTTGGCGCACGCGCTTCTGCCGACTTCGGCATCATCCGGGCATCGCTTTGGGCTCGCAACATCCTCAATTACCGTCCTTCAACCTTCGCTTTCACCAGCGCAGCAGCTGGCAAGACGATGGTATTTGCACAGAAAGGCGAGCCATTCATGATGGGATTGAACCTCGATTTTGCATTTTAGGAACCGTAAAGAAACACACAAAAGATTATGGTTCAAAAACATTAATCTCTTCAAATGAAACATAAAATAGGCGTTTTTTGCGTTTTGCAACATCATTTTACGCATTTTGCAACACACTTTGAAGGTTTTTGTGAATTGAAACACTCTTTTTTTGTATTGCAACAAAAAATATTTTTTAT
Source organism: Bacteroidaceae bacterium (assembly GCA_024401305.1). Taxonomy (GTDB): domain Bacteria; phylum Bacteroidota; class Bacteroidia; order Bacteroidales; family Bacteroidaceae; genus Prevotella. The sequence goes on along the minus strand of JAKSLI010000044.1, from coordinate 14,785 downwards.
CTCTTTACCTTTGCAGTGCAAAAATAAACAAACAATTCGACACACATAAATTTATATACACACATCCTTTTTGATAGTTTTTTGTTCAACGGTCCTGACGTGATGTCAGGACCGTTGAGTTTTTATATACCCATAACGAATAACAAGAAATTGCAGTCTTTCTGAAGAAAAGCCCTCGTTTTCTTTTCTATTATATTATAAGGTGGTAAATTTGCACCGACAAACAAACAGTTTGTTAAGGGGTGGCTGTCATGTGGCAGTCTGAGATTATACCCTCAACCTGATCTGGGTAATGCCAGCGTAGGGAAAAAGAAAAGTCCCCCTTTTCGTGTAACCCTTTCCAGCGCTATTGGATAATTATAGGTAAAAAGAAGCGCTGTGAATCTTTATTATTTAATTAATGAAGAAATTCTTTATTCTATTGTCTCTCGCTTTGGCAGGAGCACAAACCGTGTGTTTTGCTGACGATGAGATCGACTCACTGAAGGCTGAACAGCTTCAGGAGGTTGTAGTAAAAGGTGTTCGTGCGAACCAGAACGCACCTTTTGCAGTTACTAACATCAATCGCACTCAGCTCAACGACTTCTCTAAGACTGGTCAGGAGCTTCCTTTCCTTTTCGCACAGACTCCAGGTGTGCTCGCTTGGGGTGAGAACGGTCTCGGCACTGGTACTTCCTACTTGCGTATCCGTGGTGCCGGCGACTCTCGCATCAATGTCACTCTCGACGGTGTGCCATTGAATTCTCCAGAAGACCAGTGCGTATTCTGGGCAAACATGAACTCTTACGCTTCGCTTCTCGGTTCTGTACAGATTCAGCGCGGTGTGGGTACTTCATCAAATGGTGACGGCGCTTTCGGTGGTACCGTATCTCTTTCAAGCAAGTCTCCAGCCCTCTCTCCTATGGCTGAGGTTACTGGCAGCTACGGATCTTACAACACATGGCGTGCCGGCGCAAGCTTCTCTACAGGTCTTATCGGCGACCACTTCATCTTCGATGGTGCTTACCACGAGACAAACACCGATGGCTACATCCACGGCACTGCTGGTCGCTCTGGTTCTTACTACGGCGGTCTCACATGGCTTGCAGACAACTTCACCATCCGTTACAAGAACATCGGCAACTTCGAGAAGACTGGCCAGGCTTGGAATGGTGTGATTGCTGGTGACTATGACGGAAACGTTCTCTGGGACGATAACGGTGTTCCTGCTGTTGCCGGTTTCAACTACAACCAACTTTTCCGTGCTGGCTATGGCAAGTTCAACTGCCTTGCAGAGAACATCGAGTATGATTATGCTGGTCATATCACTGCCACTCCTTACAAGCTCAACGACGGAAGCATCTGGCAGAAGGCTACTGACAACTTCTGGCAGAACCACAATATCCTTTCTGCTGCTTGGAACATCAACGAGAACCTCTCTACAACAGCTTCTCTCCACTACACTCACGGCTACGGCTACTACAAGGAGTTCAAGTACAACAACAAGTTCTCTAAGTATGGTCTTGAGAATTTCAAAAAGTCTGATGGTTCTACTCTCAAGAAGACAGACTTCATTCGCCAGAAGGGTCTCACACAGGATGCTTACGGTGCTGTATGGAGCATGAACTACACTTCTGAGGATCTTGACATCATCGGTGGCATCAACCTCCAGCAGTTCAAGGGCAACCACTTCGGTTACCTCACTTACATGGCCGACAAAGAGGCTGCTGCACACTATCTTGCTAACGGCAAGATGCAGTACTACGACTCTGATGCTACAAAGAACGACGCAAGTGCATACATCAAGGGTACAGGTCACATCACTCCTTCTTTTGATGTCTTCGCTGATCTCCAGTATCGTTTCGTAAGCTACAAGACCGACGGTTACAACGACAAGTACTATGGTCCTAACGAGAAGCACATGCTCGACATCGACGAGACTTACAACTTCTTCAACCCAAAGGCTGGTTTCATCTTCCACAACGAAGGTCACAAGGTTTATGGTTCTGTTGCAATGAGCAACCGCGAGCCAGAGCGTAACAACTTCACTGACAACGGTTCTTACGGCGCTCCTAAGGCTGAGCAGCTCTTCGATGTTGAAGCTGGCTATGAGTACAAGGCTAACACTTGGCATGTAGGCGCAAACCTTTACTACATGGACTACAAGAACCAGTTCGTTCAGACAGGCGAACTCTCTGACATCGGCGAGGCTCTCACTACAAACATTGACAAGTCTTACCGTCTTGGCGTAGAGCTCGTTGCAGGCACAAAGCTCCTTTCTTGGCTCGACACTGAGTTCAACCTCGCTCTTTCTGCCAACAAGATCAAGGACTTCACAGAAAAGGTTGAAGGCTACGACGCAGATTGGAACGACAAGATCTACGAGAACCACTACAGCAACACTACCCTCGCCTACTCTCCAAGCGCTATTGCAAACTGGTTCCTCAACGCTCACTACAAGGGATTCCGCGCTACATGGCACACAGGTTTCGTAAGCGACATGTATCTTGACAATTCAGAAAGCAACGCTCGCAAGCTCCCTGGCTACAGCGTTTCAAACCTCTCTGCCAACTACACATTCAACATTGGCAAGGGTATCAAGCAGATTGTTCTTGGCGCTAACGTAAACAATATCTTCAACCGCCACTACGCAGCCAACGGTTTCGTTTGGTATCAGTACTACAACACTGCCGGCGAACGCCTCTCTCACAACAGCTACATCCCAGCTGCAGGCTGCACAGCAATGGCAAACCTTACACTTAGATTCTAAGAGCAAGCCTCTCCCCCCTTACCCCCTCCCCGATTATGGGGAGGGGGAGTAATTAGCTTGGCTGGATGAGGTTTCTCTATTTTGTATATGATGGAATTTATAACGGCCCATGGGCTCGACATAATCACAACCATCCTCGGCTTGGTTTATATTCTCCTTGAGTATAAGGCAAGCATTTGGCTGTGGCTTGTAGGCATCATCATGCCTGCCCTTGACATAATTCTCTATTGGCAATACGGGCTCTACGGCGATTCCGCCATGGCAGTCTATTACATGCTAGCAGCCATCTATGGCTGGATTGCCTGGCGCTTCTTCAAGACCAAGGCAAACGGCAAAGAAGCCATTTCTCCGGCAGGCAAAGAAGCCACCGTTCCCGTCGCTTCTCCAGCAGGCACTGAAGCCACCGTTCCCGCCGCTTCTCCGGCGGGCACAGAAGCCCCTGTGTCCGAAGCGTCAGCTTCGGATTCAACCTTCGGCATCTCCCGCATGCCGCTCCGCACCTACTTCCCAGCCTTCGCCTTCTTCGCCTTCGCTTGGGCCATAACCTACTACGTCCTTGCCAACTACACCAACAGCACCGTCCCTGTCCTCGACGCCTTCACCAACGCCCTCAGCTTCGTAGGCCTTTGGGCATTGGCAAAGAAATACATCGAGCAATGGTTCTTCTGGATCATCGTTGATGCCATCTGCTGTTATCTGTACATCATCAAAGGCATTCCGTTCAAGGCTTTCCTCTATGGTCTTTATGTAGTCATCGCCGTTGCCGGCTACTTCAAATGGAAGAAGCTTGCAGCACAAAAATCATAAATCATAAATCATTTAGCCCCAAAACAGTATTAGCCCCCGTGCCCGAAGCGTCAGCTTCGGGTCCATAAATCATACATCATAAATGCAAAATGTAATTGTTCTTGCCGACGGCGATTTCCCCACCTCCCCTACTCCGTTGAAGCTGCTTTCCGAAGCCGCTTTCGTCTGTTGCTGCGACGGAGCGGCGGAGAAACTCATCGCTCACGGTCGCATCCCCGATGCCATCGTAGGCGATGGCGACTCGCTTTCTGCCGCTTTCAAGCAAAGATACAAGCACATCATCCACGCGGAATCCGAGCAGGAATACAACGACCTCACCAAAGCCACACGCTACTGCATCTCACAAGGAGCCACAAGCATCATCTACCTCGGTGCCACCGGCAAGCGCGAAGACCATACCCTCGGCAACATCTCCCTGCTCTCTTTCTACAAGGAGACCTTCGGCATTGATGTTTCCATGTACACCGACTACGGCTTTTTCCGGGCATGCAACAGCGGCACTACAACCTTTTCTTCATTTCCACGCCAACAGGTCAGCATCTTCAACCTCAACTGCACTGCTATCTCCGCTGACAATCTCCGTTGGCAACCATACGCATACAAACAACTCTGGCAAGGCACACTCAACGAAGCCACCGGCACTTCCTTCACAATAACCGCCGACGGCAACTACATCACCTACCAAACCTACGCCCCAAAGTCGCTGGACTTTGCGCCGTAATCCATAAGAAAACGCCTCAAAAAAATCGTTTTTTTGAGGCGTTTTCTTTTAAGTTTCTGTACGCGTTTTTCAAAACTTCACACCAGCCGAGAGGCAGATACCATTCTGAAGCACCTTCGTTGTTTCTGGATAGTAATGTTTCCTGTGTATGTTGTAGTCATAGATATAGTCCAGATCACAAATCAAAGAGAACTTCTTCAGGGGTATTTCCAGTCCTGCACCGGCATACAAACCAAATTGCTCATCAAACTTCCAATCAAGAATAGCATAGTCTCCCCATGGATAGGCGAATTTACGCGAGAAGGCTCTGAAGATGGCACCACACTTCACTCGTGTCTTCAGTGCACCAGTCTTGAATTGGTATCCAGGACCTAACATCAAGTCCAGCTGGTTGAACTTCACACGCAGATACTTTTCCTTATCACTCGTAGCCTTGGCAGACTCGAAGGTAAGACCCGCATTGACCATCAGGCCCTTGAACAATCTGTCCCAATGAATATCTGCACCCGCCGACACCTGTGGGGCATAGCCCGTAACGGTCTTGTCATTATAGAACTTATATTGGGTTGCCTTATAGCCTACCTTCACCCATGGGTGCACTGCGCGGTCTTCCTCTGGCGTGTTTTTTGCACGATACTCAAACACTTCGCAATGACCGTCCGTGCAGACATCGTCTATGTAAGTCATGACAGTCCTCTTCGTATTGTCGCGAGACTTGTTGAGCGACCATATCATATTGCCAGCTTTCTCGCTCTTGCTTAGCATCTTCCATACATCGCCCATCTCTTCGCGGAGAGCGTCCTGCGACTTTGCACTTCGTGCTTTGGTTACGGAAAAAGAAGCTTCGTTTCCGTCTTCATCGACGAGCAACATCTCGGTAGAGCCTATCTGATAAAGGTTCATGTTACCACGGATAACATATTCCGCAAACACCATCTCGCGACTGTTGTCGTCCTTCAGCACATTCTTGCTCACATAGTAGATACCGTTGTGCAGAAAGCGGTAGCTGTCAATCTCGCCCGGAAGATAAGTCTTGAACTCCGTCGCTCCATTCTCCTTGAACACGCATCGCTTTGCGTTCATCGCGGATGTACGGAAGTCTATCATGCCGTGCAGAGTGTCGCCTTGCAGGGTTATCACGTAACCCTCACGCAGGTTCTGCTGCGCCATAGCCATTGCGACTACGAAAAGGAAAGAAAAGATAAAAGATAACTTCTTCATTTTGTTATGTTGTTATAGTTTGTGCAAAATTACTAAAAATTCATTCTAACGGCCAAATAATTCCTTATATTTTTTATAGGGAGACAAATTACCCCCCCCTATTGAGATATATCAAGCGCAGAGCATTTAACCCTAATCGTTCATTGGAAGTTTAAGTTCTTTGGTCGATGCAAAATTAGAAAACATTTTACAAACAAACAAAGAAAATTGACGAAAAAAATACACACAAAATACACACTTTGCATAAAAATGGCGGTAAAGCACTAACATTCAGTGCGATACTGTCATCTTGATACATCCCTTACAGCTACATTTTCCACCAGCCATGTTTCCTACAAAAAGGAATTTATGAGTTGGAGAACCGTCCCTTGACTCACTAATCGCCTAAAAGAAGTTTCAGATGCTTGTCAAAGTCTGACATAATCTCGCGATCTTGAATGATGCGGAACTTGTCATATTCGGCAAGAGCCTTCTCTACCGCTTGTTCGTGAGAAACTTTTCCCGAATCTGGTAGCGAAGGGCGATTATTCAAGTCCATGTATCGTTGCAAGAGTACTGTCCAATCCGCCATAGTCATTATTATATGGTCTTGTGCGCGTTGCTCCGCGATATCGATGAATGCACTACTCAACCTGTTCAATGAATCAACTTCATGCTCACTAAGATAATTCTTTGCCACAGTAACATCCGATTTGACAACTCTTCCATCAGGAGCATTCTTCCATGTCGTCAACCCCATGTGCGGGCGCTCTGCGTCTGCACGCTCGTAGATGATTTCAGCAGCAGTCTTTTGCGACACAGCATAATGCATGGTATTTTGCACAATCTTGAAGAATGTACGGGTCTGCTCTGACTCCTTATCGTAATCGGAACTACATTCACTGTAGATGTCCGTGATCTTTTGATAATAACGCCGTTCAGAAAGACGGATCTCACGTATGCGGTCAAGCAAATCATCAAAGTAATCTGCACCGAAAACATTCTTGCCCTTCAGTCGTTCATCGTCCAGCACAAAGCCCTTTGTAAGATACTCCTTCAATACTTGCGTTGCCCAAATGCGGAACTGCGTTGCCTCATAACTGTTCACACGATAACCAACGGCTATGACCACGTCAAGGTTGTACATCGCTTCTCCAGACCATTTGTCCGAACCATACAAATACTTTTTGTAGCCATCGGACAAATGGATTTCGCCACTATCGTTTATCTGTGCCAAATGATAGCTGATGTCTTGTTGGCTTACTCCAAACAACTCTGCCATTCTCTGTTGCGAGAGCCAGAAGGTATTGGTGTCAAAAACCACCTGAACCTGCGCCTTGCCCTTTGCTCCTTTGTAAAGCATTACGGTAGATTCAAGACTCTTTGCCATGAGTTCAGGGGTAAGGTTTGCACTGAAATACTCCTGTGCCACCTTCACCATATTCTTTTTCTTGTCCGCATTCATCGCTACTGCCATGCAAGCTGCACGTGAGAGCATCATGCTGGTCACTTCCCTGACAGCTCCACTGCCCAGTTCTGCCATCTCCGTTATCTCACGGAAATGCTCTGCAAGAGTATAGCCCTTTTGTGAAGTCCACGCTTGTGCTTTTGCTATGACGCGTTCAAAGTTCCAGTATTTCCCATAGCCCATCGCTCTCGCCAACTTACGAGAGTTCCACCACTCTTTACCCTCACCATCCACCTCACGCAACTGGTCCAAAGGCGATTGTAATTCAGAGATATTATTAGTGTTCTGTACTTTATCAGACATATTGATGATTGGAGTGTTTACATTATGCTGCAAAGTTATAGATATTTTCCCTATCTGCAAAACATTTCCGCGATTATTTCTCGCAGTAAATATTGTTTTCTCGCGAAAGGCGCCTTTCCTTCCATAGCAAGGAAAACTTTCCTCGGGCCAAAAAATAAGTCCGGGAAAACTAGATTATTCCAAACAAGTTCAGGAAGATTATTGCAATTCCTATTGGACAGATGAATCTGATTGCAAAGAAGATCAGATTGAACACCTTTGTTGTTACTGTTCCCTTGTTTGTAAGCTCGTTATACACCGTAGTCTTCGGCATATACCAGCCAACAAGAACGCAAGTAAGGAGTGCACATACAGGCATAATGATCTGTCCTGTCAGATAGTCAAAGAAGTCAAGGAAGCCCTTGTCCATTATATGAATATCGCTCAACACGCCAAATGAGAGTGAAGATAATATTGCAATAACAAAGCAAAGCACAGAGACGATGGTAGCAGCCCATCCGCGTGAAAGCTTCATTTCCTCCGTAAAGAACGCTGTTCCTATCTCGTGCATTGATATTGTAGATGTCAAGGCAGCAAGTACAAGGAGTCCGTAGAAAAGTACGGAGATGATGTAACTTGCACCAGGGAAGAAAGAGAATGCCGATTGGAACACATTTGGCAATGTGATGAAGATGAGCGACGGACCAGCGTCTGGCTCAACGCCTACAGAGAATGCGGCAGGGAAGATCATCAATCCTGCGAGGATTGCAATGAGCGTATCAACAAGAGCTATCTGAACCGCTGAACGTGTCATGTTTACATTCTCATCAAAATAAGAAGCGTATGTAGCAAGACAAGCCACACCAAGGCTGAGAGTAAAGAATGCCTGACCCAGTGCAGCGAGTACTGTCGATGGCGTAATCTTGGAGAAGTCTGGCTTGAACAAGAACTCAATACCCTTCTGAGCGTCCGGCACACACAGTGAAGCAACGACAATGATGATGAGAACAATGAAAAGCAAAGGCATCAAGGTCTTCGCACATCGCTCTATTCCCTTGTTAACACCACCCCAAACCACAAGGTGAGTCATCAGCATAAATAGTGCTGTCCACATCAGTGGCTCCCAGGTTCCGGTTGAGAAGTTAGTGAAATATTTCACGATCTCATCAGGGGTTCCATGTATGTTGGATAACAGCGACGCATAAAGATAATGCATACACCATCCCGCGATGACACTGTAAAAACCGAAAACTATCATTCCACCAAGCACGCCAACATAACCAATGCCGGCAAATGGGGTCTTACCGCCATGGATGCGGAATGCTCTCGGTGCATTGGTATGAGCATTGCGTCCGATGACAAACTCAGCAAGCATACCAGGAATACCAAGCAGGAACACAAACACTACATAGATAAGAATAAAGGCAGCTCCTCCATTCTCACCTGTCATTGTTGGAAAACGCCAAATGTTTCCCAAACCTACAGCAGAACCTGCCGTTGCCAGCACTATACCAAGTTTAGAACCAAAATTACTACGAGCCATGATTTTCTGTGTTGGTGGTTAATGATGGAACCCACCATTGATGTTAATAGTAATAAAAAAGGTTCTGCACTCTCTTGAAATGCAGAACCCTTTAATTGTTATCTTTCGTGGAAGCTTTCAGCAACGTGCCTTTAGCTTTTAGCCTTTAGCCTATTGCCTCGAAGCTTACTTCGAATATTAATAAGCAGATACACCACGCTGTGAACGAACATGACCTGAGTTGAGAAGGCCTTCGTAGTGGCGTGTAGTGAGGTGTGTCTCAATCTGCTGGAGAGTATCAATTACCACACCAACGAGGATAAGGAGTGAAGTACCTCCAAAGAACTGTGCGAAGCCCTGCTGAACATTCAGAAGACCTGCAAGCGATGGCATGATAGCGATGAATGCAATGAAGAGAGAGCCTGGCAATGTAAGACGTGACATTACGCCTTCGATGAAGTCAGCAGTATCCTTACCTGGCTTAACACCTGGGATGAAACCGTTGTTGCGCTTCATATCCTCAGCCATCTGAGTTGGATTCAAAGTGATGGCAGTGTAGAAATATGTGAACGCAATGATGAGTGCAGCGAAGATAACATTATAAAGCCAGCTTGTGTGGTTCATAAGGTTCTGCAACAACCAACTTCCCTGATTGCTTGTGTATGACAAGAACATCATTGGGATGAACATCAATGCCTGAGCAAAGATGATTGGCATTACGTTTGCTGCGAAAAGCTTCAATGGGATGTACTGACGAGCACCGCCCAACATTGTCTGACGGCCGTTACGCTCTACACGCTTTGCATACTGTACTGGCACGCGGCGAACCGCCTGTGTCAGCATGATTGCTGCGCATACAACTGCGTAAAGAATTACGAGCTCAATGATGAACATTACAAGACCACCACCTGTAATCGCTGTGAAGCGAGAAGTTACTTCCTGAATGAAAGCCTGTGGCAGACGAGCAATGATACCGATCATGATGATCATTGAAATACCGTTACCGATACCCTTATCTGTAATACGCTCACCAAGCCAAAGGATGAACATAGAACCAGCAGCAAGGATGATTGTTGAAGGAATCATGAACATTGTCCAGTCAAGACCTGATGCGAGAGCACCAGCTGATGTCATCTTAAGGTTCATGAGGTATGAAGGAGCCTGGAAGAGGAGGATGAACACTGTGAGTACGCGAGTGTACCACATGATCTTCTTTCTTCCGCTCTCACCTTCACGCTGCATCTTCTGGAAATAAGGAACAGCAACAGCGAGGAGCTGCATAACGATAGACGCTGAGATGTATGGCATGATACCCAATGCGAAGATAGACGCATTTGAGAACGCACCACCAGAGAACATATCCAAGAGTGACATCAGACCGCCTGCAGTCTGTTCCTGCAACTTAGCTAATGCGCCTGGATTAATACCTGGAAGCACAACGAACGAACCGAAGCGGTAAATTGCTACGAACGCTATTGTGACAAGGATGCGGGTACGCAAATCCTCAATCTTCCAACAGTTCTTCAGTGTCTCGATTAATTTTTTCATTTTTGTAATTATTAAGGAGTTAGGGGATGAGCTTCTAACTACCTAATTATTTAACAGTTACTGTACCGCCAACAGCCTTGATAGCCTCTTCTGCACTCTTAGAGAATGCGTTAGCAGTAACATCAAGCTTTGCCTTGAGTTCGCCATTGCCAAGAATCTTAACAAGAACAGAACCCTTTGCTACGCCAGCAGCCTTGAGATCTTCAAGTGTGATTGCTGTGAGGTTCTTTGCCTCTGCGATAGCCTGAAGTGTAGAAAGGTTAACTGCGAGGTATTCCTTGTGGTTGATGTTCTTGAAACCGAACTTAGGAACACGGCGCTGGAGTGGCATCTGACCACCTTCGAAACCGATCTTACGCTTGTAACCTGAGCGTGCCTTAGCACCCTTGTGACCACGAGTAGAAGTACCGCCGAGACCTGAACCAGGACCGCGACCGATACGACGGCGTGAGTGAGTAGAACCTTCTGCAGGTTTTAATGTATGAAGTTTCATTGTGATTTTGTGTTTTTAAGAATTACTTAACTACTTCTACGAGGTGGTGAACCTTGAGGATCATACCACGGATTACCGGAGTATCTTCCTTTTCAACTACCTGAGAAATCTTGCGAAGACCGAGAGCCTGAAGTGTAGCCTTCTGATCTTTTGGAGCACCAATCTTGCTCTTAATTTGCTTAATCTTAATTGTAGCCATTTTGAAAAATCTCCTTATTAGCCGTTAAATACTTTTGACATAGATACGCCACGAGCCTCTGCGATTTCGCGAGCATCACGAAGCTCAGAAAGAGCCTTGATAGTAGCCTTTACGAGGTTGTGTGGGTTAGAAGAGCCCTTTGACTTAGAGAGAAGGTCTGTTACACCTACACTCTCGAGTACAGCACGCATAGCACCACCGGCTACGAGTCCAGTACCGGCAGATGCAGGCTTCATGAATACCTGAGCACCACCGAAGCGAGCCTCTACGTCGTGAGGGATAGTACCCTTGATAACAGGTACCTTAACAAGATTCTTCTTAGCTGATTCTACGCCTTTGGCAATAGCTGCTGTTACTTCACCAGCCTTACCAAGACCCCAACCGATGATACCATTACCATCACCCACTACTACGATAGCAGCGAAAGTGAATGTACGACCACCCTTTGTTACCTTAGTAACACGGTTGATAGCAACGAGTCTGTCCTTGAGTTCTACGTCGCTCTTTACAATAACTTTATTTGTTGCCATAGTCGATTTTAGAATTTAAGACCTCCCTTACGTGCTCCATCAGCGAGTTCCTTTACGCGTCCGTGATAGAGATAACCGTTACGGTCGAATACTACTTGTGAAATACCAGCTGCGATAGCCTTCTCTGCAATCATTTCACCAACCTTTGCTGCCTGCTCCTTCTTTGGCATTGCCTCGAGAGCGATAGATGCTGCAGCTACGAGAGTCTTACCCTCTACGTCGTTGATAACCTGTGCATAGATCTGCTTATTGCTGCGGAAAACGCTCAAACGTGGGCGCTCTGCTGTACCGAATACGTTCTTGCGAACGCGGTACTTTATCTTGATTCGTCTTTCAATTTTCTTTGTTGTCATAATCTTTTGTCTTAATTAATGTGTAAGATTAGAATTACTTAGCCGAAGCACTCTTACCAGACTTACGACGAATAACTTCGCCCTTGAAGAGGATACCCTTACCCTTGTAAGGTTCTGGCTTGCGGAATGAACGAATCTTAGCGCATACGAGACCGAGCAACTGCTTGTCGCAAGACTCAAGCATAACAATAGGGTTCTGGTTACGCTCAGACTTAGTCTCTACCTTGATTTCCTTTGGAAGTTCAATGAAGATAGGGTGAGTATAACCGAGTGTGAACTCGATAAGGTTGCCTGTGTTCTGTACACGGTAACCAACACCTACGAGCTCGAGAGTCTTCTGGTAACCTGCAGAAACACCAACTACCATATTGTTAACGAGTGAACGATAGAGACCATGGAATGCCTGCTTCTGCTTCTCGTTTACTGGAGAGTTCTCATCTATTTCAAGTACAACCTGAGCGTCCTCAATCTTAACCTTGATAGAAGCGTCAACCTTCTGTGAAAGTTCGCCCTTAGGACCCTTTACTGTAACAACACCGTCAGCAGCCTGTGCAACTGTCACACCTGCTGGAATACTAATTGGCAATTTACCTATTCTTGACATAATGTAACCCTCCAATTAATAAACGTAGCAAAGAACTTCACCACCGATCTTAAGGTCAGCAGCCTCTTTGTTTGTCATTACACCTTTGGATGTAGATAAGATAGCAATACCTAATCCGTTAATAACTCGTGGCATGTCCTTGTAACCAGTGTACTTACGAAGACCTGGAGTTGACACGCGCTTCAAACACTTGATAGCGTTTGACTTAGTAGCAGGATTCCACTTAAGAGCAATCTTGATAGAGCCCTGTGGACCATCCTCAACGAACTTGTAGTTCAGGATGTAACCCTTCTCGAAGAGGATCTTTGTGATTTCCTTCTTCAAGTTTGACGCAGGCACCTCAACAACACGGTGATTTGCCTGGATCGCATTTCTCAAACGAGTGAGAAAATCTGCTATTGGATCTGTCATGTTAGAAAAAATTTAATTGATCGGGACTGTCCCGACAATGTTAAATAATACACATGAACGCCACCTTAGACCTACAATGGAAAGCCTAAAGTGCGCATTCGGGGTGCAAAGTTAATGCATTTTTGATTGAAAAGTATTGACGTTTAGGTCTTTTCGTAGCTCGTCTTAATATATCTCAACATTCTTGGCTTGAAAACAAATTATAACAGACTTTTTGTATTTTTTAACTTAATAATTTGTCCAATCATGAAAATAGTTATAACTTTGCACCCAGAAATCGAACAACAAACCACATTTAATATCAGAAATGAAAAAGTATTTGCTAGTTTTTGCATTGCTTGCAACAGTTTGTACGGCTAATGCTCAGAAGTTCGCTCTCGTTGACATGGAATACATTCTCAAGCACATTGACGCATACGAACGTGCCAACGAACAACTCAACCAAGTAACAAAGAAATGGCAGGCTGAAGTGGAAGCAATCAACACGGAAGCTCAGACAATGTACAAAAACTATCAGAACGAGGTAGTGTTCCTTTCACAGGAACAGAAGAAGACAAAACAGGAAGCCATCATGGCAAAGGAAAAGCAGGCTGCCGACCTCAAGAAGAAGTACTTCGCTCCAGAAGGCGAGCTCTACAAGAAGCGCACTGCACTCATGGCTCCTATCCAGGAAGAGATATACACAGCAGTGAAGGAAATTTCCGAACTCCGTGGATACTCTCTCATCCTCGACCGTGCATCTAACAGCGGCATCATCTTCGCTTCGCCAAAAGCCGACATCAGCAATGAGGTGCTCCAAAAGCTTGGTTACTCAGTACAATAATAAATAACTAAAACAAAAAAGAATAAAATGAAAAAACTCTTAATGATTGCGCTCCTCGTAGCGCCTATGACAGTATTCGCCCAGAAGTTCGGACACGTTAACTCACAGACTATCATCCAGAGCCTCCCTGAATTCATCAAGGGCAATGGCGAAATCGAGTCTCAGGCTAAGATCTATGAGAACGAACTCCAGACTATGCAGCAGGAAATCCAGAAGCAGGCAGCAGCTTACGAGCAGGCAGCAGCTACAATGAGCGCTACTCAGAAGGAAGCTAAGGAGAAGGAACTCAACGAAATGTATCAGAAGGTTCAGCAGACTTACCAGGACAACCAGCAGGCTCTCCAGAAAATGCAGCAGGACAAGCTCCAGCCTATCCTCACTAAGGTTCAGAACGCTATCCAGAACGTTGGCAAGGCTGGTGGTTATGTTTACATCATGGACGTAGCAGCTGGCATCCCTTACATTAGCGAGACTCTCAGCAAGGACTTGACTTCAGAGGTTAAGGCTGAAATCAATAAACTCAAGTAATGAAGAAAATAATTCTTTCACTTTTCATGGCTCTGCCTTTGTATGCCGTGGCTCAGGAAAGCACTTCCGCAGACAACACTGCGGAAGCAAGTACTGTGGCGCAGCAGACAGTGGCAGAGCCTTCTCTTTCCGTTGCAGTCTTCTCATACGAGAAATGCTGGAATGCAATGTTTGATGTCGCCAAAGTCAAGGCGGAAATCGAAGCATTGCGAGAGCAGTATGTCACAGAGATGAAACGTGCTGAAGCAGACTTCAACGACAAATACGAGGATTTCCTTGAACAGCAGTCACGACTCGCAGCATCTATCCGCAACAAGCGTCAGGCAGAGTTGCAGAGATTGTTGGAAGAAAACCTCGCATTCAAGGCAAAATCGCAGGAAACTCTTGCAAACACAGAGGCGGCAAAGCTCGAGCCACTCAAGGACAAGCTGCAGCAAACAATAGAGAAGATTGCGAAAGAAGGCAACTACAACATGGTGATCAACCGCGACAACTACACAGTTCCTTATATAGATAATGTAAGAATCGTGGACATCACCCCTGCAAT
>JAKSLI010000043.1 GCA_024401305.1 Bacteroidaceae bacterium | reverse complement strand
TTCCACTACGCAATGTGGGTAAAGATGAACCTCTTCTACCAGCAAGCCGCCGAAGCCTTTGGACAGGAAGAGTTCTTCTCGGAGGTCAGCATCAAGAGTCCGCTGGAGATTTTGGGCGAGAAATTCACAAGGGAAGAATTTCATAAAGCTGCAAAAACGTGCGGATTCAAGAGTGACCCCAACAATCTTATTTCTCAGTATAAGAGAAGAGGAAAGCTAAAAGACCTGGAAAAAGACAGATACGTGAATCTCGTTCATTCATTCGTTCATTCATTCAAAAACTAACAAGCAGGTTTCATGTAATAACAGCCGCGGTTGGACATTCAATCGCGGCTTTTTCCATACGTATTCCACACTCGGAAAGTCCAACGTATTTTTCGTGAATTTTACGGTAAAAATGTAATATGTTGGTTATTGTGTAAAATATTGTTGCAAAAGTTTGTTCAATCGGACGAATAGTTGTAACTTTGACCCCAAATAACTAACTTTTATGAAAAAGCTTCTCTCACTTCCACCAAATCTTGTAAACTGTTTCCACGAAATAACAGAACTCCCACACGAGGAATGGTACTGTACGAACGACCCTGTCGGTAGGAAACTTGGTTCTGGTGGTGGTACTACATGGTTACTTGAACAATGCTATGAGCATACCGGCTGGCAACCTTCTGAAAAGAAGATCCTACTGCATGCCGGCGGACAGTCACGCCGTCTGCCAGCGTACGCTCCTTCCGGAAAGATCCTGACGCCTATACCTGTGTTCCGCTGGGAACGCGGACAGAAACTGTCGCAAACCCTTCTTGACCTTCAACTGCCTCTATATGAGCAAATAATGGGTCAGGTGCCTGAAGGGTTGAACACGATGATTGTCTCGGGAGATGTGTATATTCGTGCGACAAAACCTCTGCAGCAGATTCCGCAGGCAGATGTTGTTTGCTACGGATTATGGCTCAGCAATGAGATAGCAAAGGATCATGGCGTTTTCGTAATGAAGCGAGAGACACCGAATGTTCTGGAGTGTATGCTTCAGAAACCGTCCATTGAGAAACTCAACAGCTTGCGCACTGACCATTATTATCTCACGGACATCGGCATTTGGATTCTTTCTGACCGTGCTGTCGAGATGCTTTGCAAGAAGTCAAAGAAGAACGGCGAGATTATAGAATACGACATGTATTCGGAATTCGGAACAGCTCTCGGAACCAACCCTACATCTGCCGACGAAGACTTGAAAAGTCTTTCCGTCGCCGTACTCCCATTGCCGGGAGGAGAGTTCTATCATTACGGAACTTCTCATGAGATAATCTCCTCAACGCTCGACATTCAGAATATTACGAAGAATCAGGAGGAAATACTCCACAACTCTCGCAAACCTCATCCTTCCATATTCAATCAGAATACGAAGAATGAGCTCAAGTTCACATCTGCCAATCGAAATATATGGATTGAAAACTCTCACATAAATGGCAAGTGGCAGTTGACTTCCGAAAACATTGTGACAGGAGTTCCTGAGAACGACTGGGAAATTGCGCTCAATCCAGGGCAATGTGTTGACATCGTGCCTGTAGGCGAAACAGGTCTTGTTGTTCGTCCATACGGTTTCTACGATAAGTTTGCAGGCATGCTTCAAAGTACTCCGCTTTTCCCTATTTGCAATAGTGTGGAAGATGCCGGCAAGGTGCTGAAGACTATGCTTGAAAGGATAGACAGCAGCAAGCCTTTCATTGACGAGCAGCTTCTTGGTATCGTGGATGGCATGAAATTTGAGCGCCTCCTTTCTGCCGAGCGGATTTCTACCGAGGCAAATCTTGTGCGACTGAACAATCTCCGTAAGGAGTTTCGCAAGGATAACTGGCAAGCCATAGCCGATAACTACGAACATTCCGTATTTTATCAGTCAGACCTTGACCATGCAGCTCGCGAGTTCGCCAAGAACGACCTTCCGCTACCTCAACCTATAAGCGAATCAGCTCCGTTGCTTACACGAATTCACGATGCAATGTTTCGCGCTCAGGTTAAGATATTCAAGGGTGAAGATGCGAGTGCCGATGAGGAAAAAGCTTTTGCTCTTTTGCGTCAGGATAGTTTGCATGTCAAGAGAGTCTCACCAGCTAGATCCACTTATTCAGATCAGATTGTGTGGGGGCGTTCTCCTGTTCGCATCGATATTGCTGGCGGTTGGACAGACACCCCTCCATATTGCCTCATGGAAGGCGGTGCCGTAGTGAATCTTGCCATTGAACTGAATGGTCAGCAGCCACTGCAAACTTATGTGAAACCATGCAAAGAACCGATGATTATTCTTCGAAGCATCGACCTTGGCGCAGAGGAACGCGTACAGACATTCGAGGAACTTTCCCAGTTCAACAAGCTCGGTTCTCCATTCTCCATTCCAAAGTCTGCACTTGCCTTGGCAGGTTTCCTTCCGCAGTATTGCAATGAGCAGTACGCTTCTCTCAAGCAGCAACTTGAAGACTTCGGTTGTGGTATTGAGGTTACAATGCTTTCCGCTATTCCTGCAGGTAGCGGTCTCGGCACGAGCAGTATGCTTGCAGCTACTGTACTTGGCGCTCTTAACGATTTCTGCGGACTTCATTGGGACAAGAACGAACTGGGACTTCGCACTCTCATCCTAGAACAACTCCTCACATCGGGCGGCGGTTGGCAGGATCAGTACGGCGGAATACTTCCAGGCGTGAAGCTTCTGACTACAGAACGCGGTTTCAATCAGTCGCCAAAGACGCTTTGGCTTCCTTCTGAGATTTACACGCAACCAGATTACAAGCCTTGTCATTTGCTCTATTATACAGGCATCACTCGTACAGCAAAGAACATACTTGGTGAGATTGTACGCAGAATGTTCCTGAACCAAGGTGACCAACTCGCCATTCTTCGCCAGATGAAGCAACATGCGCATGATATGTATGAGGCGATACAATGTGTTGATTATAACCGTGTTGGACAACTTGTTCGCAAGACATGGACGCAGAATCAGGCTATAGATTCAGGCACCAATCCTGTTGCCGTCAAGCAGATAACAGATCTTATTGATGACCTTTGCACAGGTTACAAGCTGCCGGGTGCTGGTGGCGGTGGCTATCTCTATATGATGGCAAAAGATGCCGAGGCGGCTTCTCGTATCCGAACTATCCTTCAGAACAATGCTCCAAATGCTCGTGCTCGCTTCGTGGAAATGAATCTAAGCACAACCGGATTGGCTGTGAGCAGAAGTTAGAACTAAAAACGAAATCGAAAATTGACATTCACAACTCCAATAATCATTCCTGCTTCTCCTGTTAAGATCTGTCCGCAAGACTCGATTCTCTTCGTGGGTTCTTGCTTTGCTGACAACATCGGGAAACGCTTTGCTGACAATGGTTTTCGTGCCATGGTCAACCCTTTTGGCGTGATGTACAATCCCGTGAGCGTACTTCATACATTGGAGAAGATGAAGTGTGAAGGCAAAACATTCAACTGGGTGTTCGTCACCCTCGGCACAAATCATGTCTATCGTGAAAAGGCAACAGGCGAAATTGTTGACAACTGCCAGAAACGCCCACAGAAACTCTTCCAAGAGGAGGTGATGAGTGTGGAAGAATGTGTGGCTGTATTGGAGAAATGTTGCGAGGTATGTATTGAGAGCAATCCCGAAGTGAACATCGTCTTTACTGTTTCGCCTATCCGTTACAAAAAGTACGGATATCACGAAAGCCAACTCTCAAAAGCCACTCTTCAACTCGCCGTCAACAATGTCATTACTCATTACTCAAAACTCAAAGCTCACTACTTCCCTGCATACGAAATTGTACTTGACGAACTTCGTGACTATCGCTTCTATGCAGCAGACATGATTCATCCGTCGGAACAGGCTGTAGATTACATCTTTGAGCGTTTCCGTGAAACATATTTCTCGACTGAAACCAACGAATTCTACACTGAATACCAACCGATAAAGCAGGCACTCAACCATAAGCCATTCAATCCAGATTCTCCCGAATACAAAGACTTCCTCGCAAACGCAAAGATGCGACAGAAAGAGTTTCAGGAGAAATGGAATATTATAATGTAAAAATACAGAAAAATAAATGATCAATAACCGAAAATATTCAGGACTAACAACCCAACAGGCAGAAGAAAGTCGTAAGCAATATGGTAGCAACACTCTTGTTGCACCTGAGTCTGACCCGCTGTGGAAAGATCTGCTGCTTCGATTCTCCGGACCTCTTGGCCACAGATTCAAGCGTTCCAGGGGACGAAATGCAGGTAAACCTTACCAAGATGGCGATCCGCTGATTTTTGTTCTTGAGATAGCAGCAGTTCTCTCTGTTGCCATTTCTTGTATTGAGTACAATGGCCTCTTTGGAATAGAGCGTCAGGATGCTCATGTGTTCTTTGAACCTGTTGGCATAATTATCGCCATCTTCCTTGCCACAATGCTTGCCTTTTACTTTGAGTTTCAGGCAAATAGGGCTTTCTCTGCATTGAATGAGAAGAACGACGAGGAACTTGTGAAGGTGATAAGGAACGGTAGTGTCACGCAGATTGAGAAGAAGGATGTTGTCGTTGGCGATGTGGTTATCCTTGCCACTGGCGACGAGATTCCTGCTGACGGCGAACTTCTTGATGCCACTTCACTAATGGTCGATGAATCGTCGCTCACGGGCGAACCTGCTTGCCATAAGTCTGTCTGTGAAGATGATTTTGACAAGAATGCCACTTATCCTACAAACGAGGTGTTCCGAAGCACGAAAGTCATGGAAGGTCACGGCGTGATGCGCGTGAATAGGGTAGGAGAGAAGACGGAATTCGGAAAGGTTTACGAAGAGTCGCAGATTGACGATACCATAAAGACTCCGCTCAATGAACAGCTTGATGGTCTGGGACATTGGGTGACGACAGTGAGCTATGTTCTCGCAGTTCTCATCGTGTTGGGACATATCGTGTGGTGGTTTGCTCTTGGAAATCCGCTCAATATGACCTTCGTTGCCTATGTTCTGCAGAAGATTATGGTAGCCGTAACGCTTATTGTTGTTGCCGTTCCGGAAGGTTTGCCTATGGCTGTTACCCTCAGTCTTGCTTACTCAATGCGTGCCATGCTTAAGACAAATAACCTTGTCCGTAAGATGCATGCGTGTGAGACGATGGGTGCTACGACAGTCATTTGTACTGATAAGACAGGTACTCTGACACAAAACAAGATGCAAGTTGCTGAGTCGTCATTCTCTTCTCTTACACCAGAACTTGCACTTGGCATAGCTGTCAATTCTACGGCTTCCCTCGATTTCTCTGAGTCGCTTCCCAAACCTGTAGGAAATCCTACTGAGGGTGCTCTTCTGTTGTGGCTAAACGGCGAAGGATATGATTATCGTGAACTTAAGGAGAAAGCGGAAATCGTTGACGAGGTGCCTTTCACAACGGAGAAAAAATACATGGCAACTACCGTTAAGTTGGCATCAGGGAATGTCACATATATTAAAGGTGCGCCGGAAATAGTGTTCAAGATGTGTGCTTCAAGTGATATTGATGAAACTGCGCTGAACTCTCTGCTCAGTCAGTATCAGTCGAAAGCTTATCGCACTCTTGGTTTCGCTTCTGACGATCGCTTCCTCGGTGTCGTGGCAATCAATGACCCTGTTCGTGAGGATGTGCCAGCAGCTGTTGCCGAATGCTTGAATGCAGGTATTGCTGTGAAGATTGTTACTGGTGATACTCCAGGAACGGCAATGGAAATTGGTAGGCAGATTGGATTGATCGACGATTCGTTACTTGATTCTCGTGATTCATTGCTCATAACAGGTGCAGAACTCGCAGAACTGAGCGATGAAGAGCTGCAGGAGCGTGTTCTTGACTTGAAGATTATTGCCCGTGCTCGTCCTATGGACAAGAAACGCCTCGTAGAAGCCCTTCAGGCGCGCAATCAGGTTGTGGCTGTTACTGGTGATGGCACAAACGATTCACCGGCACTCAACCAGGCTCATGTCGGACTTTCCATGGGCGACGGTACTGCTGTTGCAAAGGAGGCTTCGGACATCACTATCATCGACAACTCTTTCTCTAGCATTGGAAAGGCTGTCATGTGGGGACGCTCTTTGTATAAGAACATACAGCGCTTCCTTCTCTTCCAACTTACCGTGAATGTAACGGCATGTTGTATCGTTCTTGTAGGAGCTTTCGTTGGCACGGACTCTCCGCTTACTGTTACGCAGATGCTTTGGATAAACCTTATCATGGACACTTTCGGCGCAATGGCGTTGGCTTCTTTACCGCCGTCGAAGTCCGTCATGGATGAAATGCCTCGAAAGCGTGGTAGCAAGAAGCCTGAACAAATGAGCAATTGGGACTTCTTCCGTGAGCAATGGAAACTCGGTTCGTTCATCGTCAATCGTCCTATGCTCAGTGAGATACTAAGTGTCGGTGTGTTCTTCTTCCTACTGCTCTTCACCTTCCTTCTCATTTTCCAGCATGCAGATATCCATTCCGTTGCCGATTTCCTCAATGTGAAATATGGCACAGCTGGCGAGGTTACGATGTATGAACAGACATTGCTGTTCTCCATATTCGTTTGGACACATTTCTTCTACATGTTCAACGCACGCTCGTTTGCAACAGGTCAGAGCATCTTCAGTCTAGCCATGAGCAAAGGCTTCTGGACAATCGTCACGATTATCGTCCTCGGTCAGTTGCTCATTACTGAAGTCATGTATAACTTCTTCAATGTAGAACCGATGCTCCACAATGCCGAGCATCCCAACGGCCCTCTCGACCTTCTCATCATTATCGCCCTTTCATCCTTGGTTCTATGGGCAAGGGAAGGTTGGAATGTCTTGACTAATTCCCATATTAAAGGATCTTTGCATTAAGATACTTGTGTGTTAATATCAACATAAATAATAGGTGGCATACCGAGAAATGGTATGCCACCTATTTATATATTAATAATGTACTATGTCCGTATTGTCTGTTTGTGATTGTTATCTTTTCATGAAGAAAAAGAACATTGCTGCGCCTGACATTGGAACATCCTTTGCATAGCCGATAGTGCGATAGTTGCCGTCTTGGATGCGTCCGTCGGACTTTATGTAGCCGATAGTGCGATAACTGCCGTCTTGTACACGGCCATCGGATTTGATGTAACCGATAGTGCGATAGCTGTCATCTTGTACGCGACCATCGTCCTTGATGTAACCGATAGTACGATAATTTCCATCTTGCACGCGACCATCAGACTTTATGTAGCCTATTGTTCGATAGTTGCCATCCTGAATGCGACCGTCGGAGTTGATGCGACCGATGGTGCTGTAGTTTGAGTTTTGCATGCTTTGTGCTGTAGCTTGAACCGCAAAACCTGACAGGAAGGAAATTATTAGAATGAGGAGTTTCTTCATGAGAACTAAAGGTACTTCTGGAGGATTTGTGAGCAACCGCTTTCCTGGAGTTTACGGATGCCTTTATCACATATCTGGCGAACACGCTCACGAGTAAGACCAAGTTCCTCACCGATGTATTCAAGTCCCATTGGCTGCTCGCCGAGACCGAATGCCTTGCGGATGATGAAACTTTCGCGCTCAGAGAGAACGCGGTCGAGAACGCTGCTGATGTCGTGCTCGAGCGACTGCTGGTCAACGATGCGGTCTGCACGATCTGCCTGTCCTGAAGGCATTACGTCAAGGAGAGTGTTGTCCTCGCCATCCTGGAAAGGCTTGTCGAAACTAACATGGTGCTGGTCAGCATTGAGAGCCTTTGCGATAGTGCGCTCGTCCTGGCCTGTAAGTGCAGAGAGTTCTTCAATAGAAGGTTCACGCATGTGCTCTTGCTCGAACTTAGCCTTTGCCTTGCTGATCTTGTTGAGCGAACCAACCTGATTGAGAGGGAGGCGAACGATACGGCTCTGCTCAGCGATAGCCTGCATGATGCTCTGGCGAATCCACCAAACTGCGTATGAGATGAACTTGAAACCACGAGTCTCATCAAAGAGTTCTGCAGCCTTGATGAGTCCGAAGTTACCCTCATCGATAAGGTCGGTGAGTGAAAGTCCCTGATGTTGGTACTGCTTTGCTACGGAAACGACAAAACGAAGGTTGGCGCATACGAGTTTGTTGCGTGCCTTCTCTGCTCTTCTTCCGCCTTTGCGAATTTCAGCTGCAAGTTCAATTTCTTCCTCAATGGAAAGCATTGGAATATGGCTGATTTCGAAAAGGAACTTATCAATACCGCTGTCACGGTTGGTAATGGTCTTCTGGATTTTAAGTTGTCTCATAGATGAATTTAATGTGTTATCAATATCCCTTTTGCGTTCTTGAAATCGTTCGATTTTGAGCAAAAGGACTGCAAAATTAAATATTTTTTATAAAAATATCCAACGATTTCTTGATAAAAATGAATTGCTTTAAATCTAAATCAATGAAATGTAAGGAGTTAGGTGTGAAAATGAAACCCGGCAAGGGGTTTTATTGGGCATAATCCTTCTGGTGATAAGTTACATCGATAAGATGTTTCTCCGGTTCCTTCAGCGAGTAATAGATATAGCGGAAAGAATAACCTGCCTGCTTGTAGCGCATCAGGTTCGTCTGTATCTTGAGTTCGCGAAGAAGCATGGTTTCGGTGTTTGCTACATCCAATCCTTCAATGTTGCATTTAGGCGAAATTGAGTAGTAGTAGGTAAAGGTGTGGCTGTCTTTGTTGAAAGTCATGCTGTCAATGGCAAGTTCTCGTGTGATAGGTGCTGGACAGTTCTTTTCCGTGAATTCCTGTGCTTCGCGAAAGGCGCGTTCTTCAAGCGATTCTGCACACGAAAGTAGTGCGAACAGCATCAACATGAGATATGAAAAGTGCTTGATTATCATTTTAAAGTTACAACAATTTTTGCGTTTAACATTATAAATAACGATAAGAGCGGCAATTTTATTGTTATAGAAATCAAGAAATTTTACATAAATATCAAAAAGGTTTTGAGGCAGAAGGAAATTTCCGATGGATTTGCTAACTTTGTACCCAAATTTGCGATAGCGGAAACATCTGATTGAAGCAAATTGATTTTTCAAACCGAATAAAATAAACGAATAAAACTTATATCTCAATTATGGCAGACAGCAAGAAGATTAAGACTGCGCTCGTGTCAGTTTTCCACAAGGATGGACTTGACGAGCTTCTCAAAAAACTCAACGAAGAGGGAGTTAAATTCCTTTCTACAGGTGGTACTCAGGCATTCATCGAAGGACTCGGTTATGAGTGCCAGAAGGTAGAAGATGTTACAACTTATCCATCTATCCTCGGTGGTCGTGTTAAGACCCTTCACCCAAAGGTGTTCGGCGGTATCCTCGGTCGTCGTGAGAACGAAGGCGACAAGGAGCAGATGGCTCAGTATGAGATTCCAGAAATCGATCTCGTTATCGTTGACCTCTACCCATTCGAGCAGACTGTAGCAAGTGGTGCTTCTGAAGCAGACATCATCGAAAAGATTGATATCGGCGGTATCTCTCTCATCCGTGCTGGTGCAAAGAATTTCAACGATGTTGTTATCGTGCCAAGCAAGGCTGAATATAGCGTACTTCTTGACATCCTCAACGAGCAGGGTGCTGAGACTACAATGGCACAGCGCAAGATGTTTGCTACACGTGCTTTCGGCGTAAGCAGCAGCTACGATACCGCTATTCATAACTGGTTCAACAAGTAAAAAAAGAATATGGCTTCAAGTTTTTTAGAAGGTCTTTCAAATTCTTTCAAACAGCTGCTTGACCCACGAAGCAAGAAGGGACGCACAGGTTTCTTCTCTTTCGTTCAGGAGATAGCAATGGACCTTGGTACCGCCAATACAATCATCATCAACAGCGATGGTAAGATTGTTGTTGACGAACCTTCTGTAGTAGCTCTTGACAAGCGTACAGAGAAGATGCGTGCCGTAGGTTCAAAGGCAAAGCTGATGTACGAGAAGGAAAATCCTGACATCCGTGTTATCCGTCCGCTTCGTGACGGTGTGATTGCCGACTTCTCTGCCTGTGAGCAGATGATGCGCGGTCTTATCGGCATGGTTCATTCTGGCCGTCACTTCTTCTCTCCATCATTGAGAATGGTTATCGGCGTTCCTTCTGGTTCTACTGAAGTTGAGCTCCGTGCAGTACGCGACTCTGCCGAGCGTGCCGACGGTCGCGATGTTTACCTAATCTTCGAGCCTATGGCTGCTGCCGTTGGTATCGGTCTTGATGTGGAAGCTCCTGAAGGCAACATGATTGTCGATATTGGTGGTGGTTCTACGGAAATTGCCGTAATCTCACTTGGTGGTATCGTAACAAACAGTTCAATCCGTACAGCTGGCGACGAACTCACATTCGCTATCCAGGACTACATGAGTTCACAGCACAATGTGAAAGTGTCAGAGCGTATGGCTGAGCGTATCAAGATTGCTGTTGGTTCTGCACTTACAGACCTTGGCGACGATGCTCCAGACGATTATATCGTAAACGGTCCTAACAAGATTACTGCTCTTCCAATGAAGGTGCCTGTATGCTATCAGGAGATTGCTCACTGTCTTGACCGCACAATCACCCTCATTGAAAATGCCGTACACAACGCTCTTGAGCATACACCTCAGGAACTTTATGCCGACTTGATGAACAATGGTATCTGGATCACTGGTGGTGGTGCGCTTCTCCGTGGTCTCGATCGTCGTCTCGAAGCCAAGTTCCAAATGCCGTTCCATATTGCGGAAGATCCATTGCGCAGTGTGGCTCGCGGTGCTGGTATCGCATTGAAGAATGTTGACCGCTTCACATTCCTTATGAGATAAACAAATCATAGATGAAGAATCTTATAGATTTTCTTACAAAGAACGCTCACTGGTTCCTGTTACTGCTCCTTGAAATTCTGGGAGCAGTATTGTTGTTTAGGTTCAACAGTTACCAGGGAAGCGTCTATTACACTACGGCAAACGCCATTAGTGGGAAAGTCTATGAGATTCACTCTGCTATGCTGGCTTTCATTCATCAGGCAGAAAACAACGAGTCTCTCACAAAGCGAAACTACATGCTCGAACAGGAACTCGCCAGACTGCAGTCGCTTCTCGACAAGAACGGAACGAGTCAGGACTCTGCCTTGATGGCAATGAACGACAGCGTGACACGCCACATTCGCACAATTCCTGCCAAGGTTATCACGAACGAGGTGAACAAGGCGGAGAATTACATCACGATCAACAAGGGTACTGACGATGGTGTTCAGCCAGATATGGCAGTGACATCAGGCACAGGACCTGTAGGCGTTGTTTACATGTCGTCTGCACATTACTCAATCGTTGTTCCTCTCATCAACACGCGTTCTTCGCTTAGTGTAAGGATTCGTGGCGAGAAATATTTTGGAAACCTCAGGTGGGACGGACAGCAGATTAACGAAGCCGAGGTAGAAGACATTCCTCGTTTCGCGAAATTCGAGACTGAGAATGCTTGGATCGAGACAAGTGGCTATTCTTCAATTTTCCCAGAAGGCATTATCGTCGGAAAGATCAAGCATGTTTATTCTTCTTCCGACGGTCTCGCATACAGACTGACTGTTGACCTCACTACCGATTTTGCTCGACTTCGTGATGTGCTTGTCATCGACAACAAGCGACAACTTGAGCGAATAAATCTCATGCGTGCTGCGAAAGATTCCATTAATGTCAACAATAAGTGATGCTGGAAGTTTTCACTTTATGCAGGAAATCATATAATAAAGCATGGACATAACAACTTTGCATAGATTACGAATGTTTGCCATACTGGTGCTTGTACAAGCATTGGTGCTGAACTATGTGCAGCTTTTCGGTTGTGCTATACCTTTATTATATATATACTTCCTCATCGAACTTCCACGAGGCATTGCAAAATGGAAGTTGTATCTTTGGGGATTCTTCCTCGGACTAACTATCGATACTTTCCAGAACACACCAGGCGTTGCGACGGTTTCCTGTACAACAATAGCTGCCTTGCGTCCTTATATTCTCGAACCATTCCTTTCCGTTGATGCCTCTGCCGATTTTGAGCCGAGCATAAGACTAATGGGCGTTGATAAGTATCTGTATTTCACAGGTACTTATACAGCTTTGTATTGCATCATATTCTTCACAATCGACTATTTCACATTTTGGCATTTCGGATTGTGGCTGCTTAGCATATTCGCAAGTTTCCTGCTTACTTTACTGACTATAGCAGCCGTGGCTCTTGCCTTCCAGAAGAAATAACATGGTTCGCAACCTTTTTTATTAAGGTTATGCAGGCAACGATCTACTGACTACTGGTATTATGAATAGAAAGTTTGATTACGGAAATAGACAATATGTTGTTGGCGCGATAGCTGTGGCTATTGTGATAATCTATTGTTTCCGTTTGCTTTCCCTTCAGTTGGTCAGCGATGAATATCAGAAGAATGCCGACAGCAATGCTTTCCTTAAGAAAACAGAGTTTCCAGCTCGTGGTGTCATTACCGACAGAAACGGAAAGATTCTTGTATATAACCAGAGTTCGTACGATATCATGGTTATCATGAACGAGCAGAAAGATCATATCGACACGCTCGATTTCTGCAAGACTGTGGGCATTACGAAGGAAGCTTATGCCAAGAGAATGGAAGACATCAAGGATTATGAGAAGAATCCTTCATATTCTCGCTACACTCAACAGACTTTCATGACGCAACTTTCGGAGAGAGATTACAGCATACTGCGCGAGAAACTGTACAAATTCCCAGGCTTCTATATCCGCAAACGCGCTATCCGTCAGTACAATACGGATGTTGGCGCTCATGTCCTTGGCGACCTTGGTGAGGTTTCTTTCGAAGATCTCCACGAAGACGATTACTATCAGGGTGGCGACTACATCGGAAAGACTGGTGTAGAACGCTCATACGAGAAGGAATTGCGTGGTGAAAAGGGCGTTCAGATTATGCTTCGCGACTCTCGAGGCAGAATAAAGGGCAGTTATAAGAACGGAAAATATGATGTAAAACCTACTCCTGGCAAGGACATTAAGCTTTCCATCGATGAGAATCTGCAGGCTCTTGGAGAGCGATTGCTTGAAGGAAAGATTGGTGCTATCGTTGCCCTTGAACCTTCTACAGGTGAGGTTCTTGCCATGGTTTCAGCTCCAAGCTATAATCCGAAAAGCACTACGGGAAAAGAGCGAGGCAAGAACATAAGCAAGCTTTCCAAGAATGTATGGCGTCCGCTGCTCAATCGTACCATACAAGGTCAGTATCCACCAGGTTCCACATTTAAGACCTCGCAGGGTTTGACCTTCCTTTCCGAAGGAATTATAAACTCTGGCACAACCTTCCCTTGCAACGGAGGTTTCCGCCATAAGGGCATGAAGGTAGGTTGCCACGCCCACTCCCCATATCTCTCAATTGTACCTGCCACGGCTACTTCTTGCAACGGTTACTTCTGTTGGGGACTATACAACATGATAAGCAATCGCGACAAGTATGCCACAAAGCAACAAGCGGTCAATATCTGGCGCGACTACATGGTGAGCATGGGATTCGGCTATAAACTTGGCATTGACCTTCCAGGTGAGAAACGCGGTTTGATTCCGAATGCAGAGTTCTATGACGAAGCTTTCAAGGGACACTGGAACGGACTTACCATCGTCTCAATATCCATCGGACAAGGTGAAGTCAACCTTACTCCGCTACAGATAGCAAATCTCGGTGCAACGATTGCCAACCGCGGCTATTACATCGTACCTCATGTGGTGAAGGAAGTGAAAGACGGCGAGATAGACCCTATGTATTACGAGCGCCATTACACTAAGGCCAAGCGGTCGGCTTACGATCTCATTGTCCGAGGAATGCGAGCAGCAGTAATCAACGGTACTTGCTCTTCTGCCAACACCGCCGCCTATGCAGTCTGCGGAAAGACCGGTACAGCGCAGAACCGAGGTCACGACCACTCAATCTTCATGGGCTTTGCTCCGATGGACAATCCGAAGATAGCCATTGCCGTTTATGTGGAGAACGGAGGTTTCGGTGCCACATTTGCTGTTCCGATGGCTTCCGTGATGATGGAACAGTACATCAAGGGTAAGCTCTCCGAGAATTATGAGAATCTCGCATCTACACTTCAACATAAGCGAATTGCTTACGATAATAAGAACAGATAACGATTTGAAAATCCGTAAATCAGAAATTGTAAATCCGTAAATTGTAAATCACAAGATGCCAATGCCACATCGCCATACAAGTATTTTCCGCTCAGTTGACTGGGTGACAATAGTCATATACCTGGCTATGCTGTTCTTCGGTTGGGTCAGCGTTTGCGGAGCAAGTTACAATTTCGGCGAAACTGAGTTGTTCAGTTTTGCTGCGAGAAGTGGCATGCAGGTTATTTGGATTGGAACAGGCATCATCATAGGTACGATCATTCTTCTTCTTGACGACAAATACTATGACACGATAGCCTATATTCTCTATATAGCCTTCATGATATTGCTGTTCCTTACCATCTTCAATCCGCATACTATCAAGGGCTCGCGATCGTGGATTGTGCTAGGTCCGATACACATCCAGCCTGCCGAGTTTGCGAAGTTTGCCACGGCAATGGCAATATCCAAGTTCATGAGCGGTTGGCATTTCGACATAAACGACTCTCGCAGTTTCTGGCAGGCATGCGGAATAGTATTGTTGCCGATGGCACTCATCGTGGCACAACGAGAGACGGGTTCTGCGCTTGTCTATCTGTCTTTCTTCCTCATGTTTTATCGTGAAGGAATGCCAGGTGCCATCTTGCTGACCTTCGCAGCTTTCATTGCATACTTCGTTGTGGGTATCAGATATGAGAACGAACTGATGTTTGGCACGCCAACTTATGTCGGACCGTTTGTCGTTTACCTGATGATTCAGGTGTTCACGATTGCTCTCCATCGCTCTTATTTCCGCAAGCAGAATGTTGAACGCTATTGGATGATTGGTGCCGCAGCCTTCTCTTCAATCGGTGGCACGATGCTCTCTTGCTATGTTTGGCAGTTCAACATCGCCATTCTCCAGATCATCGTTATTATCGGAATGGTGGCGTTCCTCATCTATAAGTTCCTGTACATACAATTGCGCTCCTATCTCCTTCTCGGAATCTTCACGCTCAGTTCTTTCCTCTTCTATCATTCGGCAAGTTTCGTGTTGAACCATGTGATGCAAGAGCACCAGCGCACTCGTATCAATGTGCTTCTCGGACTTGAGGACGATGTCAACGGCGCAGGATACAATGTGCGCCAGAGTGTTATCGCCATCGGTTCCGGTGGACTTTTCGGAAAGGGATTCTTGAACGGTACGCAGACAAAGCTTCGTTTCGTACCGGAACATGACACGGACTTCATCTTCTGTACCGTAGGTGAGGAGCAGGGCTTCTTCGGTTGTGCAGGAGTATTGGTGCTTTTCCTCTGTCTCATTCTTCGTCTGATATACCTTGCGGAACGCCAGAACATCAAGTTCTCACGAATCTATGGCTACTGCGTGCTGTCGATATTCATTTTCCATCTGTTCATCAATGTCGGCATGGTGCTTGGCGTAACACCGGTTATCGGTATCCCGCTTCCATTCTTCAGTTATGGTGGTTCCTCTCTCTGGGGCTTCACCATCCTTCTTTTCATCTTCCTCAGAATGGATGCCTCACGAAACTTCGCAAGGGCATAAACATTAAACTTCGCTATGTTCCAAAACTTGGGAAGTGTTAACGATAGGTCATTTTTGTGATTTAAAAGTAAGATAATCTTTTTTATTACGCAATTTATGAGAGCAAAAGGACAAAAACTGTTAGCATTATTTGCTCGTTTGCTAATAATTGTGTAAATTTGCCGCCGAATAAGTAATAGATTGAAACCTCTTTTCACTTGACTTAAACTTTTGGACTTCAACTTTCATAGAAAACGTAATCGTAAGGTGCCGGGGCTGAATACAACCTCGACAGCGGATATTTCGTTCATCTTGCTCGTGTTCTTCCTGATGGTGACTTCGATGGATCCGGACAAGGGATTGCCACGACAACTGCCGAAGATGGATGAGGAGAAGGTTGAGAAGATTACGGAGATTGACAAGAATAATGTCTTGCGCATACAGCTGAAGGCTGATGGAAAGGCGTATTTCAACGAATCGGATGTCGCGGAAGATAATCCGCAGAAGCGAATAGCTGACTTTATAGTGACTTGTCCGCAGCCAAGCAAGCATATACTTAGTCTAGAAATCTCGAATGAGGCGAGTTATGACGACTATTTTGTTTTGCAGAATAAGATGATTCTCGCTTATAGGCAGGTGCGTGAGGAGTATGCCCAAAAGCATTACCATGCAGATTATCTTAACCTGAACGATGACCAGCAGCGTGAAATAAAGAAAAAATATCCGCAGCGAATAGCTGAGAAGTACTGATATGTTCCAACGAAAGAAACGGTCGATGCCTGACCTGAATACTGCGGCGCTTCCTGACCTGATATTCACGATATTGTTCTTCTTCATTCTTGTGACGCATTTGCGTAGCGTGGATGTGAAGCTGAAGTATCAGTTGCCAGAGGGACAGAAGCTGACGAAGATGGTGGACAGAAGTTCCATCATTCATGTTTATGTGGATGCCGAAGGAAAGGTGCAGATTGAAAATTCGCTTGTTTCAATGGAAGAAATACCAGCCGTGGTGAACGGATATAAAAACAAACTTGCGATGAACGATAACGAACAGTCTTCAATTCAGGTGTCGTTCAAGGCAGACAAGAATACAAAGATGGGCATAATAACGGAGGTGAAGACCCAACTCCGCAAATGTGGTTCTCTCAAAGTGAACTATAGTGCCCTTGAAACGAAAAAACAATAATTATATATGAAACAACATTTAGACGCATTAGACAAAAAGATTCTCCAACTTATCTCAGCCGATGCTCGCGTGCCTTTCCTTGAGGTCGCAAGAGCATGTAATGTGAGTGGTGCCGCTATCCACCAGCGCGTGCAGAAGCTCACACAGATGGGCGTGATAAGAGGTTCGCAGTTTATCCTTGACCCAGAGAACATGGGCTTTCAGACTACAGCCTTTATCGGTTTGAATCTGAAAAATCCGGAATATTTCGATGATGCAGTTCTTGCATTAAAGAATATCCCGGAAGTAGTAGAGTGCCATTACACAACTGGCAATTATGACCTTTTCATCAAGATTCACGCTGTCAACAACAACGCTTTGCTGAAGGTTATTCACGACAAGCTCCAGCCTTTGAAGCTCGCAAGTTCAGAGACCATCATCTCTTTCAATACGGAGTTCTCTCGCCAGCTTTCGCCAGATTGCATCGAACCAGAGGATTACGAGGATTAATTCGGGTCGTAAATCAACAAAAAAAATGCACAAAGGGGTCTGACCCTTTTGTGCAATTTTATTGTTATTATTTCTCGTAATCAGTAGGATCTTCCATTCCGGCAAGTTCGAAGGCTTCCTTTCGCTCTACGCAAGTGCCGCATTTGCCACAATGCTTTTCGCCGCCTTTGTAGCACGAGTAGGTCTTTGAATAGTCAAGACCGAGACGCTTGCCGATTTTCGCGATTTCACTTTTTGAAATGTTTGTATATGGTGCAAGGAGACGCATATTATTGTATGTGCCTTCTTGCATCGCTTTTGTCATGGCATCAACGAAGCCGCTGCGGCAGTCAGGATAGATGGCGTGGTCGCCGAAATGGTTGGCTATCATGACTGTATCAAGGTCACGGCTTTCCGCCAAACCGCATGCGATGGAAAGCATTATACCGTTGCGGAAAGGAACGACGGTTGATTTCATGTTCTCGTCGTCGTAGTTGCCTTCAGGGATATCTTCCGCACCAGAGAGGAGGGACGATTTGAAGTATTGCGCCATGAACTCAAGCGGAATGACGATATGCTCTATGCCAAGTTCCTGACAGTTGATGCGAGCCATTTCTATCTCGCGGGCATTATGGTTTGAGCCGTAATCGAAGGTTACGGCAAGGGCTATCTGTGAGGCGTATTCGTGGAGTAGGGTAACGCTATCCATGCCGCCGGAGAGAACTATGAGGGAGTTTTTCATTTATGATTTGACGATTTCATGATTTGACGATTTTGGATAAAGCCTTTAGCCTTTAGCTTTTAGCCTTTAGCCTCGCAACTTGTTGCGAACATTATTCGAAGCGCAGCATGCGCTCTTCCGCGAGGCGCTCGTATTTGGTGCCAGGGATGCCGTAGTTTGCGAAAGGATGGATGGAGATGCCGCCGCGTGGAGTAAAGAGACCTATGACCTCGATGTATTTTGGTTCCATGAGCTTCTTGAGGTCCTTCATGATGATGTTCACGCAGTCTTCATGGAAGTCGCCGTGGTTGCGGAAAGAGAAGAGGTAAAGCTTGAGCGACTTGCTCTCGACCATCTTCTCGGCAGGGATGTATCGGATTACGATCTCAGCAAA
Organism: Bacteroidaceae bacterium; assembly: GCA_024401305.1. GTDB lineage: Bacteria > Bacteroidota > Bacteroidia > Bacteroidales > Bacteroidaceae > Prevotella. Next base: position 7,706 of record JAKSLI010000043.1, on the reverse strand, counting down.
GTCCGGCTGACCGGTAATAGGGCAGAGGGATGTGAATTCCGGGCAGTTGAACTTCACCCAGTAGTCGTTTTCCGGGTGCTTGTTAGAGAATGTTTCCAATACCTCCGGAGCATAGTCCATGCGGTATTCTGTCTTTTTGCCTAAGCTTTGGAGGCCTTCGTTTTCGCGAGAAATAATTTCTTTTTCTTTCATTTTCTTGTTTTTTTAGAGGTTACCAAGTACTCTTAATCGAGTGCAAAATTAATCAATATTTTTCTCTCATCAAATTTATTGTTTGATTTTTTCCGTTTTATGCCCAATATATTATTATAAATGTGTAATTTTGCCGACATGATTGTAGCAATAGCAGAGAAACCAAGCGTTGCCAAGGACATAGCCCGCATACTTGGAGCCACCTCTTCACGTGATGGCTATATGGAGGGCAACGGCTATCAGGTGACTTGGACATACGGACATCTTTGTACCCTGAAGGAACCGCACGACTATCTACCTGCGTGGAAGCATTGGTCGCTCGGTCAACTGCCTATGATACCCCAGCGTTTCGGCATCAAGGTCATTCCGCAGCAGAGCGTTGAGAAGCAGTTTGCCATTGTGGAAAAGCTTATGCAGCAGGCAGATAGCATCATAAACTGTGGTGACGCCGGACAGGAGGGAGAACTCATCCAGCGATGGGTTATGCAGAAGGCTGGAGCGAAATGCCCAGTCAAGCGCCTCTGGATCTCTTCCATGACCGACGAAGCCATCCGTGAAGGCTTTGCCAACTTGAAAGACCAGGCAGATTATCAGCCGCTCTATTTCGCAGGATTGTCGCGTGCCGTGGGTGATTGGCTTCTCGGCATGAATGCTACGCGCCTCTATACCATAAAGTACGGACAGAACCGACAGGTGCTTTCCATCGGTCGTGTGCAGACACCAACGCTTGCGCTGATCGTAAACCGACAGAAGGAGATACAGGAGTTCAAACCAGTGCCTTACTGGGTTCTCTCCACCTTATATCGCGACACGCTCTTCACGGCTACGAAAGGCAAGTTCAATTCCAAGGAAGAAGGCGAAGCAGCCTTTGAACTCATTAAGGACAAGCCGTTTACGATAACCAAGGTTGAGAAGAAGAACGGCAACGAAGCACCTCCGAAACTCTACGACCTCACATCACTTCAGGTAGATTGCAACAAGAAGTTCGGCATGAGCGCCGAGCAGACTCTCAACACTATCCAGAGCCTTTACGAGAAGAAACTTACCACATATCCGCGTGTAGATACCACATACCTTACGGATGATATGTACCCAAAATGTCCGCAAATCCTTACGGGCATAACTCCATACGCGCCTCTCGTAGCACCTCTCAACCTGCAGAAACTACCGAAGAGCAAGAAGGTTTTCGATAATTCCAAGGTTACCGACCACCACGCCATAATTCCTACCGGTGTGAATCCAGCTAGGGCCAATCTCCAGCCACAGGAAAAGCGCGTATATGACCTCGTGGCACGCCGTTTCATATCCATCTTCTATCCACCTTGCAAGTACGCTACAACGACCGTTCTGGGCGAAGTACAGCCCCTTTCGGATGATGGTGCTCCCGACGGCAAGGCAATAGAATTCAAGGCCACCGGCAAGATGATTCTCGAACCGGGTTGGAGAGTTGTCTATGCTAAGGCTCCGAAAACTCAGGACGAGGAAGGCAAGGAGAAGGATGACGAGGAGAAAGTGCTACCGAATTTCGTGGAAGGCGAAAGCGGAGAGCATGTGCCTACGCTAACGCAGAAGGAAACAAAGGCACCTCCATACTACACGGAAGCCACACTCCTGCGTGCCATGGAGACAGCAGGTAGGTTTGTTGACGACGAGGAAATCCGTGCTGCCATGAAGGAGAATGGCATCGGTCGTCCGTCATCGCGTGCCAACATCATAGAGACTCTTTTCAAGCGAAACTATATCGTACGCAAGAAGAAGCGCATAGAGGCTACGGAAACAGGCATAGAACTCATAGGCCTCATAAAGGAAGAGCTTCTCAAGTCGTGCGAACTGACAGGTATCTGGGAGAAGAAACTCCGCGATATAGAGCATCAGAAGTACGACGCAGGACAGTTCATCAACGAACTCAAGGAACAGATAACACAGATAGTAAACCAAGTGCTGTCGGACAATAACCCAAGACGAATAGCTGGGGTGTAAGCCCTATTTATAAGATAAAACTTTATGAGTAAGCGTACAACATAAAATTACATGAAAAACGGCGATTCGTCCGTTATATATAAAGACAAAGCCCAAGGTTACATAATGGGGAAAACGCAAAAAACTTGACATTTATTTGGTCTTTAAACAAAAAAACACTACCTTTGCTGCGTCTTAGTTACAACAAGATAACCACGGAGCAATATCCGCAAATTAAAAGTACAACATGTCAAAGACAGATCAAGATAAATCATACTTTCTGGCTTTCTGTATAGAACAGTATAAAGTAGCAAAAGGAATGGATGGTGCAGATGTAGCACATCTGTTCTTCGAGAGTGGTGTGGCATCCTATCTGTCAGACAACTTTGAAGTGCTTCACACCCAGAGTCGCCAATGGCTTATGGAGGAAATTGAGGAAATGCTTCAACAGAGTGATTCAAAGGATAAATAAGAAGAACAAGAACATGGAAGTATATCACGGAAGTCTTCTGAACAAGCAGGAACTTCTTACAATGCTCAAGGTTTATGACCTTGTTGACCAGTTGCTCCTACATACTCCAGAGGCTTTGAAACTCCTCAAATTCAAGGAATCTCGTAAAATCGAACTGACATGCAACTCGAAGTAACTCAACAAAACTTGCATCTTTTCCTTCCTGGAAAAATTACCAACGTTGCTGCCATCATAGCAGACAAGACACATTGCACCATGGCAGAGGCAATGCGACGCTTCTATGCCTCCAAGACCTACCAACAGTTGCAGCAAGAGAACACCAAACTATGGCATCTCGGAGCTGTCGGTTTGTACGAGTTATACTGCGATGCGTAAATATGACAATAACACGGACTTTTGTCCGTTATAAACATATACGCCCAAGGCTCATTATGGCGTAAAATTGATAGAGTCGCACCAATTGCGTTAAGTTGGAGACATAGGCAGTGGATAGCGATCCGCTCACAATATAGAATCTTAGATTCTTGTTCTCTGTATGATGATGGATATGAACTATATACGTTGGAAAACGAGATATCCATCAAAGACAAGTAAGATAATAACAATCCACATCATACATGGAAAAATTAGAAACCACCAATTTGTAAGATTAAGATTGAGAAGTATTTACACGATATTACATAATGACACTTGAAGGACTTTGCAAATATTATATCAGTTGTGTGGCTTTGGAGAACAACACAACGCTGAGGGCATCAATGAAGGATGAACGTTCTTTCATCGAGTTGCCATGGATTAGCAACAAAATTCTGAAAAGTCCTGAAATTGGTGCTTTCCTGCGTGGAAATCATGACAAGGAGAAGGAATTGCTGATAGGTTATCCCATACTGAAAACCAATAATTTCCTTTCACCAATATTCATCATTCATGTAACGTATAATGATGGGACTCATGGTAAGCCGATGGGATTCACCATAGATGATGAAATTCTGATAAACAAAGACATCATTGACAAATATTCTACCAACGACAAGACGGAGAACATCTATGAATTGCGTGAACTGGAGATTGAGCTTGGGTTTACAGAAGGACAAGCTTCCTTTGCAGACATCGCAGAAAAAACGAAACTTCTGCAAACGATTCGCCCGAACTGGGAATGGACAGATACCCTTGACTACAGTAACCTACGAAAGGGGGCGTTGAAGATCACTGACGCTGATGGCATACTGAATCGTGCTGTTCTCTTTGCAAAAGAACCTACTCCATATACTGTAGGGCTTGGCAACGAATTGGCACGCCTTGAGGAAATGGGTGATCTTGACATTCGCCACTCTATCCTTTGGAAGTTCATTCATAAGGAGTTCTTAAAGAATAAGCCTTACGATAAGGAAATACTAGAAGTGTTACCGCTCAATGAGGAGCAAAAGGCAGCTGTACGTTCTGCTCTTAGTGCTGACGTTACCCTCATTGCAGGTCCTCCAGGAACCGGCAAGACACAAGTGGTGGCTAATCTCATAATCAATGCGGCTCTAGCTGGTCAAAATGTTTTGTTTACGAGCAAGAATAACAATGCTGTTGACGTGGTAGTAAAGCGAGTAAATGCGTTGAACAAGAAATTGCCTCTAGTGTTACGATACGAGAAGAGTGCCAAGCAATGCATAACAGAGTACGTTCAGCAATGGGAAAATGCTCTGGCAAAGGAAGTGCCTTCCTCTGCGGCATATGACGCCTACAACCGAGTTTATGCTAGCTATGAAGCCAAGGCTGTACAGAAACGTCGTACAATGGATGCACGAAACAAACTTGACGAACTAGAGCAGGCGGTATGTCCTTTGAGAAGCAAGTACGCCGATTTGATAGGTGTGCTTACGGATAAAGAGGTAAACGAAACCCAAGGAGCACGCGACAACTTTGTAGAAGGACGAAATAATCTTGCGGAAGGGCCTCAAAGCATCAGAGACAAATTGTTTCGTTCAAAGTGGGAAAAGCGCAATGTGGAGATCGTTTCTGAAGCTGCAAACGTGTTGAATGCATTCATGCAAAAATATCATTCAGGATTGGCAGTTGGCGAAAAGATGTCCGAACGTGAATGGATGCACTTTGATACGGTGTTCAAGTCATTGATAGACGATTTGCGATTAATTGCTGATTATAATTTCCAACTTATTCGGTTGAGAGATTCCGCACCACTAGAGCAACTTGATGCCGCAATGATGGGCGAACATGTTGAGTTGCAAGCAAAAGCAAAGATTGCTTGGAACTATTGGCTTGATCAGCATACTCGCACATTCACGACCGAGAATCGTGGCGCGATGCACGATTATATCAGTATGGTAGAGCACGACAACGTGGATGCTTATACGCCCCATCTAAAAGAAATGTTACCTGTAAGCGCTATTACTTCTCTTAGTGCTCGCAGACGCTTGCCTTTCAAGGAAGCTGTTTATGATTTGCTGATTATTGACGAGGCAAGTCAATGTGACATCGCTTCTATGGTACCGCTCATGATGCGTGCTAAACGTGTGGCTGTCATTGGTGATAAACAGCAACTCAACCACATCTGCCTACTCAGCAAACAAACCGATCTCTCGCTTATCCAAACGAATGACATTGAGGCTCGTTGGTCGTATCGAGGTTCATCCATCTATGACCTTGCTGAGAGCATGGCAGACGCAGGGAATATCATACAATTGCGTGACCACCACCGTAGTTTCCTAGACATTATACAGTTCTCCAATCAGGAGTTCTATGACAATACTTTGCGTATTGCCACCGATTACAGCCGACTGCAATCACCAAACAATGGCAAACCAATTCTAGGTATGCAATGGATGGATGTGAAAGGCAAAACCATTCGCCCAGAGACAGGTGGTGCATACAATCTGAAAGAAGCTGAAGGTGTAATCCGCATCCTTCGCCGATTGGCTATTGAACTTGAGTTTGACGGGTCAATAGGCGTGACTACACCATTCCACCTTCAAGCGGACATGATAACCAAAGCGCTGGAACGAGATGATGAGCTAAGGAATCACTTGGAATTGCACAACAACATCCTCATTGATACTGTACACAAGTTTCAAGGTGATGAGCGTGATGTTATTGTATTCTCGCCAGTCGTCTCTGATGGAACAAAGCCCCAAAGTTTGCAATTCCTTAAATCAACTGGCAACCTATTTAATGTGGCAATAACACGTGCAAGAGCATTGCTCGTGACCGTGGGCGATAAAGCATACTGCAAGCATTGTGGTGTGACTTATCTCGAACATTTTGCAGAATATAGTTGTGGAGAGGATGCACCAATCGAAGCATCCGAATGGGAGCATATGTTGCAGAAGGCATTATCAGATGCTGGAATTCCTGTAACTGCACAATATCATGTTGACAAGTATTATCTTGACCTTGCATTATTCCATAATGGCAAGAAACTTGATATTGAGGTGGATGGTGCTATGTATCACCAAACATGGACTGGTGAACTCTGTTATAATGATCAATTGCGCAATCAAGCACTCATGCGACAAGGATGGGATGTTATGCGCTTTTGGGTACAACAAGTGCGTGATCAGTTGCCTTGGTGCATCGAACAAGTGAAAAAGTGGATGGAAGTTAATGATTAATATTTGCGATTTGAAACATGTTCCTCTATCAGAAAACCATAGACCGTTCCACACTCAGACAGGGATTCACAATTCCTGTTGAGTTTCATCCTCTGTTGCATGCAGCAGGAGGGGAAATCAAGCGTGGTGAGACGCGAGAAATCAAGATTATGATTGATGGTGTGGGGTACGATGCGCTACTGAAAAATCAGATGTTTGACGAAACAAAGTTCGTTGGGCATCCTGATGTGGTGCAAGTACGCTATGGAGAGAACTCGCCAATATCAAAAAAGCTGCGTGAGAAATTCTGTTCTTCGTGGAATTATGTTGAGCGGATAAAAGCATTGCCGGAGAATGTAGGTCGCAAACTGACTATTCGTGTGCCAGAAGACCAACAAGAATATCTTGCACTCAGCACAACGGATATACCAAATGTATTTGTCGCAGACTGCATAACGGTAAATGTGAAGACTGAAATCAAGAATGAAATTCGGCAAATGTCGGAACTTGAGTTTGAGACATTTACGCCTCGTTTTGATTCAAAAGCGGGAATAAAGGAGCGAACAACCATTCAGCGTATTCGCCACCTTGACCGTTCCATTGGAGACTCATTGAAACGACTTTATGACTACCGTTGCCAGATGACTGGTGAACTCGTTGGCGAAGCATACGGAGTTACTTGTGTAGAAGCTCACCATATTATGCCTTTTACAGAGAGCATGAATAATGATACATCGAACATCATTGTTCTCTCGCCATCATACCACCGAATAGTACACAAGGCAAAGCCTGTATTCAACTATAAGAATCTTGCATTTGAATATCCAAACGGACTAATAGAAAAAGTTACGCTTGACAGACATCTTAGGGCAAGGCTATGATAGTGAGTCAAGGGGACAGTTCCTGATTCATTCCGTGGTGCGTTCCAGCGTTCCAGTTGTATTTTGTGTTATCGCTTATTCCTTTCTCTATGTATAACTATCTATATATCAATATGTTATATAGTATAAGAAAGGGAATGGTTCCGTAAATTTCAATTGGAACGCTGGAACGCTGGAACGCAAGACGAATAGCTTGGGTGTAAGAAATTACAGTTATTACAATTACAGTTAGTTTTTTTTGAATGTGTGATATGACTCTATTCTACTATTATATATTATAACTACTTAATAATTAGTAAGTTATATATAATGTGTAAGTAGAATAGACAAAAACGTACCCTCAAAAAAATAACTGTAATAACTGTAATTGAAATGTTTGTAGAGTTAAAGTATTGAAAGTCAATTAGTTATATTCCTTTGCGCGTATTGACCTCAGTCATTTCTGTCCAAAACACCCCTTTTTTCCTCTCTAAAAGGCCAAAAAACAATGCATTAAGGCTAGTATTCCTGTGCTTCATAGGTCGCAAAGCTGTTGTTTATGCTTCTTAAATGTAAACGTCTCCGCGATGACGTCTTGTGTGTGTCTCTCTGATTTATTATCTTTGC
>JAKSLI010000042.1 GCA_024401305.1 Bacteroidaceae bacterium | reverse complement strand
GAGCATTTCGTTGCTCGTAAGGCAATGAACATTATGGGACTAGGCAGCGAAATCATAGAGCATTATTACAACAGCGGACTCATACATAATGCAGCCGACCTATACGAACTTCGCGTAGAGCATCTTAACGGAGATGGTAGCAAGCAGAAGTCGGCGCAGAATATCATCAATGCCATTGCAGAAAGTCGCAATGTTCCTTTCGAACGAGTACTTTTCGCCCTCGGCATTTCGCAGATTGGTGAGACGACGGCAAAGATTCTTGCTCGCAAGTTCAAGTCTCTAGACAACCTTATGGCTGCCGATCTACAGACTCTTACTGAGGTTGATGGAGTGGGAGAGGTGCTTGCAGAATGTGTCATCCGCTATTTCGCCGACGAAAAGAATCAGGAGATTATCGCTCGTCTTCGTTCCTACGGTTTGCAGTTTGAACTCTCTGAAGAGCAGCAAGCTGCACAGACAACAAAGCTTGAAGGACAATCAATCGTGATTTCTGGAGTCTTTGAGCACCACAGTCGTGACGAATATAAGGCTATGATTGAGCAGAACGGCGGAAAGAATGTTGGTTCCATCAGCAAGAAGACATCTTTCATCCTTGCCGGAAGCAATATGGGACCGTCAAAGCTTGAGAAAGCACAGAAACTCGGTATCCGCATCGTTAGCGAAGACGAATTCCTTCAGATGATTTGATTGGCATAAGTTTTGCCTTCATCATTCGCTGCTTGCCGAATTGGTCGCAGCGTATTTCAATATCAGTAAACCCTTTGTTTGCCAGCATTTCCTGCATCTCGTTGGCACACAAAGGGTTTATTTCGTAAAAAAGCATGCCGCCAGAAGTGAGGTGGGAGAGAGCATAGTCTGCAATGGCGCGATAGAAAAGAAGCGGATCGTCGTCGGGAACGAAGAGGGCAAGGCTCGGCTCGTGGTCAAGGACATGTGATGACATCTCAGCTCGCTCCTTGTTCATTATGTAAGGAGGGTTAGAGACGATGATGTTGAACTTTTGGGCTTTTCTTTCGTCATTAACATTATTGTCGTTATTGACGGATAATATGTCCTGATGAATCAAACTGACTTTTACGCCATTACGTTCTGCATTGCGACGAGCGTAGGAGAGGGCTTTGTCGGAGATGTCAATGGCAGAGACTTGTGCTGAAGGGATTTCCGCTGCAAGGGTAATGGCGATCGCGCCAGAGCCGGTACCAATGTCAAGAATGCGGAGGGTGGATTCTACCAAAGCTGACGCTTCGGACACAGGGGCTGCTTGGCCGTCCTCGGGGTAACTTGATTTTGGGTAATTAGGTTTTTGGTAACAAGATTTAGTGTTTAGTGTTAAGTGTTTAGTGTTTTTTATAATCCATTGGCAAAGTTCTTCTGTTTCTGGACGTGGGATGAGGACGCCTTCGCCAACTTCAAACTCGCGACCGAAGAAAGTTTCCGCGCCGAGAATGTACTGCACAGGCGTGCCTTGCTCCAGGGCGCTGATGGTTTCGTCAGAAAGGCTGAACGAACTACCGCAAAGAAGGTCAGCAAAACTGAGATGGAAAAGCTTTTCTGTGAGGAGACGGGCAATGGCTTGCGCTTCACCTGCATCGTAGTTTTTCCGAAGAATGGTGATGAGTTGCTGATAGTTCATTTTATACTATAGGTGCTCGTTTTGGACTCTTTTGTAGATGAAATTGAAGAAGAAATAGAACGAGATGCCGACGAAGAATCCCACCATGGCGTCGATAGCGTAGTGTGCCTGGATATAGACTGTTGCCAAGCAAAGGAGAATGTATAGCGGCATGATGATGAGAGAAATCTTCCAATGCTTTGAGTAGAGGGCAAGCATGAGGATTACAGTAGAGCATCCGACATGGCTGCTAGGGAAAGCTGCCGTTGGTCGTTCGCCTGCATTCTTCGCGCTTTCAACGAGCGAGTAGAAGAATCCGTCGGAATTTCCCGGTGCTGGCCAACATGCCTGCGAGTTCATGAAATGGTCGCCGACATCAGGGAAGATACCTTCTTCAATGGCAGAGCGGCCTACATACTCGTAGTAGAAGGTAGGTCCGGCAACAGGGATGAGGTCGAATATGACATAGAATGCGAAGAAGGCTGTGAGCATGACGAAGGTAGCCCGGAGGAAATCTTCTCGCTGCCAAATGAAATAATACACGATAACGCCCGCAATCATCGGATAGTATGACCAATAGCCGAGATAGAATGCTTCTGACATCCACTTTGGAAGTGCTTCGTGGAAGAGAAGTGCTGGCTGATAGCCGAACATGCTTTGGTCGATGGCGGCAAAAGTGGGATCAAGATTCGGCAGCACCTTGTTGAGTTCGTAAGTGTCAGGATACCACCATGATAGCAACGCTGCCTGAAGAACAACGCGCAGTGTGACCGTAAACTGGCATGGGAACCAGCGGTGGATGAACCAAAGCGCAGCCATCATGGCGAGCACTTGAACGCGTCCGCCAATGAGACCGATAGGGTCTTTGTGTGATGTGTATGTGAAAAGGATGAGAGCAACCGTGAAGATGAGATAGGCAAGTGCTACCCATTCTACGGCAAGAAGTCCTTTTGGTGATGATTTGTCTAGTTTGAACATATTTGCTATTCGATGACTTCTGGCTCGATGTTTTCAAGGAGTTCTGTGTTTTCCTGCTCTGCTTTCTGGAGCTGCATCTTCTTGTTTTCCTTGTTGTACTTGTGCTTGAAGACAGCAAGCTGTACGCTGATGAGCACTTCAAGGAAGGCGTAGGCGATGAAACACCAGCCGCAGAGTATCATGAAGAATGAGAGCGTCTCAGAAATAAAGCCTGGCTTGAGCGTGATGATAAGTCCAACGAGGAACATGAATGATGTGAAAATCCAATAGAGCACAGGCACTTGCGCGTATTGGCGCGTCTTCATCAGATTCAGGAACTGGTTGAAAGCGCCGAGCATGATCATGGCTCCGAAGATGATGTTCAGAACCTCCATGAGTGTGCTTGGTACGATGATGAGGATGAGTCCGAGGATGATACTTCCTGTACCAGCTATAGGGAAGAATGGCGTTGTAGGCTTGAGCTTGTTGCCCTGCTCGTCGTAGATGTCAGTCTTGCCTTCATTCTTCTTCTGATAGAGATAACTAGCCCATGAAATAGCACCCGATGCAAAGAACAAGGCTCCAATGGCTTGGATGAATCCGTGTTGCATCTCTGTTGGATACTCAATGAGCATATAGCCGATGGCAATGGCGCAAAGTGCGCGGAAAATAGTACTTTTTAGTATTCTCATGGCTGCAAAATTAATATTTTTTAGGCTAATGTACAAACTTTTTGGGAATAAAAGGCTTAATTAGCAGGAAGATAAGTGCGTAGGACAGCAATACTTGCGGTAGGTTGAGGTAGATACCTTGTATTGTGGAGTGGGGAAGAGCAGCCATGAAATGAGTATAACTGTTCATCGTGGATGCGATGAAAACGAGTGTTTTCTGGCAAATAGAGAACACGACGGGGATGAACGAAACGGCAATTGTAATGACACCAAGCGTGAGTATGGCTGTGGCAAAGATGCCGATGAAGATGTTTGTGAAGAGGAAATAGACGGGAAACTGCCCGAAATGGTATAGGATGAGTGGCAGTGTGCCGAGTTGAGCGGCGAAGGAAACAAGGAGAATATTGAAGAGATAAATCTTCTTGCGGTGCTTTCGGAAGGTCTTGGAGTCTATTCTTGCCATGAAGCATCTTGAAAGAAGAAGGATGAAGAATACTGCCGTGAATGATAGTTGGAAACCAACATCGAAGAGACTTTGTGGGGAGAATAACAATATCATGAAGGCTGCCACGAAGAGAGTGTTGATCGAGTATGACAACCGACCAAATACTCTCGCTATGATAAGGAGCGTGAACATGATGCAAACGCGAAGGATGGATATAGGCATTCCGACAAGGATGGCAAACGACCAAACGAAAAGCATTTGGATGACGCCGCTCGTCTTGCGGTTTAGGCGTGAGACGAGGATGCTGAGAATGCTGAGCAAGATGCTGATATGAAGACCGGAAAGCGCGAGAATATGCGAGACACCAGCAGAGGAGTAGTCGTTTTTTGTCTCTGGGGAGAGTTGGGATTTGTCACCAAGAAGCATTGCGGCGATGATGGCTGAGGATTGGTCTTCGGGAGATGTAGAGCGCGAAGGGAGGAGAAGAGAGAGAATTTTCTCGCGGAGAAGGAGGGGGTAGAGGGATATTGGAGCCGAAGCGGACGCTTCGGGAACGGTGGCGGATTTGCCCGAGGGAAAAGCCTCTGGAACGGTGGCGGTAATGGCTGAGGGAGATACTTCGGGAACGGTGGTTGGGAGAGTGATGAAGGTGGTGGCTGCGTAGCCGTGGCGCTTTAGGTAGAGAGCGTAGTTGAAATGTTGGGAATCTGAGAAATTGCGTGGTTCGTTCCAACGAGAAGTGCAGGAGATGCGGTCGCCTATATGGAGCGTGTCTTCGGTTGTGATGTAGGCTTTTAATTTGTAAGTGCGTGTGAATGAGGTTGTTGTGATGTCACAAGTGTATTTGTTGTTCTTGAAGACTGGTGGGGAAGTGATGATAGCTTCGTATGTAACCTTTTCCTGCGGAAGAATAACGCGCTTGCTTTGCCAATCGACAGACATGACGAAAGCGCCGAGGAAGATGGATGATGTGAGAAGTGAGAGAGATGCTGCCATTTCCTTTTTGCGTAAAAAGAAAAAGGCAACGAGCGAGAGAATAAGGGCAATCCCACAATAAACGGGCATTGCCTCGTACTGACGCAGCTGGTCAGCCAAGGCAATGCCGAGAGAGAAGAATACTAGAATTCTTGGTATTGGGAATTGAGTCATAGCGAATGCTGGAGCCCGACGGCGAAACCGCCGGGAACGGTGGCGGATTAGCCCGAGGGAAAAGCCTCGGGAACGGTGGCTTGATCTCGGGAACGGAGGCTATTGAAGGATTTCAATGCAAGGAACGGAGTTGAGTCCTGATTCCATAAGCTGCCAATGGGCGTAGCCGGTTTTCTTGTAGTTGAGGTCAACGAGGTTGATTTCCTTGTACTTTCGCCATGGAATATTCTTGCGGTCAAGTGCTGCGATGCGGTTGGCAGGGAGGTTTGTTACTTCCACTTCAAGAGTGTTGCAGCCAGACTTGATGAAGTCTGTGATGTCGATTTCGAAAGGAACAGCCCAGAGTGTGCCGACATTCTTGCCGTTTATTGTTACGCGAGCGCTTTCGCGAACATCACCAAGATTGAGAATGAAACGAGGTGCTGATGCGCCAGAAGCGGACGCTTCTGGAACAGTGGTGCCCGCTGATTTGAGCATTTCCGGCTCAATGTCGATGTTTACTGTGTAGATGCCGCTGCCTGCGAGTGAGTCAAGCTGGGCATCGCCGAGTTCTGTCCATGAGCAAGGGCGGTTTATGAGAGTGTCCTTATTGAGAGAAGGGAATGAAAGTGCCCAGTCTTTGTCAAGTATAATCTTCTTTCCTGTAGGCTTTAGGAGCTTGTCAGCAGGGAGATTTTGAGGCGCTGCAGAAGCGTTGTTGTAGGTTTGGAGAATGCAAGATTCGCCGGAAGCAAGGTGGATATATACCTGAGTCTTGCCGTCCTGCTTGCGAGTCATGGCTTTCTTTACATCGCCGTTCATTGGGTTGAACCACGCAACTTCCTCTGCATCAACGCCAAGAGAGAGCCATTCGCTAACGCCCTTGTCTTGAAGAGAAGAGATGAAGTAGTGGTAACCTGTGTCATTCTTGCGGCGAATGGCAGAGAGACCGTAAACGGTTTTCATCTCCTCTGGTACAGCATTGAGTGCGGAAAGCTCTGATGCACAGTGTTTTGGAAGTTGCTTGGCAATCTTCTTGAATGCCTTGCGACGGGCTTTCAGGTCGCCATATCCAGGAACATCCTGTGGGAACTGGTCGAGGAAAACAATTGTTGCGCCCTGCTTTGCGAGGTCAAGAAGCTTTGCAAGAACATCGTGAGGCATAAGCTTTGCACCCGGAACAACGAGTCCCTTGTATTCTGTGCCGCCTTCAGTGCGAAGCATTCCGTTCTGGAAAGTGAGCGAGCGGATGAAATTGTCAGAGATATAGTCGCAGTCGTAACCCTGCTTCACGATGGAATTGATTGAAGCAATGAACTTTGGAGCGAGCTTATCCATCTTATGAATGTCGAACATAAGAAGTCCGCCGCCGTTCTCCTGCCACATATCATATATAGGTACGTACACGAGGAAATCGTTGTCAGGTTGTCCCATCTGCATGAAAGACTGGCAGCGAGTGATGTACTTGCACATCTCTGGAGTGTCGCGCCATATTGAATTTGTAGGCGACATGTCAACGGAAGCGTAGAATTTCCATCCTGGCCATGGGTCATCCTTTGGCGAATAGCAAGTGCCATGGAAATACATGTGGTTGATGCCGGCAGTCATGAAGAGGTCAATCTCTGGCTTGCACTGTGAGAGAGAAGTGCGGAAATGCTCTGTAAGCCAAGTGAATGACTCGGAAGAAGTGAGGTTCTTGCCCGAGATATGAGCTGCAGAAGATGCGTATTTCAGCATTGAAAGGTCAGAATAGTTCTTGCGAACAAGCGAATCCTGACGGAGATTCTTGATGCCAAACTGAGAAAGACCGAAGCCTTCACACTCAGGAATATCAACGGCAGCGTAGATGTCAATGAGGTTGCCTGGAGAACCGTGAGCCTGATTACGGGTCACTGTGCCGTGGTCGTGAGCCCATGAAGTCCAAGTAGTGGTGAAGTTCTCAAGGAGAAGTTCGCCGAGAGTCTGGCGATAGTCGGAAATAATACGGCGACTTTCGTCTGAATTCTCGTCGATAGCGAGTGCCTTTGCAGCATCACTCTTGCTGTCGAACACCTTGCGCAGCAGGTCGTTATGCTTTGAAAGGTCATAGCCGCGACGCTTCTTGAACTCGTCAAAGAGGGAAGGAGTCCATGAAGCTTGATAAACTTCGTAAGAGTCGTTGAAGAAATTGTGAGGATAACGAGCTCCTGAAGAAGCGAAAGCCTGAGTGAAACGATCAAGATAACGTTCCACAGCCTGCTTGTTGAAGTGGTCAAGAACATAGCCTTCGCCACCAGGAGCAGCACGCTTTACCTTCTGCTTTGTCTTGCCGACGATGAGTTTGCCGTCCTTGTCGAAGTCTGCCTTGCTTGCCGCGTCTTCAATACTAACCGTAGGACCGCCGAAAGGCCAGCCCGTACCAGTGTTCATGTCAATCTTCAAACCAACCTTGTCGCCCTTGTTGTTCAGGAAATTGAGCATCTGCATCCATTTCGGAGAAAGGAAAGGGATGTCGTTCGCATCATTGCCTTGAACGCCGTAGATAGGGGTTATTTCAAGTCCGCCGAGACCTGCCTTGGCATATTCGTCAAGGAGGTAATCGAGATTCTTCTCGTCAACGGCACTGCCAAGCCACCACCAGCGTGAGAAAGGCTTTGCTTCTGGCGCTGCTTTAGGCCATAATGACTGTTGCGCAGAGGCGGTAACGCTCAGGAATACTGAGAGCGAAAGGAGAAAAGATCTTAGGTTTTTCATATAAAGGTAAGGGTTAGTTTTGAAAGAGAGGGAGGGGGAGGAGTGAAGCCCTCGCAAAAATGCGAGGGAAGTGCATAAGCGTGCGAGGGAAGTGCATAAGCGTGAGGGAAATGCAGACGCGAGGGGAGTGGGGAAGGAGAGGGACTATTCTTCTGTGAGAGCGAGGACTTTGTTGACTGATTCCTGGATTTTGTCGAATGTGTCCATGAGGGTTACATCAACAATGTGCTTTGCTTTATTGTAGAATTGCTCGCGATATTGGAGTTGTTCTGCAATGAAAGTCTTCACTTCTTCTGGAGTCTTGTCCTTGAGAAGCGGACGCTCTGTCTTGCCCATCTTGAGATGTTCGAAAAGAACCTCTGGCGAGCATTTGAGATAGATGGTCTCGCCTTGTTCGTTAAGATAGTCAATGTTGTCGAAGAAACAAGGAGTTCCACCGCCGCATGAGATGATAACATCTTCAAACTCAGCAACTTCGTGAAGCATGGCTTTCTCTATCTGGCGGAAACCTTCCTCGCCTTTCGTCGCAAATATTTCGGAAACAGTGGTGCGATGGCGCGACTCAATGTACCAATCAAGGTCATAGAACATCATGCCCGTCTTTTTGGAGAGCTGATGCCCAATGGTGGTCTTGCCAGCGCCCATGTAACCGATAAGGATTATTCTTTTCATTTTTCGTGGAACTTCCCTCGCAAAAACGCGAGGGAAGTGTATAAGCTTTTTGGGAGGGTCTTATTTCTTTACAATTTCCATGCACTCGTCGTAAGTAAGGGCTTCAGCTTTCTGCTGCATAGCCTTAGGCATACGGAAGTTCTTGCCGTCGTAGGCAATGTAGATTCCGTAGCGACCTGTGCGGATTTCAAGCTTGGCATCTTCAGTGAAAGTCTTTACAACCTTCTTCTCTTCAGCCTTCTGCTTCTCTTCAATGAGCGCGATAGCATCCTCAAGGGTCAATGACATTGGGTCAGTGCCCTTTGGAATAGATGTATATTTCTTGTTATGAAGCACATACGGACCGAAACGACCAGTACCAATGCTAATTGTTTTGCCCTCATATTTGCCGAGATCCTTAGGCAATTCGAAGAGCTTGACAGCATCTTCAAGGGTCATGTCGCTCATTGTGCGACCTGCTGGAAGTTGTGCGAATACAGGCTTTTCCTCCTCGCCAGCAGCACCAAGCTGTACAACAGGACCGTAACGACCAATCTTTACATATACAGGTTTGCCGCTCTTTGGATCGATGCCGAGTTCGCGTTCGCCAACCTTATGCTCGCTGTGAGTGTCCATTGCAGCGTCAACATCCTTCTCGAAGTCCTTGTCGAACTCCTGGATAGACTTCAGCCAGTCAGCTTTTCCTTCGGCGATAGAGTCAAAGTCCTGCTCAACCTTTGCTGTGAAGTTGTAGTCCAGGATATTTGGGAACTGGTCGATGAGGAAGTCGTTCACGATAGTTCCGATGTCAGTAGGCATAAGCTTACCCTTCTCAGAACCAGCCTTTTCCTTCTTTGTGGCAGTTGAAATCTTGTCGTTCTTGAGGGTTATTACAGCATATTCGCGCTCATAACCAGGCTTGTCGCCCTTATGAACATATTCACGCTGCTGGATAGTAGAGATTGTAGGCGCATAAGTAGAAGGACGACCGATGCCGAGCTCTTCAAGCTTATGAACGAGAGAAGCCTCTGTGAAGCGGATAGGACCCTGTGAGAAGCACTGTGTTGACACTATCTCCTTGCGAGAAAGAGTATCGCCAGCAATCATTTGTGGCAACATGTTTGACTCAGATTCCTGTTTGTTGTTGTCGTCATCGTCAGTGCTTTCGCGGTAAACCTTGAGGAAACCGTCGAACACTATTACCTCGCCGTTTGCAACGAAGCAAGCATCTGTTCCGCTGATAGATATTGTAGCAGTGGTCTTTTCCAGTTCAGCATCAGCCATCTGAGAAGCTATTGTACGCTTGCGGATAAGCTCATAGAGACGCTTTTCTGCAGAATTGCCCTCGATTTCAGTCTTGTCCATGTAAGTCGGACGGATGGCTTCGTGAGCTTCCTGAGCACCCTTTGAACTTGTATGATACTGACGAACCTTGCTGTATTCCTCGCCATACTGCTCAGTAATCTCCTTCTTGCTTGCATTGATGCAAAGTCCAGAGAGGTTTACGGAGTCGGTACGCATATAAGTGATCTCACCATGCTCGTAGAGGTGCTGCGCAATAAGCATTGTCTGCGATACTGTGAAGCCAAGCTTGCGAGCAGCTTCCTGCTGTAGGGTAGATGTGGTGAAAGGAGGAGCCGGAGTACGCTTTGTAGGCTTCTTCTGGACATCGGTAACTGTAAAGTCAGCGTTCTTGCAGAGCTCAAGGAATGCTTCTGCCTCTTCCTTTGTAGAGAAACGACGGTCAAGATTTGCCTTTACGACAGTCTTCTTGTCGTTGTTGAGGGTAAAGAGAGCAGTTACGCGGAAATATGGTTCGCTGTTGAAAGCTTCAACCTCGCGCTCGCGTTCAACTATAAGTCTTACAGCAACACTCTGTACACGACCAGCAGAGAGCGCAGGCTTAACCTTGCGCCAAAGAACTGGTGAGAGTTTGAAACCGACAAGACGGTCAAGCACACGGCGAGCCTGCTGTGCGTTGACGAGGTTCATGTCGAGAGTTCGTGGCGTTTCAATAGCCTGAAGTATTGCGTTCTTTGTAATTTCGTGGAAAACGATACGCTTAGTCTTATCCTTATCGAGCTTGAGAACTTCGCAAAGGTGCCATGAGATGGCTTCTCCTTCGCGGTCTTCATCGGATGCCAGCCAAACCTGTTCGGCTTTCTTCGCATTTGCGCGCAATTCTGAAACAACCTTCTTCTTGTCGTCTGGGATTTCGTAAGCAGGCATCAATGTCTTTTCGTCGAGTGAGATGCCTTTCTTCTTCAAGTCGCGGATGTGTCCGTAGCTTGACATTACCTTGTAGTCGTCGCCGAGGAAACGCTCAATAGTCTTCGCCTTCGCAGGGCTCTCTACAATTACTAAGTTCTTTTGCATATTTTGTTTTTTCTATTTTCGGGCTGCAAAAGTATTACTATTTTTTGTCTTACACATTATTATATATAGAAAAAAGCTTCTTGAAACGAGAAAAAGTGATTTATGTAGTTTAATTAGTGTTATTGTGCAATAATCTTAAAACTTAAAACTCAAAACTCAAAACTTATTCGTAATTTTGTACCCATGAAACGATTTCTACTAATTTTAACCCTTGTTTTTTCTACTCTTGCAGCCTTCTCGCAGAAGGCTTCTGGTCCTGTAAAAGTTGAATTGTGGGCTCATGGAGCGCCAAATAGTAATGGCGATGCAAGAGACACAGCGCAAGTATTTGTTTACTTCCCTGCAGCCAATAACAACACCGGTAAGGCTGTGGTGATTTGTCCTGGTGGCGGCTATTCTCATCTTTCGATGAAGAACGAAGGCCATGACTGGGCAGAGTTCTTCCAAGGTCAGGGCATTACAGCCGTTGTGTTGAAGTATCGCATGCCACACCAGAATCCGCTCGTGCCAATCTCTGATGCCGAGGCGGCAATGAAACTTGTTCGTGCCAACGCTTCAAAGTGGGGCGTGAAGACAAACCAGGTTGGTATCATGGGCTTCTCTGCAGGTGGACATCTTGCTTCAACCATCGCAACCCAGAGCCGCGGACAGGCAAAGCCTGACTTCCAGATATTGTTCTATCCTGTGATTTCCATGGTTGAAGGTCTTACGCATCAAGGTTCGCTTGAGAATTTCCTTGGAAAGCGCTCACCGAGAAGAATGCAACGACAGTATTGCAGCGATGTCCAGGTGTCTCGTGTTACGCCACGCGCGTTCATTTGCCTTGCAGATGACGACCAGGCAGTGCTCCCTGCAAATGGCGCAAGCTATTACATGGAACTCTACAAGCACGATGTGCCAGCTACATTCCACGTCTATCCTAAGGGCGGCCACGGTTTTGGCTTCCGTCAGTCGTTCCCTTATCACCTTGAAATGGTACTTGAATTGAAGGCTTGGCTTCAGAGTTTCTGACAAAATAGTATCAGTGCTTCTGGAGTATAATATGCTGAAAAATGTGCTTTTGTAACTCTTTGATAATGTGAAGGTTACGAAGGTTGCAAAAAACTCATAGGAAAACGACTAAAAACTCATAGGAAAACGATCAAAAAAGCATAGAGTTTTTGGTCGTTTTCCTATGAGTTTTTGTTTGTAATCCATAGAGTTATGAAAAAGACCCCTGTGGATGACAAAATAGTATCAATGAAAATGCAACAAAAAAGCGAGCCGAAAATCGACTCGCTAATGTGTTGGGCTACCCGGATTCGAACCAGGAAAGGCAGGACCAGAATCTGCAGTGTTACCATTACACCATAGCCCAATTTTGCTTGATTGCGGGTGCAAAGGTATATAGTTTTTTTGAATCTGCAAAGAAATTGGTCACTTTTTTGTGAAAAAACTGTAAAATATTTGATTTTTGTGTGGATAATATGGCGAAAAGTCGTAATTTTGTAGCGATATTATGTGTTTTTTGGCACTAAGTTTGTATAACCAATTGAAGCAGTATTTCCCAAAATATTTGCTTGAAAATTAAAAACAAGAATAAAATAAATGCAAAGTAACAAATTAGTTGACGCAATAGTTGACGGTATCGAGGAAAAGAAAGGTGAAGATATCGTTGTAGTTGATCTCGATGGAGTGGAAGGAGCAATCTGCAAATACTTCGTGATTTGCACAGGCAACTCTCCAATCCAGGTGGACGCAATCTGTGATTCTGTAGAGGAATGCGCACGCAAGCAGGCAGGCGAAAAGCCAGTCAGAATTGCTGGTCGTGAGAATTCACAATGGGTTGCGATGGACTACACTGATGTGATGGTACACATCTTCCTTCCTGAAGTTCGCGATTACTATCGCATAGAAGAACTCTGGCAGGATGCAGAAATATTTGAAGAAGGCGAATAAAAATGGCAACTCAAAGCAATAATCCCCTTAATCCTAAGCAAAACCCGAAGAAACCAAAGTTCAGCATGAACTGGTTTTACTTTATTGTGATGGCGGTTTTGCTAGGAGCTTATATGTTCGGCGGCGAAAAGACCACTGAGTCGAGCGCGTCGAAGACTGCTACATACACAGAGTTTCAGACTTATGTGAAGAAAGGCTATGTGCAGGAAATAAAGATAAATAATGTAGAGCATGAAATAGAACTCTACATCAAGCCTGATCACATACGCGAAATCTTCAAGCAGCCTGCCAAGCAGACCGGCAAGATGCCTTACCTCGTAGTGCAATATGGCAGTGCGGATAAGGTGGAGTCTTTTATTGAAGAACAGCGAAAGGCGAAGACTTTTCTCGGTCCTATCAGCTATGATAACAAGCAACATAGCGAGTGGTGGGACATCCTTATCAGCTTCGGACCTATCCTTCTTCTCGTGCTCTTCTGGGTGTTCATGTTCCGCGGCGTCGGTGGCGGAGGCGGTATGGGCGGCGGAATCTTCGGCGTAGGCAAGAGCAAGGCTAAGGTCTATGAGAAGGGCGAAGGCACTGCCGTGACTTTCAAGGATGTAGCCGGACAGGAAGGCGCCAAGCAGGAAGTCCAGGAAATCGTGGAATTCCTCAAGAATCCGAATAAGTTCACAGAACTTGGAGGTAAGATTCCAAAGGGCGCATTGCTCGTAGGTCCTCCGGGAACAGGTAAGACTCTGCTCGCAAAGGCCGTTGCCGGTGAGGCTGGCGTGCCATTCCTTTCGCTCAGCGGTTCTGATTTTGTAGAAATGTTCGTGGGCGTGGGCGCGTCGCGCGTAAGGGATTTGTTCCGTCAGGCTAAGGAGAAGTCTCCATGTATCATATTCATTGATGAGATTGATGCCGTGGGTCGCTCTCGTTCAAAGAACCCGAATATGGGTGGAAATGACGAGCGCGAGAACACTCTGAACGCACTTCTCACAGAGATGGATGGCTTCGGAACAAACTCTGGCGTTATCGTTCTTGCTGCAACAAACCGCGCTGACATGCTCGACTCCGCGCTTCTCCGTGCAGGACGCTTCGACCGTCAGATAAATGTTGACCTCCCTAACCTCAACGAGCGCAAGGCAATCTTCGGCGTTCACCTCAAGCCGCTTAAGCTTGACGAGAGCGTTGACTCTACATATCTTGCACGACAGACACCGGGATTCTCTGGTGCTGACATCGCGAATGTATGTAACGAGGCTGCCCTTATCGCCGCTCGCAACAACCATGAGAAGGTTGTTGCACAGGACTTCCTTGATGCCGTTGACCGTATCATCGGTGGTTTGGAGAAGAAAACGAAGGTGATGACCAATGCCGAGAAGCGCACTATAGCACTCCATGAGGCTGGTCACGCTACGATTTCTTGGTTCCTTGAGTTCGCCAACCCATTGGTTAAGGTGAGCATCGTTCCTCGCGGCCGTGCCCTTGGTGCTGCATGGTATATGCCAGAAGAGCGCCAGATTACTACTAAGGAGGCAATGCTCGACGAGATGTGCTCGCTTCTCGGTGGTCGTGCGGCTGAGGAACTGTTCGTCGGACAGATTTCTTCTGGTGCGATGAACGACCTTGAGCGTTCTACAAAGCAGGCTTACTCTATGATTGCATATATGGGTATGGGCGACAAACTCCCTAACCTCTGCTACTATAACAACTACGAATATCAGTTCTCAAAGCCTTATTCCGAGAGTACTGCCAAGCTTATCGACGAGGAAGTCCTCAAGATGGTGAACGAACAGTATGCTCGTGCCAAGCAGGTTCTCATGGAACATAAGGAAGGTCACAACCAACTTGCTGATGTTCTTATGGAGCGCGAAGTCATTATGGCTGAGGATGTTGAGAAGATTTTCGGTCCTCGTCCGTTCGTAAGTCGCTCTCAGGAGATCATGGCTGCTGAGGAAGAGGCTCGCAAGGCAGAGGAAGAAGAGGAAGCTCGCCGCAAGGAAATAGCCGAGAAGATGGCTGCCGAGCGTTTCCCAGATGTAAAACCGGAAGAGGACCCCTCCTAACCTCCCCCGTAGGGGAGGGACTCCTACAACACGGAGAGCCCTTTGATAAAGAAAAAGCCCCCGTGTCCGAAGTGTCAGCTTCGGATGCTTTAACAATATTATACATTATGAATAACTTCATAGTTCGCGCTATAACAGGCGTACTCTTTGTGGCTGTCGTTGTTTGCAGTTTCTTGGATTCCGTAGCAATGGTAGCATTGTTTATGCTTATCACTGGACTGACGGTACACGAGTTCTGCAAGCTTATCAACGAAAATGTTGAGAAAGTACATGTGAATACATTCATCTGTACCGTAGCGGGTGTTTATTTCTTCCTTGCAATGGCTGGTTATTGCAGTGATTTCACTGGTAATGCCGGCGTGTTCATCCCATACCTCATCACGATAATCTATCTGCTTATCTCTGAACTTTACCTGAAGGCAGAGAACCCAATAGCCAACTGGGCATACACGATGATGTCGCAGATGTATGTGGCACTACCGTTCTCCATGATCAATGTGCTTGCATTCCAGCAGGTGCAGGGTGGGGGAGAAGGTTCTGAAGCCCTTTTCGGAGTGCCTGTAGGCGTAAGCTTCTGCGCACTTCCACTGGTTGTCTTCATCTTCCTTTGGTTGAATGATACCGGCGCTTATCTTTCGGGATCGTTGCTTGGAAAGCATAAACTCTTCCCACGAGTAAGTCCAGGCAAGAGCTGGGAAGGTAGTATCGGCGGTGGAATCCTCGTACTATTGGTGGCTGCTCTGATGTGGTATTTGTCAGAACAATCGTTTGACGCTGAAGCCTGCAAGCTTGCAAGCATGTTTGATTACAAGCTTTCCCTTGTGGAATGGCTCGGAATGGGCTTGGTGGTAGTGTTCTTCGGCACATGGGGAGACCTTGTGGAAAGCCTTCTCAAGCGTACTCTCGGCGTGAAAGACAGCGGAAACATCCTCCCTGGACATGGCGGAATGCTCGACCGCTTCGACTCTTCCATGCTCGCAATGCCAGCGGTAGTGGTGTATCTATTTACTATTCAGATGATTTAATTCTCGGATTCTCGAGATTTCGAATCCTCGAATCTTCGATTCCCGATCCTTTAAAAACTCTTTCTATGAAACGATTTTTTTCCCTTTTTTTCCTGGCTGCTCTCCTCGTAAACTGTACGGCAGAGGCGCAGAAGGTAGAAACTGTTACAGTTGAAGGCTTTGTAGGCGAAAAGTCAACAATGGTTTATCTCGTCAATGCTGACAGTTTCCGCGAAGTCATTGATAGTGTAGCTGTTACTAACGGCAAGTTCACAACCACGCTTCCAGCAAAAGACAACTGCCTCGTGTTCCTTTCTGCCAACGGCGGCTACCAGCAGTTCTTCTGCGCTGAAGGCGAGAAGGTTTGCGTTGATGCAGTCAATGATGTCATCGAAGGTACAGGACTTAACGCAAAGTGGGGCAAGCTCAATGCCGACATGAAGACGGATGGCAATGATGCGAAGAAACTTCTTGTTGACTTCTGCAAGGAAAACAAGGATAACAATCTCCCTGTGGCAGCCATGATAATCCATCAGGAACTGTTGCAGTGGGATGTTGTGACCGAGATCCTGGAAGCTTGTGAAGGCAAGGCGTTCCTGAATAATCCTTATGTGGGATCGTTTCTTATGATGGCTCAGTCGCAACAAGCCCGTGCCGTTGGCACTCCGCTGAAGGATATAGCAATTCCTGATGCCAAAGGAAAGATGCATAAGCTCTCGGATTATGTAGGCAAAGGCAAGTATGTCCTCGTTGATTTCTGGGCTTCATGGTGCGGACCTTGCTGCCGTGAGATGCCGAATGTTGTTGAAGCATACAAGAAATATAAGTCAAAGGGCTTCGAGATTGTCGGCATTTCGCTCGACCAGAAGAAGGAACCTTGGCTGGCTGCTGTGAAGAGGATGAATATGACTTGGCCACAGCTTTCAGACCTTCAGGGGTGGAAGTGCGAGGCTGCTGCACTTTATGGCGTGCAAGCCATTCCTTCAAATGTGCTTTTTGACAAGGATGGCAAAATTATCGCCACCGATTTGACTGGTGCAACCTTGCGAAACAAGTTGAAGGAAGTGTTTGAATAAGAATTTTTAATGTTTGATTATATATTATGGCAAAACGTTACTTTTTTGTAGCGTTTTGCTTTTGTTTTGTCGTAAATTGTTTGTTTTTTTTGATGTTCTGTTAAGAAATTTATTGAAAAGTTAAGAAATATGTACAGAATTTAAGGGAAAAAGCTAAACTTTTGTTAACTTTGCAGCCGTATTTATGTCTTTTTTGCTCATGTGCGTATGCGTGGTGAGCAATTTTGTCGTTTTGGCATAGGAGACAGAAAGAAAAAATAAAATAATTATATATGTTTAAAAAGTTCTTATTTACAGTAATCACAGCCATGCTGCTTTGCGCCGTTGACACGATGGCGCAGGCTGTAAAGGGTACTGTGGTTGACGAATCGGGAGAACCTATCATCGGTGCTTCCGTGATGATTAAGGGAACAAATCAAGGTATTGCCACTGACATTGACGGTAAGTTTACCCTGAACAATGCCGCAGGCAAGCAGATTGAGATCTCTTACATCGGTTATGACAAAGTGACAATGAAGGCTAAGGACGGCATGAAGGTCGAGCTGAAGCCTAATTCTACAAGTCTTGACGAAGTAGTTGTCACTGGTATGCAACAGATTGACAAGCGTCTTTACACTGGTGCAACTGCAAAGGTTGACGGTGAGAAGGCTCGTCTTAGCGGTGTGTCTGACGTTTCTCGTGCACTTGAAGGCCGTGTTGCCGGTGTGTCTGTGCAGAATGTGTCAGGTACATTCGGTACTGCTCCAAAGATTCGTGTGCGTGGTGCCACTTCTATCTATGGTACTAACAAGCCTATCTGGGTCATCGACGGTGTGATTCAGGAAGATGCCGTTGACGTAAGTGCTGACGACCTTTCTTCTGGTGACGCTGTAACGCTTATCTCAAACGCTATCGCAGGTCTTTCTGCTGACGATATCGAAAGCTTCCAGATCCTTAAGGACGGTTCCGCTACATCTATTTATGGTGCACGCGCGATGGCTGGTGTTGTCGTTATCACTACTAAGCGTGGTAAGGCAGGTCGCTCTTCTATCAACTACACTGGTGAACTTACTTACCGTTTGAAGCCAAACTACCGCAACTATAACATCTGTAACTCACAGGAGCAGATGGGTATCTACAAGGAAATGGCTGCAAAGGGTTGGCTCGAGTTCGAGAACCTTGCAAACTCTTCTTCATCAGGTGCTTACGGTCACATGTACCAGCTCATGGCAGACTATAATCCAGCTCTCTACGGAAACAGATACGGTGGCTATGGTCTTGCTAACACAGAGGCTGCAATGAACGAGTATCTCCGCGAGGCAGAATACCGCAATACAGACTGGTTCGACCTCCTCTTCAATGAGAACATCGTTCAGAACCACGCTCTCAGCATCTCTACAGGTTCTGACAAGGCTACTCTCTACGGTTCCCTCTCTTTCCTTGAAGACCCAGGATGGGTGCCAAGTTCGCAGGTACAGCGTTTCACTGCAAACATGAACGCACAGTTCAAGCTCTCAAACAAGCTTACTGTTTCCCTCCTTACTAACAGCAGTTACCGTAACCAGCAGTCAAACGGTACATTGAACAGCGAGACAGATGCCGTATCAGGTTCTGTAAACCGTTCGTTCGATATCAACCCATTCTCATACGCGTTGAATACATCTCGTACCCTTGACCCTAACGCAACTTACTCTCGTAACTACGCTCCATTCAACATCTTCGACGAACTTCACAAGAACTATAGTGACATCCACACTACAGATATCAAGTTCCAGGCAGAGGTTGCATGGAAGCCTATTCTCGGTCTTGAGTTCAAGGCTCTCGGTGCTTACCGTACAATGAGCGGTACAAACGAGCACAAGATCCTCAACTCTTCTAACATGGCTGAGGCTTATCGTGCTGGTGTTGACAATCCAAACATCATGTACAGCAATACATATCTGTACACAGACCCAGATGTTCCAGGAGCAGACCCTATCTCTGTAATGCCTACAGGTGGTATCTACACTCGTACAGACAACACTCTTGAGCAGCTCGACTTCCGTGCTACTGCACAATATAATAAGGTATGGAATGACACTCATATCTTCAACGGTATGCTCGGTTTCGACCTCAACAGCACAACTAAGGAGCAGATTTATCACTCTGACTATGGTGTTGACTATGACAACGCACGTATCGTAAACATTACTCCTCAGTTCTACAAGATGGCTAAGGAGGAGGGTACTGAACTCGCTAGCTTCGCCAAGAGATGGTCACGCGGTCTTGCTTATATCGCTTCTGTTTCATATTCATATATGGGTCGCTATACAGTGAACCTTTCTGGTCGTTACGAAGGCTCTAACAAGCTTGGTAAGAACCGCGATTCTCGTTGGCTTCCAACATGGTCTGTTTCTGGCGCATGGAATGCTCATGAGGAAAACTGGTTCAAGAAGTTGATGGAGAATACAGACGGTGCGTTCTCAAACTTCACAATGCGTGCTTCTTATTCATTGGTTGCCGACCGTGGTCCAGCTTGGATGGCAAACGCAGAGCCAATGATCTACGCTACAAATATTTGGCGTCCACAAGGCGACCAGCAGGAAATTGGTCTCTACCTTGACGATATCCAGAACTCAGAACTTACATACGAGAAGACTAAGGAGTTCAATATTGGTTTTGAAGCAGGTTTCCTCCGCAACCGTATCAATATCGACTTTGAGGCTTACTGGCGTAACAACTTCGACCTCGTAGGTCCTGTTGAGACTACTGGTGTAGGTGGTAAGATCACAAAGTGGGCTAACGTGGCAAACATGGAGTCTAATGGTTTCGAGGCTACAATCTCTACAAATAACCTCTCTTACCAAAGCCCTGTAAAGTGGAGCACAGACTTCACTTTCTCATGGACACATAACAAGATTACAAATCTCCTCTCTCGCTCAAATATGTTGCAGCTTTGCCAGGGTAACCTGTCTTCTTCACACTTCCGTGAGGGATATGCTAACTCTGCAATGTTTGCCATTCCTTTCGTAGGCCTTAACGATATTGGTATCCCACAGGTTATCAACGAGGAGGGTGAGGTTACTACTAATGACATCTACTTCCAGGAGTACGAGAAACTCGACAACCTCATTTACATGGGTCCTACAGAGCCTACTTATACTGGTGGTTTGAACAACACTGTTCAGTGGAAGAATTTCCGCCTCAATGTGTTCTTCACATACGCATTCGGTAACAAGATCCGCCTTGATCCTGTCTTCGCATACGCTTATTCTGATCAGACAGCGATGGCAAGAGACTTCCTCGACCGTTGGGTAGAGTCTGGTGACGAGCGTTTCACTTCTATTCCAGTGATTGCTTCTTACCGTCAGGCTGCTACAATGAGCCATCTTTCATACGCTTACAACGCATACAACTATTCTACTGCACGCGTTGCTGACGGTGGTTTCATTCGCTTGAAGGACATTTCTCTCACATACGATATGCCAAAGAGATTCACTAAGTGGATTGGTCTTTCTACAGCTTCCATCAAGCTTGATGCTACAAACCTCTGGCTTGTTTATTCAGACAAGAAGCTCAAGGGACAGGATCCTGAATTCGTAAACTCTGGTGGTGTGGCTCTTCCAAACCCTAAGCAGTTCACTATGACTGTTCGTCTTGGTATCTAATAAGTCACACATTTCTAATCATTGAAAGAATAATAAAATGAAAAATTTTAAGAACAATATAAAGAATATCATTGTAGCCTCACTTCCTGTGTGGGGTATGGTAGGTGGTATGTCGCTTACCTCTTGCAACGATTTCCTTGACCAGGCACCGGATGAGCGTATCGAGGCAGACAACATGACTGAGGATCAGATCAAGGCTTTCCTTGTTACTGCATACCCTACAGCTAACTATGCTTGGATTTGCGAGCTTTCGAGCGATAACTATATCGACAACAATGCTCCTCACAAGGCAGCCGGTGAGAATAACGATAAGGATAGCTCAAAGAAACTTATCCACTACAACCTCAACCCACAAGAGAAGATGGATGACGAAATCTTCGCTTTCGAGCCTGCAAAATCATCTACTTCTTACGACTCTCCAACAGCCCTTTGGTCTGCTTACTATGAGTCTATCGCTCAGGTGAACCAGATTCTTGCTTCTATAGACAAGCTTCTTGAAAAGACACCAGACCGCAAGAAGTCGGATGCCATCGTTGCTGCCATTGCAGAGGCGAAGCTTATTCGTGCTTACAACTATTTCTGTCTCGTGAATGTGTTCTCTCCAGCTTACCGCTCAGAGAGCCTTTCATCAGATCCAGCAGTGGCTATCGGTGTGCCATTCATTGACACTCCAGAGGATAAGGTGATGGTACAGTACGACCGTGGTTCTGTTTCTAATATATATAAGATGATAGAGAAGGACCTCGAGGAAGGACTTAAGGATATCTCTGACATCAATATGGGCAAGCCAAAGTGGCGCTTTACTCCTGCTGCTGCTCACGCTTTCGCTGCTCGTTTCTACCTCTTCAAGCACGATTGGAAGAAGGTCATCGAGCACGCTGATGCTGTTCTCGGTACAGACTATGCTGCTCTTCCAGACCATCTTATGACTTACACAGTCTTTGATGGTGCTACAAGTGGTTCTGACTATGTTACAAACTGGCAGCATCCTAACCTTGCCAACAATATCATGCTCCTCGCTACTTCAAACAGTCTGCTTGGTCGTCGTGCTGCTGGTAAGCGTTACGGCTTCACTTCTACTCCGCTTACAGAGGTTTGGCAGCACTGGGGACCTATCAACTCTGTATATCCATTCCCTACACTCTTCTCTTGCGGTGCTACTTACTATCGTGGTGAGTCTGATTATGGCTTCTTCCAGATGAAGGTTAATGAGGAATTTGAATATACTGACAAGGTTGCTGGTATTGGTTATGTTCACCATATCCGTCCTGAGTTCACTGGCAACAAGCTCCTTCTTGAGCGTGCTGAGGCTAAGCTCATGCTTGGCGACCTTCAGGGATGTTCACAAGACCTTTGCGCTTGGAGCGACACTCGTCTTACACTTCCAAAGGATGCTTACGCTGCATACGTAGAGACAGGCAAGCTCAAACCTCTTACAGATGCTCTTCTCGTGAACTTCTACAAGGATCCTAAGAACTACAACTGCTTCACTGCTGAGCAGTGGAACACTTGGATGCAGACAGTATCAAATGAGTTCACTCCTATCACTGAGGAGATGCTCCCATACATGAACTGCTTGAACTACTCTCGTCGTTACGAGAACCTTCAGGAAGGTTACCGCTTCCTCGACATCAAGCGTTGGGGTATGGAGGTTACTCACGTTATCTCTGACGGCAAGGGTGGCACTTACTCTGTAACACTTACCTCTCTCGACCCACGCAAGGCAATCGAGGTTCCTCACCAGTGTCTCGCTGCAGGTCTCGGTTCTTCTATTGCTACCAAGCCAGCTGAATCTGCATTCTCTGGTGGTTCAGCAGGTGTAAAGGCATGGAAGCCTGTTGTCGTTGATAAACCAGCTGAGAAATAACTTAAAACTGAACAGACATGAAAAAGATATTTAATATATTCCTTTTTGCTGTAGCGGCAACACTCGGTCTCGGATCTTGTGCTGAAGATGATCTCTCAAGCGAGAGCATCTTCGACATCCGCCCAGATATTGTCGACAAGACACAGTTCTCTGCGCCGCTCGATTCTTTCTGCAAGAAGAACTTCCTTCAGACATACAATGTCGATTTCAAGTATAAGATGCAGGACATCTCTTCTTCTGTTGACAAGAACCTTACTCCTGCTTCATACCAAAAGTGTGAGGAGATGGCTGTGCTCATCAAGTACCTCTGGTATGATGTTTACCAGCAGAATGTAGGTGAGTCTGCTGCTGATGGCTATGAATTCCTTAAGCAGAATTCTCCACGCATCATTCACCTTATCGGTTCAAAGAACATGAACCCTGTACAGGGAACTGAAATTCTCGGTACATCGGAAGGTGGTATCAAGGTTACGCTCTATCGTTCAAACTCTCTCGATATTAGCGACCTTGACTATTGCAACAGATACTTCTTCAAGACTATGCACCATGAGTTCGGCCACGTGCTCCACTCTCGTCATGTCGTGCCTCTCGAGTATCGTCAGCTTTCTTCAGGTTTCTATGATCCTCTCGGTTGGCAGGAAACTTGCGACTCTGTAGCCCTTGGTGACGGTTTCATCTCTCAGTACTCTCGTAACAACTACAACGACGACTTCGTTGAGATGCTTGCAAACTATGTAACAATGACTCCACAGGTTTGGGCAGACCGTCTTGCAAAGGCTGCTTTCCAGTGGGAAGAGGTTACTTACGACAAGGATTCAAACGGATGGAAGGAGTTTGATAAGATCCGTTCTCGCTACAACCGCGAAGGTGGTGACATCGACTCTATCGGTTATATCAAGTCACAGACTTCTACAAAGCTCACTATTGTCCGTAAGGTTATCAAGAGAACTGTAGCTGAAGAGAAGAACGATTATGCTTACGCTCTCCCTGATGACGAGGGCAATATCCAGTACGTCTTCAAGGAAGAAGGCAAGACAGGTACAGAACTTATCCTCAAGAAGCTTTCTCTCATGAAAGATTGGATGAAGGAACACTACAATGTTGACATTGATAAGCTTCGCAATGCAGTTCTCACTCGTTCATACGTAATGGATGAGAATGGTGAGATTGTTTATCAGAACGGTCGTCCTGTCAACAGAATCGTTCAGCCATACGGTGGCAAGGCTACACTCCTTGAGTATCTCGTTGACAAGATGAGAAACTATGAGACTGTAGATACTTTCGATTTTATTAAGTAACGCTCTAAAGAAACTGAAACAATGAAGAAAATATTTTCAATACTTTTGATTTCTGCTGCAACTGCTTCTTTCACAGCCTGCAGCACCATTGAATCCGATGAAATCTTCGACAAGTCGGCAGCAGAGCGTCTTAACGAAGCTACAGAAAAATATTCTAAGCTCCTTACAAAGGCTCCATACGGCTGGGCTTTCGAGTACTATCCAACAGGAGATGCTGACGACGGTGCTTTGCTCTATGCATTGAAGTTCAACAACGACGGTACTGTAGATGTTGCTGGTGACCCTTCACAGGAACATCATGTTATGGCAGAATCTTCAATATGGGACATCATCCTTGACCAGGGCCCTGTGCTTTCTTTCAGCACATACAATAACCTTATCCACATGTGGTCTGACCCTAACAGCGATGGTGAAGGCTACCTTGGCGACTATGAGTTCTCTTTCGTTTATGATGAGAACGAGGATCCTGAGAAGGTTATCATGCTCCGTGGCAAGAAGCGTGGTCTCAAGAGCCGTCTCAAGATGATTGATGAGGATGTTACTCCTGAAGAGTATCTCCTCGATGTTGATGCAATGCAGATGAAGAACTTCCCTACAAGCCAAAAGAACTATGCGCTCCTTCATATTGGAGAGGATGTCTATCGTCTTGACAACATGAACACAATGGTGCCAGAGTTTTATGTCTATGGCACAGACCCTGTTTTCTTCGGACGTCCAAACTCATACCTTCTTGCAAAGTATGATGGCCAGTACGAGATGCGTTTCAACAAGGAGTTCCTCAACAGCGACTCTACTGTTTCTGAGAAGAACTTCATCTTTGATGCTGAAAAGCAGGAGTTCGTTGGTGTAAATGGTAATGCTCGCATCACTCCTCCTGTCTTTTCTACACTTATCTCTGAGAACTTCTTCCTTGGTGATGTCTTGAGCGGAAAGCTTATCAAGAACAACGAGATGGGCGAATCGTTTAAGCCTCTTTGGACTGCTGCAGAGAATGCTCTCAAGGCAAAGAACTACAATCTCAATGAGTCTGTACTTTCTCTTGACAAGGCTAGCGAAGATGCCAACTGCTCTATCACTTTGAAGTATAAGCCACGTACAGGTGCTGCCGTTACTCTCTACTATCTCTTCGATTTGAAGGAAAGCGATGGTAAGGTTACTCTCACATACGTAGCTCCTTTCAATTCAGGTGCTGAGAATATCCTCACAAACTTCCCTGATGTAGAAAAGTATATCAAGGCATTTGCTGGCACTTACACTGTTGACAACCCATCAGAGAACAAGTTCACTGTAAATAGTGTTAAGCTCACAGGCGTTGACGATCCTAACAAGTCGTTCGTCTTGAACCTCACTTACCCTGCAGCAGCTTCTCTCGATTAATCTCTATGGAGGTGCGGTGCCCTCACCGCACCATCCCTATAAGATAAAAATCATTTAACACAAAAACAATATTGTTTAATTAAATTTCTTAGCTATGAGAAAACTTTTACTCTCTCTTGCATGTGCTGCTGTAGCTACTGCTGCTTCTGCACAGACTATAGAGGCTCAGGCTCAGCTTGACAAGTCTCTTACACTTCACGAGTCTTACACTAAGGCTGGTCCTCTCGTATCAACTTCTTCTTCTGCTGCTACTACAAAGAAGAAGGCTGCTGCTGACGGCGTTTACTTCCAGACTCAGGGTATGGGTTGGGTATGGTCAGAGCGTCCACTCTATTCTTACAACCGTCCTTACCAGGTCGTTCCTGCTCTCACTGAGCTCGTTTGGAAGAACATGAGTACAAATAAGACTGGTGACTGGTTCATTTTGAACGAAGGTAATGGTAATGAAATCGACCTGTCAAAGAATGTTGACGAAAACGGCGACTTGCACTTGATGTATAGCGGCGGTGAAGGTGGTTACTATGCTCCTTCTTACCGCGTAGGTGATGTTACTTACATCCCTAGCAAGGCTGGTAGCACTTATCGTAACGAGGTGTCTGACCTCTCTCTTATGGTCATGTTCCCAGGTAACCTTGACGGCGCTAAATACTATGGTGGTGGTGTCTTTGACAATGGTAACCTCTATGGTGCTGGTACTTACCAGGGCTTGACAAGTGTAGGTGTTTACATGCGTCTTCCAAAGCCTGCTTCTCCACTCTATGTTGAGAACCTCTCAGTTTGGGGCTGTCTTGGTAAGAACATCTCTATCGAAGAAGGTGCAGACCCACTCGCTGGTCAGACTCTTGTTGCAGCAATTTACAATGTTGAGGACGAAGAGGCTGAACCTGTTTACCTTACATGTACTGCAGAGGAGTGCAAGTGGGATCGTGCTACTTACTATATTCTCCACTTCACTCAGAAGGTTCTTGATGAGGCTTCAGGTGAAATGGTTGAAACTCCTTTCGTTATCGATTATGAGGCAGAAGTTGACCTCCTCGGTTTCGATCAGGAAGGTGTAGTAGTTGGTATCATGGGTCCTGAGGTTCCTGCAGAGTTCGTTTCTACTTTCATTGTAGATGGTGAAGATGAATTGTACTATCAGGGCAACATGATCTTCACTGATGGTGAAAAGGATTATAGCATGGCTTACAATGGCTGTACTTCTGTTGCAGTTGCTTTCAATGCTGTGTTCGATAAGATCGATGTTTGGGAAGATGATGAGACAGAAGAAGGCGAGGCTATCAAGATCAATGGTATCCAGGTTTCTGAAGACGGTACTGAATCTTCAAACTGCTACTATGGTCTTAACAAGGGCGCTTTCGTACAGACTGCTCTCGACTGGTTCGCAACTGACGCTGATGGTAACCCAACAGGTGAAGAGAAGTACTGGAGCGATGATATGTACGACTATGAGTGGATTCAGAGCCTCACTGCTGAGTACAATGAGGATCTTGACATGTACGAAGTTTCTGCTACTTGCGACGCTCTCCCTGCTGGTGCAAAGCGTTACGCTAAGATTCACGTCGTAGGTCGTGGTGCTGAGTCTTCTGACATCTATGTTCTCCAGGGTATGACTATCTACGAGGCTATGGCTGAAGAAGAGGCTGCTGGCATCAACAACGCTACAGCTACTGTTAAGGCTCAGGCTAACGGTACATTCAACCTCGCTGGTCAGCGCGTGAACAAGGAGTTCAAGGGCGTTGCTATCCAGAACGGTAAAAAAGTTGTTAAGAAGTAAGAGACCCTCTAAATCTCCCTTAAAGGGAGACTTGGGTACATTACAATAATAATGTAGGGCGAAGATTCACTGAATCTTCGCCCTACTAGTTTTTTATTGGAGGAACTGTTCTGTTTATTTGCTTATTTCCAGGTTAGAATACTTCATGTTCTCAACATATTCTGGATGCCAAGACTGCTCTTTGTCGGTTTCCTTTACCTTGCAGTTCTCGAAAGTGAAGTCTGCAAGTGCGTATTTCTCAGACTGCTTTACGTTGAAGAATGTCTTGCACTCAACATCAACGTTACGGAAAACGATGTTGTTTACGCGAGAAAGCGGCATGTCTTCGCGCTCTTCCGGTTTGAAGAACTGTGTCCATGGAAGTGTTACGAGGAAACTTCCTGCTGTGCCTTTAACATCTTCCACGAGAAGTTGCTCGTAATGCTGCGGAGTGTCAGGGCGCATCTTGAACCAGATGACGCGGTTTGCATTCTTGAAATTGATGCG
>JAKSLI010000041.1 GCA_024401305.1 Bacteroidaceae bacterium | reverse complement strand
GTAACCGTACAAATACTATCCTCCAGTCAGCATTCTTCCGCATCTCAGAGGTTATCCCTGTAGATCTCGCTATCGAGCAGATGAAGGCATTCGCTAAGAAGTCTTACGGCAAGAAGGGTGATGACGTTGTAAACATGAACTGGGCTGCCATCGACCGTGGTGGTGAGTACAAGACTCTCGAAGTTGATCCAGCATGGGCTAACCTCCCAGCAGATCCAGAGAAGGAAGACGACGCTCCAGCATTCGTTAAGGAACTCGTTCGTCCTATCAACGCTCAGGCAGGCGACCTCCTCAAGGTTTCTGACTTCGTAAAGCACAACACTGTTGACGGTACTTGGATGAACGGTACTGCTGCTTACGAGAAGCGTGGTGTTGCTGCATTCGTTCCAGAATGGGATGCAGAGAACTGTATCGAGTGTAACAAGTGTGCTTACGTTTGTCCTCACGCTTGTATCCGTCCATTCGCAATGACTGCTGAAGAGAACGCTGCTCTCGGCGCTCCTTCACGCGAAATGAAGGCTCCTGCTGCTCTCAAGGGCATGTTCTTCCGTATGCAGGTAGGTGTTCTCGACTGTCTCGGTTGCGGTAACTGTGTTGACGTTTGTCCTGGCAAGCCTTCTAAGGATGCTGAGGGTAACCGCGTTCTCACTAAGGCTCTCAAGATGGTTGCTTACGACCCAACTTCAGAGAAGGACGTTAAGGAAGCTCAGAACTGGGACTTCTGCGTTAAGAACGTTAAGACTAAGCAGGATCTCATCGACATCACTTCTAACGTAAAGAACTCACAGTTCGCTACTCCACTCTTCGAGTTCTCAGGCGCTTGCTCTGGTTGTGGTGAAACTCCTTACGTTAAGCTCATCTCTCAGCTCTTCGGTGATCGTCAGATGGTAGCTAACGCTACAGGTTGTTCTTCAATCTACTCTGCTTCTATCCCATCAACTCCATACACTACTAACGAAAAGGGACAGGGTCCTGCATTCGACAACTCACTCTTCGAGGACTTCTGCGAGTTCGGTCTCGGTATGCACATCGGTAACAAGAAGATGAAGGAGCGCGTAGCTATCCTCCTCCAGAAGGTTATCGAGATGGACGAGCCATCTGCTGAGTTCAAGGCTGCAGCTGCTGAATGGATTGAGAAGTGCAACGATGCTGCTGAGACAAAGCGTCTCGCTGCTATCCTCAAGCCAATGATCGCTGACTGCGCTGCTAAGGGTTGCCCAGTATGCACAGAACTCAAGACTCTCGACCACTACCTCATCAAGCGTTCACAGTGGATCATCGGTGGTGACGGTGCTTCTTACGACATCGGTTACGGCGGTCTCGACCACGTTATCGCTTCTGGCGAGGATGTAAACGTATTCGTTATCGATACAGAGGTTTACTCTAACACTGGTGGTCAGGCTTCTAAGGCTACTCCTCTCGGTGCTATCGCTCAGTTCGCTGCTCAGGGTAAGCGTGTTCGCAAGAAGGACCTCGGTATGATCGCTACTACTTACGGTTATGTTTACGTAGCTCAGATCGCTATGGGTGCTGACCAGGCTCAGACTCTCAAGGCATTCCGTGAGGCAGAGGCTTACCCAGGACCATCACTCGTTATCGCTTACGCTCCATGTATCAACCACGGTCTTAAGGCTAAGGGCGGTATGGGTAAGAGCCAGGCTGAAGAGGCTAAGGCTGTTGAGTGCGGTTACTGGCACCTCTGGCGTTACAACCCACAGCTCGCTGAAGAAGGCAAGAACCCATTCACACTCGACTCTAAGGAGCCACAGTGGGATAAGTTCCAGGACTTCCTCGACGGTGAGGTTCGTTACCTCTCAGTGAAGAAGGCATACCCAACAGAGGCTGCTGAACTCTTCGCAGAGGCTAAGAAGATGGCTCAGATTCGTTACAACTCTTACGTTCGTAAGGCTAACGAAGACTGGTCAAACGCTGAATAATCATTCTTAACATATAATTTGAAGCCGTAGCATCACATGGTGCTACGGCTTTTATTTGTTTTGATAATTTCGTATGTAAAGTTAAGCAGCAAAAACGGAATTAAGCAAAAATTCTTGCGTATTTAATTAGAAATTCTTAATTTTGCGCCGATTACAATCACTAACCATAATGAACACAAAGGAAGAAAAATACATCGAGATTTATGATTCCATCAAGGCGCTTCTTGATGGGGAGACTGATGTCGTGGCCAATATGGCTAATGTTTCTGCGCTTATCAAGGACACGTTCCACTTCTGGTGGGTGGGATTCTACCGCGTCATTGGCGAGGAACTCGTACTTGGTCCGTTCCAAGGTCCTATCGCTTGCACGAGAATAAAGAAAGGCAGAGGCGTTTGTGGAACTACATGGGAAAGAAAAGAGACTATCGTGGTCCCTGATGTGGAGGAGTTTCCTGGCCACATAGCTTGCAGTTCTGCGTCAAGAAGCGAGATTGTCGTTCCTGTTTGGAGCGAAAAAGAAATAGTTGCTGTTCTGGATATTGACAGCGAACATCTTGACACTTTCGATGAGACCGACAAGATCTGGCTTGAGAAGATTTGCACTCTTATCAAAATATAAAACGACATGAAAAGACTACCACATCATGAAACAAATCCTTTTCTCACTACTTGCAGCATTCATCTCTGCTGCCCCTTGTTCTGCACAAATTGCGAGAACAACTGTCCAACAAGGTGAAATCGAGGGCATTGTCCACGATGGCTATGTGCTCTACCCCGCCATTCCTTATGCTGAAGCTCCGGTTGGCAATCTCCGATGGAAATCGCCTGTGCCAAAGAAAGCATGGGAAGGCGTTTACAAGCGTGACACCTATTGCCCAAAACCTCCTCAGGCTAACGAGAAGAACTGTTCAGAAGACTGCCTTTACCTCCTTGTACAGACACCTGCAAAGAGCAAGAGCGAGCGACTGCCAGTATTCGTCAACATCCATGGCGGCGGTTTCAACTCAAACACTTACCAGGGCACAATGGATCCTTTCGTAAAGAACGGTATAATCTATTGCTCTGTGGAATATCGTCTCGGCGTGCTCGGCTTCATGGCACATCCGGAACTTGCAAAAGAGTCGCCTGACGGAATCTCTGGCAACTACGGCATCCAAGACCAGCAGATGGCTCTTCGCTGGATCCACGACAACATCGCTGCATTCGGAGGCGACCCTGACAACATAACAATCTGCGGCGAGTCGGCTGGTGGCATTTCCGTCAGCATCCATTGCGCATCGCCTTTGGCTAAAGGTCTTTTCCAGAGAGCTATCAGTGAGAGTGGCGGTTCTTTCTGGCCTGTTGCGGAAGATCGTGGCGGCAACACAGCATTGCTTACCGACAAGTCTGCCGAGAAGGGTGGCATTGAATTCATGAAACGCATGGGCGCAAAGAACATCAAGCAGCTCCGCAAACTTCCTTTTGACAAACTCATCGAACCTGGTACTCCAATGGAAGCATTCTGGCCAGTTGTTGACGGCAAGTACATCATTGATGACCAATACAAGCTTTACGAAGCAGGAAACTACAATGATGTTGACATCATCGTCGGCACAAACTCTGATGAAGGTTGGATGTTTAGCGGCGAAGGTCCTGTGGAAATGTATAAGGAACGCGCAAAGACTATCTATGGCGAATGGGCAGACCGTCTCCTGAAGCTCTATCCTGCCACAACTCCCGAGGAAGTTCACTTTGCTTCTGCAGACATCTTCCGCGACGGTTCCTTTGCTTGGGGTACTTATGCTTGGGCTAATCTGCAAAGCAAGTCGTCAAAGAAGAATGTCTATCTCTACTACTTCGACCAGAGTTCGAACAACATGTTCATGAAGTCACCACGAGGCGCAAACCATGTTGCGGAGATGCCTTTCATCTACGGATGGAACTGGGGACCGATGACCACAACAGAAGAGCACATGGCTCAGATTATGCCACAATATTGGATGAACTTCATAAAGACAGGAAATCCTAATGCTGATGGTCTTCCATACTGGACAACATACAAACAGGGCGAAGAAACCGTGATGAACATCCACAATGGTTTCCGTCTCACGACCGTTCCTAACCAGGAAAAACTCGATTTCTTTGAAGATTACTTCAAGGCAAAGCGAAACAAATAGCAAGAATAAAGACAAAATAAATATGGCGAGGATTTCTATGATATGAAATCCTCGCCATATAATTTTGGAGTTTTAGGTTATAAGGTTATTACAACCGGATGGTAACCTCATAACCTTAAACCTCATAACCTACAGTTTTGCTGTGATCATCACGAAGCTGTAAGGAGCAACCTTGAGAGTCTGCTTCTTCTTGAGCTTGATCTGTTCCTTCTTAGGAGCGATAGGCTGCTGGTCATAGTCGTTCTCGTCGTTTGGCTGACCAGCGAGAGTAGTCATCTCTGCGTTTGGTTTGATGCCGAAGCGAGAAAGGTTGAGAGTAGCAGTCTTCTCGTTTGCAGTAGCATTGGCAATCTTAATGTAGAGAGTGCGAGTCTTTGTGTTGAGAACAACTGACTGCTCCTGAAGCATACCTTCACCTTCTGACTTGTCCTGATCAGCGATTGTCACGCAGTCGCCATAGTAATACTGACCTGCTGACTGACCGAACATTTGCTGAACATAGTAAGAGCAAGTGAGGAATGGACGCTCGTTATCATAGTAGATGAGGTCTGGGTTCCAGTTTGTAGCGTTCTTGCGAGCGAAAAGAGGTGCGTAAGAAGTCATGTCAACAACATCACCGTTGCGCTCTACGTGGATGAGGTAGAGAGCTTCTGCGAGAGCGTCGATGAGCTTCTTATCCTTTGAAGCATACTCACCAAGGTAAACCTTTGTCTTGCGGTCGCGTGGGTAGTTGTCATACTGACGTTTCTCCTGGAAGTACTTGTTTGGCTCGTAGTAGTGCTCATCGAGGATAGGCATGCCGAGTTCATCAGCAAGCTTCCAACCAGCTTCGTAGTCAGGGTTGTCCTTGTGAGAACCAGGACCAGCTGTACCTACGATAACGATTTCTGGGTACTTCTTTGTAATACGCTCGTACATGTACTTGAAGCGCTCCTCGAACTCAGGAGTGATCTTCTCCTCGTTACCAATACCGAGATACTTCAATCCGAATGGCTCTGGGTGACCAGCGTCTGCACGAACCTTGCCCCACTTTGATGTTGCAGGACCATTAGCCCATTCGATGAGATCGAGAGCTTCCTGTGTCCACATCTCCATGTCCTTCATGTCGCAAACATCCTGAGCCTGTGTTGGCCACATGTTCCAACCACCGTTAGTACCCTGGCAGCTAACACCACAAGGAAGGATTGGCACTGGAGCCATACCCATATCCTCACAAAGCTGGAAGTACTCGTAGTAGCCGATAGTCATTGACTGATGGTAACCCCAAGTGTTCTTCTGACCGCGACGAGTTTCCTTTGGACCTACAGTTTCCTTCCAACGGTAAGTGTTCCAGAAACCATCACCACCACCGTGAACAACGCAACCACCAGGGAAGCGCATGAACTGTGGTTTAAGGTCTTCAAGAGCCTCAGCAAGGTCGCGACGGATGCCGTGACCCTTGTAAGTATCCTGTGGCATGAGGGCAATCATATCAACATCGATAGTGCCGTTGCTTACGAGGAGAATCATGAGAGCAGCGTTCTTGCAGTCTGCATTTGGAGTAAGCGTGACGCTCTGCTTTGCCCATGAAGAGCTGTTCACATCGAGAGTAGCTTCAGCGAGGAGCTGCTTAGGATCCTGTCCCCAACCGCCTGGCTCAACGAGTGCAACGCGCACCTTGACAGCATTGTCAACCTTGCGAGAGAAGAAAGAGAAGTCATAGTTTGCACCAGCCTTAACGGAAATGCCGTCAAAACCATCATTCTGGATACCGTAGCCTACCCATCCCTTGTAGTCATGGAACTGGCGGGTACGCTCAGCAGTGATGCGCATGTAGTTAGGGTTGTTTGGGTGGATAGGGTTCTGCTGCTTAGCCTCGAGCTTACCGAGAGCGTGGCCAGGGCGAACCATCTTCCATGCAGTAGAAGGTCCCCAACCGTCCTTCTCGTTAGGGTTGAATTCGAAAGAACCATTCTGGATGAGGTCTGCATTGAGACCGCCGTCGGCAGAACTACTGATGTCCTCGAAGAAAATACCGATGAGGTGGTCGCTGATAGCCTTGCCACCAGCAGGTGCCTTCATAGGCTTCTGGGCCTGCATGTTAACGCAAGCAGCAAGGAGCATTGCTCCTACAGAGAGAAACTTTTTCATGAAGTCTGAATATAATTAGGTTAATAATTTCGATGGGTTATGCACAATTTCGCAGCAAAAGTACTGAAATATTAGCAAATAACCAAATAAACTGACAACAAACTGAACATTTCCACCCTTTTCCGCCTCATTTCGTTTCACATACTCTTCGTAAATAATAAAAAAGTGCGTTCTTGGTTGTTGCATTACGCAAAGGTCGTTCGAGGTCATTACCATACATCCAAGGTGCGTTCGTCGGGTTCGTTTTCCGGGTGTTGTGGAACGATGTTGCCGTTGACGCGGCAGTTGTTGAGGGTGACGCTTTCGGTGCAATGCATGTAATATGGCTGTGGGGCTTCGGCTACGGTCATGTTGCTTACCACGACATTGCGCACAGGCTTCTCTGGATAGCCGGAAATGAAGAAGGCGTAGTGGTCGGACTTCTTTACGTCGATATTGTTGATGTGGAAGTTCTCGTACTGAGAAGCGTGCTTGCCACCACGGAAACCGAAGTAGTTTGTCTCGAAGCGAAGGACGGCTCCGAGGGCATGTTGTACGGTGATATTGTCAACAAATACATTGCGGATATAGCCGCCACGGTCACGATTGGACTTGAAATAGATGGCGTTTTTCACTGTACCTATCTGTATGTCGTGCATGAAGACGTTCTCTACCCCACCCGACATCTCACTACCGATGCACAAGCCATTGCACTCTGAATTGAAGAGGCAGTTGCGAATGACGATGTTCTTCGAAGGTCTGCCCACTCGTCTGCCATCGGCATCACGACCAGACTTGATGGCAATGGCATCGTCGCCGACGTTGAACACGCAGTTCTCTATCAGCACATTGCTCGTAGCATCAGGATCGCAGCCGTCGTTGTTGGCGAAGTGGGTGTCGATGGTTACGCCACGGACAATGACATTGTCGCAATAGATAGGGTGGATTGTCCAGAAAGGAGAGTTCCTTATCGTGACACCCTCAAGCAAGATACGAGAGCAGCCGACGAACTCCACGGCAGAAGGTCGGAGGATAGTGCCCTTGCCATACTGACGTTCAGAGACAGGAACGAGCCGTTCACCTTGGTCGCGAAGACGATCACGGTCGGTAGCTTCGTTAGGTCCCCATGAAGACATCTCCACCCCTGCATTGGCATCAATAACGCCTTCGCCAGTGATGGCAATGTTCGTGGCATGATTTGCGTAGATCATAGCAGAATGACCATAGAGCTCAGTGCCTTCCCAACGAGTGAAGACAGTTGGGAGGAAGTCGTCAGCATTGCCACTGAACTTCAATACAGCGCCCTTTTCAAGGTGGAGGTTGACATCGGATTTCAGGAAGAGAGAGCCGTTGAGGTGGTATTCGCCAGGTTTCACGATGACAGTTCCGCCACAAGCAAGGGAACAGGAGTCGATGGCGTGTTGAAAGTCCCTCCTAACCTCCGCAGAGACCTCCCCCGTCCCCTCCACAGGAGGGGTGACAGTGATGGTGAAAGAAGGGAAAGAGGTGCGGGCGATGTTGGAGACGATGGAGACTTCGGTGGCAAGTCCCGAAGCGGACGTTTCGAGAACAGGGGCTTTTTGACCAACGGCGAAACCGTTGGGAACGGTGGCAGCTTCGGGAACAGGGGCAGCTTTGATCTGAACGGAGCCTTTTGCTTTCTTTGCTTTTGAATAACAGAAGACAGCCGGACGAACGCCTTTCCAGTTGCCCCAACGCGTGTAGAAATCATTGCCTGCTTTCGTGAAGTGAAGGCCGTCGAGGCTATAGAAGAACTCGAAGCGTTTCTCAGGGAAGTTGAGCTTCAGCCTTATATACAAAGGATGTATAGGACCGCCGTTCTGTGGGGCTATCTCTATGCCTTCGTGGTTCTTCTCTGCCTTACTGCTCATGAGAGAACGGTGTTGCATCTCGATAGGCAGTTCGGAGAGGATGGTCTCGGTGGTGTCTGTGGCAAGGTAGAGATAGCGCTTACCGTTCTGCATAAGAGCACCGAGCATGGTGTTGTACTTTCCCATGCATGCCATACCACAACGCTGACCGTCTGCCATTTCCTCAAGGCTCATACAGATGGTGTATTCCGGCTGATAGCCTACGGCACGGAGGGTGTAGGTGTTGCGGGCTTTCTTGAAGGAAGGAGCAGGAAGGGCGTGGAGGGTTAGCCAGCCGGGATGGTCAGAGAAGGAGAAAGCGGAAGGGACGGGGTTGTGGTTCCATTGCCAGAAGCCTGAGGAGAAGGCGGGAGTTGAGCCCGAAGCGGATGCTTCGGGAACGGGGGCGTTTTGACCAACGGCGAAACCGTTGGGAACGGTGACTGGAGAACCCAGCGGGAAAGCGTTGGGAACGGTGGCTGGCTTCTGCCAAAGGCTTACGGGCTCGCCGATGCCGTTGCCGTCATAGTCAACGCCGATGACAGGCCAACCGTCACGCCATGTCATTGGCTGAAGGTGGAGGACACGGCCGAGGGCATCTGTTTCCTGGAAATGATAGAACCACCATTCGCCGTTTGGAGTATCGACAATGGCTCCTTGATGAGGTCCGTTGATGTTTGTGCTTCCCTGCTCAAGAACGCGCTTTGACTCGTAAGGTCCGTAGATGTTCTTTGAGCGGAGAATGGTTTG
Organism: Bacteroidaceae bacterium; assembly: GCA_024401305.1. GTDB lineage: Bacteria > Bacteroidota > Bacteroidia > Bacteroidales > Bacteroidaceae > Prevotella. The sequence goes on along the minus strand of JAKSLI010000041.1, from coordinate 22,205 downwards.
CCAACCGCCTTTCACGCCGCCTTCAGGAATGGACATGTAGTACAAGCCGTTCCATTTGTGGATCTTCGTACCTTCTGCCACAGGACCGCGATAGACTTCCACGCCATCGTCAAGGAGAGTCTTGCCATCGGCTGACATACGGTGCATGATGATTGGTCCTGCGCCATAGACACTATGACCGAGATATGCCTGTCCGTTCTCGTCCCAGAATGGGCAAGGGTCTTCCCAATCAGCTATCTTCTTTACGCAATGAAGTGGTGCCCAAGGACCTTCAGCCGACTTCGCGTGAGTCATGAAGAGTCCTTCGTGGCGCGTACAGAAATAGACATAGAACTCGCCATCGTGGTATCTAAGAGCCGGAGCCCAAGAACCGCCAGCGTATCTGTCCATCGTATCATATTCCTTGAACGGAAGACTGTCGTAGATCTGCGTTACAAACTGCCAGTTTACCATGTCATAGCTCTTCCAAATCTGCATTCCCATGAAATGGAAATCGGAGCAAATCATGAAGTATTCATTGCCAACACGAATGACATCAGGGTCAGAGAAGTCGGCATTGAGCACTGGATTCTTGTATGTTCCGTTGCCTTGGTCGCCCCAGTCTAAACTATTTAGGGCATCAACAAAACTTGGCAGGGCAAAAAAAAGGATGGAGAGTATGACAGTTTTCATAATGATTTCATTTTAGATTCTTTTTTCAAATGACATCTTGCGTCTTTTCACAATCTCAATCTCGCTGTATGCGAACATGTTTTTCAGGGAAATTCAGCATGTATCTCGTGTAAGCCACCAGCATATAGAGACCTTCGTGAAGGGTTTTCTTGAGAAGTATGGCATTAGCGAATACGCCATCATCATTGCTAGAATTGCTCTTTTCATGATTAATAATTATTCTCACGCAGATTCTACAGATTTTGCAGATTCTTGGTTAATGCTATCTGCACTATCCGCTAAATATGCGTGCGAATATTTTCGTAACTTTTCTGACTGCAAAGTTACATCTTTTTCCACATTCTGCAAAGAATTATTGATGTTTTGATTGAAATTGATTGTTACAAGCATCAGCCTCCGTAACTGCGATGTAAACAAAGAAGCCTACTCTCTGCGATAGAGGGTAGGCTTTTGGGTGTAATATGTTTTGAGTCTGTACCGTCCCCAGACCCATCGAAACAATAATATAACTCACCGTAAACAACAGTCTTGCTCTTATTGGAGAGAGGATAAAGGCGCTGAGAGCGCCGCTCAACATGAGAGATTTTCATGATGCCAGTTTCCTTAGCAGCCTGGTCGATGCCAACCTCATGCAGGAATATTGAAGAGCTGGGTTCTATAGCTTATTTCGTCTGCAAAGTTAGCACTTTATTCTTAATCTCCAAATAAATAGGGGAAAATCTTTGTTAATCATCCCTCACTATCAACTACCTCAAGACCTTCTTTCCCTTCACCACATAAATGCCTTTGACATTCTTTCCGGCGCGGGTGCCAGCAACGGTGTAGGCTGGTGAGGAAGAGGTGGCGGAAGCGGATGGAGAGGTGATGCCGTTGACGTATGTGTCAGTAGGAAGGAAGTCGCCATCCCAAGAGTCGAGGACAGGAAGATTGCTAACCTTCTGGATATAAGCGCTGAAGTCCTTTACCTTTGAGCGTTCGGTGACTCTTGTCCACACGCCATTAATGAGCACGAAGGCATCGAGCGGATACTGGTAGGTGTTGACAAACTGACCTCTCAAACCATTGACATTCGTCTTTGCCGATGTTGCCTTCTCGCCGCTTTCGAAGAAGACTGTATTTGATGTTGAAGAATGGTAAAGATATGGAACACCAGCTTGTGTAGTTTCCACCTTTCTGATGGCTATCCTTGAATCGGGTATAATGCCTACCACCTCATACATATCGACTCCAACGGAAGGCATAATGGCGTATGGCAGACAGATGGTGCCCCAATATGACTCGTCAACAACATCCTTGTAGGCTGGGATGAAGCGGAACTGGAAATCAGTAGCACACCACCATCCTTCGCGTCTATCGCCTGCACTCGTCGGATTTCCGTAAACATGGTAAGCATTGTCGATGGCTCCCTTCTTCGAACCAAGGAAACCAACGGTCACCATGTCTTTCTCGTTAAGATAAAGGTAAGGCGTAACGAGCGTCTGCCACTTTTCGCTGTCTGCGAAGGTCGGTATGTCGAGAACGCCATAACCCAATGAAGGCGTATTATAGGTGGTGCCATTAACCTGCATGAACGCGTGCTGGTCGGTTACGCAATAATGCTGCGTAGTAGCCTTAGCCTCAAGCGCATAGAAGCCATGGTCGAGTTTCGAGAGTTCCTGGTTGATTGCCATTGTTGTGCTTTCCCCGCCGTCAGCAGCCACGCTCCACCAAGCGTTCCAGCACTTCTTTCCAGCCTGGGTAGCCGTACGCTGATCGCCGCCTGTGTAAGAACCTTGCTTCGTATTCCAACCATCGACAGCTTCGAACGAACCGTTCTTAATGGCCGCCGTATTTATAACATAAGGAACAATCTCATGGAGTTTGCCGGAAAGTTCTTCGTAGGCATTGTAAATATCGGCAGAAGAACCTTGATAAGTGCCATCGACAGCTGCCTTGAGCACCTCAACAGAACTTGCCAAATCATCAGCATCGGCAAGACCAAGTTCCGTAACTGCCCACGATGCCTCTTCGAGAAGGGCTGGCACGGCATCCATGATCTTCATGGCAGAGATAGAGTTCTTGATAGCAGCTTCTATTTCAAGAGCCGTAGCGTTGGCAGCAATGAGTTTGTCTATCTCGTTGTTAAAGAGCGGATAAGCCGTGTTGTAAGCCTTGAAGGCATCGGCACGTTTCTTAGTCCACGCGAGGGCATCGGCATCAGCTTCATCCTTTGTCTTGAAAAGCTTTGCCACGATAATATCATCGAACTGTGCCTTTGCTTCAAGGCCTCGAAGCTGGATGAGGAGAATATTGTCGGCAGTAACCTTGAAGCCTGATCCTTGCTTGCTCCATTCGCTTGTGGAAGATGCTGCGGCACGAGTGTTGAGTTCAAAGTTCACGCTCGTGGAAGTGGCGATTTTCTGCGTCTTGTCGTTGCCATTGCATGAGCCGAGCTGCGCATAGTAGCAATTGTCGCTTTCCAATTGGATGACCTTTCGGATGCTCTTGTCGGAAGCCTTGTCATCGTTGCTGCCGTATGCCTGGAGATAAGAGCTGCCATTGATGCCGCCAACAGGAACAATCTCGTAATAAGGTTGTGTGAGAGCTTCGCCCTTGCCGTTTTCCCAATCGGTGAATCCCAGTTCGAAGTCGCCATTGATGAGCATGTTTCCACCCATGTAATAAGTCTCACCGGCAACGGTAATCTCGTCGCCCATCTCAACATTATCGCTAACGGTCTGAGCTATGTTTGTATATCGAACAGAACCATTGGCATCGATAACCTTAATGCGATATTTGTTTCCGACATTGCCGTCGATAGCCATCTCGTAGTCAGCCTCTTCTTCCTGCAAAGGAACTTCCTTTATCTGCTTCCAACCGCTTGCCGCCGTCTCCATACATTCGATTGCCATGCTCTTGTTGTACTCACCGTTACGCTCATGCCAATTAAGGATGACCTTGCGAAGTTGCTTGTCGTAAGTGGTGCGAAGGTCGGAAGGGTTGTACTGGCGAGGAGTTCGTGGAATGAACTCGTTCTTCGGATTATAGCCAAGCTGCTCGTCCATGGCAGCGTAATACTGACCGAGTTTTGTCAGGCTTGAGCCTTCGTAGATATGAGTGCCGGCAGCCTCGCTGTTCCAATAGGCATAGCGTTCAACGCGAGAATTGCTGTTGAGGAGGTCGAGAATTGGTTTTGTGCCGTCATAGCATATCTGCTGATTTGAAGCTGAGCAATTGCCCGGATCGCCTGTAGCACCCCAGAATCCGTTGTGATTCCATGAAGCTCCCCAAACCCACTCAGAAATCCAGATAGGGCGACCGTTGCCGTATTCGTCGCTGTACCAATTGAGGTTGTTGAAAGAACCTGCTGGCCAATAGCAGTGGAGATCGACAATATCGCAGCGCCAACCGCGAGCATCGATGGAATCCATGAATGCCTTGAGGTGACCCATACTGCCGTCGTGAGAGCTTTCTGAACAGAGACGCATACCTGTGCGCATGAGGTTCTCCCAGTTGTCGAGCACTTCCTTCACCGACTGCGGATGATCGTCGGCAGGGTTGCCAGGCTCGTTATTGGTCTTCATGTGACAAGAATAAGTCACACTACCGCAGGCAGAAGCTGAAGGCCAGTCTTCATAGATATGGTTTGGCACACACTCTGCATCCGGAAGAAGACTCTCGCCAGTGCCCCAAGTGTAGCACCACGAAGAGTTCGTTGCACCAATGGCAGCCGCACGAGTATCGCTCGCTATACCAGCCTTCTTTGCGTTATACCACAGGAAAACGCGGTAAGAAGAGATAGACTGGTCGAGAATCGGAGGAAGAGTAGCAAACTCAAGGTCTTCCTTGTCGGCAATGAAGCAACGACTGTAGCCGCGTCCTTCCTTTCGGGTAGAGAAGGTTACCATATAACCGCGCTTAAGCTTGAAGGAGCGAATCTTGTTGTTGAGCTTTGCATCGGTAAGCGTGTTCATGAAACCGCCTGAATGTTCAAGTCCGAAATCATTGACGGCAGTACCCTGGAAGTTCTGACCAGAATAGACGGTAAGCGGCTTGAAGTCCTTGGCATAAGGCATGATGATGGCTCCAGAAGCGTACATCTTCACCTGGCAGTTTGTGCCGTTGACAGCTTGTACGCCGTTGATAGACACATACTTAAGCCAACTGGAGATGACTTTGCTCGGACGTATGCTCTTGATGATTACAACTGCATGTTCGGTATTTGTGATATTCACACGACCGCCACTCGTGAAAGGCGTTGTGCTGGTGATGATGTAATCCACATCATTGCTGACAATAACATTGCTGCTTACCTGCGTGACTGTTGTGGTAGTGTTTGCGGCAAAGGAGCAAAGTGTGCTTGTCGCAAGGATTAATGAGAGGAATATGCGTTTGAGAGTCATGGGGGATGTTGGTATTTTAGCCCGAAGCTGATGCTTCGGGAACAGGGGCTATTTCTTTTCGAAGCGCTTCGGAAACAGGGGCTTTATTTCATTATGTATTTCTTTCCGTTCTTGATGACTATGCCTTTGTGGCTTTCATTCACACGCTGGCCGTTGAGGTTGAAGATGCCTGTAGTTTGTGGCTTGTAACCTGTAGCCTCAATCGGAGATTGAACAGATGTAATCTTCTCCTGGATGTCTTCGAGTGGAAGGGCGCCGAGGAAATAGAGACGGAAGTTGTCGCAGATTGTCCAAGAAGACGAAGCGTTGTTGCTGCCACGGAGGAAGATGCGGAGATCGCCTGAGTCTTCTGTATAACCTGTGAGAACATTCTCGTAATATCCCTTATCAAAATGGAGGCGAGTGGAAGCCATCGTGTTTGGAACATGAGTGCCGTCAGCGAGTTTCTTATCGTCATTGTGAACCTGACTCTTCTGGCGTTCTTCCATAATGTTCTTCACCTTCTGAATGGCAAACTGGCGAGTAGCCATCGTCATCTCAAGATTAACCGTAACCTTATTGTTGCCGGCATTGTAATCGGCGTAAACCTGATCGTTTGAACCCGGACGCTGGAAGCCTTGCATCTTCAGAGTGAAAGTTCCCTTTGGCATACCTTTGACGAGTTGCGCAAGAGTTACTGTCTTTGTCTTGTCAACATAGAATTCCAGTTCGCTGTAGTTGTATGCAGCACCAGCGCCAACTGTCCAGCCGTTTGTGTTCGAAGCAAAGCCTGGGTTGTTGAGATAAGGCGTGAGGTTGAACGGATTGTCCAAATCCGTGACATAGACATTTCCGAGCAAGGCAAGAGCAGCATTGCGAACATCTGCTGTCAACGCGTTTACCTGCTCTACATTTTCCGCGTTATCATAGCTTGCAGAAGCCGTGTTGAGGGCTGACAAGAAAGTTTCGTCGGCACCAGCGGCAAGTTCTGCGTGAGGCGTGTTGTAGAGTGCCATTGCCATCTTGTATTCCTTCTCGAAAGCATCACGAGCAGCAATAAGTCCGCTGTTCTCCATAGCCTTTGCCTGAGAAGATGTGAGGAAAATCCAACGCTGTGACTTTGCATCATTCTTTATGCTGAACGAAGCTGTAGAAGTGGTTCCGTTGGTGTTGGCAGAGAGACAAGGAGCAGTAGCGTTGCCAAGCTGAGGAGTTATTATCCAATAGCTACGCTCGGTAGTCAACTTGGAACCAGTAGCGGAAGTGACATCAGTACGAGAACGCATGAAGACGAAACTGTTGTTTTCGTTCACGCTTGAAGACTTCTCGCAGACGATACCGTTTGCGTTATATGTGATATAGTTGCCTGTGGAAGCGTTCTTGAGTTGATAAAGCTGATTTGAAGGGGTGAATGTGATATACCAAGCGGCAGCATCGTTTGCCGTTGCCTTATCAGCAGTCATGGTTTCCCATTTCAGTTTATGGTCTTCAGTCTCAACGAGGAAGGCTGTGGTAAGTCCGCAAGATTCATTCTCGTTCTTGATATAGTATTTCACGTCATCCTCCTGTGTGAAGGAATAGTGTGGCATACAAAGCGAACGACTGCCGGTAATAGGAAGACCGTCCTCGCCAACAGCCTGTGCAAGCATACTGTTAGCTATGTAAAGAATCTCTGTGCCTGAATCTTCATGAGCGCCGTTTATGCCGTATGGCCACAGGTGAGTGCCATCGCCATTAAGAACGGAAGACGAGTTGTTGTCCCAGAACTTAAGGAAATCGTTCGCGCGATCGCCAAGCCATTCTCCTGTTCCAGCGCCCTTGCGAAGTGGAGATGAAGAGCCGTTCCACATTTCCGTAGTACCGACACCAATGGCGTGAAGAGCCTCGTGCATAACGGTTCCAGTCTTCTGGTAAGAGGCATTCGGACCAATACGCATCCAGCCGCCATAGCTACAGTCGGCAGTAGGAGTCTGGGCACCATAATGTACGTTCAGATAGAGGTCAGGGATGGCTGTGTATTCGTTCCAATAGTCAACACACGACTTCACAGCATTGTTTATTCTGTTGTTTTCCGCAGCAGAACCGCCGTTGTCGTAACCCCAACCGATTGTGCCTTTTGGAATGGTAGCAAACTTTATGGCATCGCCGTAATAAGTCTCGCCGGTAGTGGCTGTGACATACGCCCTTGCATAATACATCGTGGCAGGAGTAAGGTTCTCCATCACATAGATGAGTCCGTTGTTGTTTATGGTCTTTGTAGATTTGCCGTCGTTGACTGTAGGTTCCTTCTTTTCGGAACTCCAGCAGAAACCGCGTTCCTTGAGGGAAACGCCATTCGTTGTCAAGGACATTCTTCCGTATGCCTTCGTAGCACCACGCGCATAGCGAGTATCAGTCTTTACTGTTGGCTGTGCAAATGAACCAAGGAAAAATACTGCAAAGATTAAAGTTAGAAGAGATCTTAATTTCATAGTATCTTATTTCATTATTTTCTTTCCTCTGTTGATTACGATTCCGCGATAATCCTTGCCAACCTTCTGTCCTGCAAGGTTATAGCTGCATTCTGCGTTCTCTGCCCTACCCTCGCCCGGAGCTTTTACTATGGCACTAACTTCGCGACCATTGTAGATGTCTGAGACATCATCCGCATCGAGAGCGTAATTGTAAATGCGGAAATCATCGAGATAACCGCCGAAGATTTCGTCGGAAGCAAACTGGCTGCGACCAACATAATTCATCACGGAATGAAGGTCAGAAGGACTAATCGTAAATGCCTTGCTCTCAGCAACTTCTACGCCATCAACATAAATCTTAACCGATTCCTTGCCGATAGTGACAGCCACATGATGAAGACCAACGCCAAGCTTTGAGGCAGAGAGGATTTGTTCGCCTTCGCCATTGTTCATCACGAAACGCATCTCAGAACCGTTTGAAGGTGTCAGGAACATGTATTGGTCTGTGCCATTGCCGAAGTCGAAGATGCGTGTCCATGACTTTGTAGAGCTAAGGTTATAAACCCAAGTGGCAACGGTGAGTTCGTCGCTGGCAGCAACTGTACATGGCAACAGCAGATAGTTCTTGTTGCTGGCGCTGAATTGCAGCGAATGTGAGCCTTCCTTGACACCCATTACCGTAGAATAGTTGGTAGTTCCACTGCTTTGGGCATTGAGTTTGTTTTCCGAAGCATCCTGAACATTCGAATCGAACGAATAATGGGCAATGAGAGCCTTCGCACCAGAAGTCTTGGCAGTAACAATGTCAGATGCTACTGAGCGGTTTCGAGCCTTGTCGATAGCCATCACCTTATATTTGTACTCACGATTGCAAGAAAGCATATTGTCGAGGAATTGTGTTCCCGAAACCATACGACCTATCACGTCCCAATCTTCTGTTCCCTGAGGAGCACGAAGCACCTGATAAGCCTGAATGTCATTATCCGAATTGGCTGCCCACGAAAGAAGTATTGAAGCACTCTGAGGAGTTGCCGCAAGACCTGTTGGAGCCTTTGGCGCGATGAGGTCGCGAGAAGTTCCTGCTGGCATAAAACGCCACTGCTGCTCCTTCTGACCTGTAAATCTGCTCTGTGAGATACCGTTGCCGTTCATCTCGAGATAAAGACCAGAATGACGTGAACGAATATACCAGTTGTTTCCACCGGCATATTCAAGGATCCACTGCTCGTTGCTGTCCTTGTCGCCTGTATACCCGATGATCCTGTCGCCTACCGACGTACCCCAATTCTTTACATCCCAAACAATGCTCTTAATAGTTGCCGATGAGATGATGTAATAACTATAGTCCTTGCCTTGGCGTGGATTAACCAAAGTGAGTGCCCAACGCTGATGATCTCCTGTCTTTGTCATCAGATAATCTGTCAAGCCTATTGCTTCTCCGACATTTGTTTTGCCACTTGGAAAACCAATAACCTTTGAGTTCTTTGCCGACATTATCACATATTCGCCTTCACCAATTGCCTCGCAAGGAACATCTTCACCATACTGAACCTGTATCAGTCGCTCTGCGTTGGGAGTTTCCTTTTGGTAGCCTATGCCGCCTGGCATCTGCATGAAGTAGTTGTAGTAAGGACCGAAACTGTCGTAATAGACAGGGCGGTCGGTAGAGATCAGCTCGTAGTTGCAGTCTCTTGCCTGTCGCTCACTACTTCCAATGAAAGCGTCTATCCTGCCGTCCTCGCGCTTATAGACCGTAGCCGCCGTCCATGTGTTGCGGCTTTCTGCATAGCCAATCTCCTTGCCCTTGGCAGAAGATATGCAGAACTCTCCTCGTGCAGCACCCTCGAAGCCCCACCATACGCCCGAGTTCATGCCGTAATGAATGCCCACGAAGGCCTCCATCACGTTGTGGAGCTCGTCGGCAGTGCCGTGATTGCCGTCTTTGGCCACTGTCTTCCAGAAGTTTGCGTAGTTATCAAAAGAACCGGCAAGCAGGTGAGTGTTGCCCTCTGTTACGTATGGCTTCATGTAGTTGTACCAAGAAGCAGCTTCGTCGCAGTTAAGAGTGTTGCCCGCTGAGATGCGAATGCCAGCAAGCGAAGTATCCTCGCTGATGTATTTGCAGATAGCCTTGAAATCGTCCATTGAACCTTCTTGCCATTCGGTAAAGTCAGGCTCATTGAAAGGAGAAACAGTAATGACGTTAAAGCCTTTCGCCTTGCAGTATTTTACTGTTGCCTTTATCACGCGATACCACTCGTATGGCTTGCCGTGATAATTCTTGTAATTCTGATCGCAGTTAGGGAAATTCTCCTTGTTTGTCAGCACCTCATGGTCGCAGTTGAGGATGATGTTCTTGACACCACTTATCGCGATATTGTTCAAGCGTGATTGCAAGGCTTTCTGCTGTTGCTCTGAGAGGTTTCCGTTTGCGTCAACAAGATCGCTCGGCTGAAACGAAACTCGACCAATGTTCAGGACATCGCCGATGTAATTATGGCCACGGGTAACATTGTCCGCACTATTCCACGCCACATCCATGCCCCAGTTTATCGGTGCTGCTGGCAATGGACGAGTCGAGATGTCCGTATTTGACTTGAATGTAAGCTTGGTGACATCTATCGGATAAGCCTTCATGTATTGGGCAGAATGCTCAATATCTTGTGCGAGCATATTTAAGGTAGAAGATAGCGCTAAGGCAATGAGAATATTCCTGTTCTTCATAAAAAGTATTATTTATCGCGACAAAATTAATAAAAATATTAATTAAACAACGATAAATCACTTTTTTTTTCAAAAACATTGCTTCGTTCTCTTGTAAATGTGGTTTGTTTTAGATAAATTTGCAGCGGATTTACTCAAGTTTCGCAAGCTTTGCTCGCGAAGGGTAAAGGCTAAAGGGTAAAGGCTAAAGGCACTCTCCAGTGCAACGAGCAAAGTTAATAAACATAATCTCCATTCAATTGTGATGGCAATGGCCTTTAGCCTTTAGCTTTTACCCTCAACTTGAGCTTGCGAAAGTTGAACAAAACAAATTATACTAACCAATATGAAAAAACTCTTTTTATCAGCGATTCTATGCGCTTTATGCAGCACATCATTTGCACAGAAGAAAGCGGCTCCTACACCTGTTGCTGAGGATCCAAACGAGATGGTTTGCTATCTTTTCACCTATTTCAACAGCAACGACCCGAAGGATGAGCAGATATGCTACGCCCTTTCTGACGACGGTTTCAACTACACACCCCTAAACCACGGAAAACCGGTTATCAGCTCCGACACCATCGCCCTCACCCAATGCGTTCGCGACCCACACATCTTGCGTTGTGAGGACGGCAAGACTTTCTACATGGTTGCTACCGACATGAAGTCGAATCTCGGATGGGCAAGCAATCGCGGAATTGTCATGATGAAGAGCACCGACCTCATCAATTGGACACACAGCACAGTGAACTTCCCTACCCGATACACGAAGGAATGGAAGGATGTCACTCGCGTGTGGGCGCCAGAAACCGTTTATGACCATAAGGCAGGAAAATACATGGTGTTCTATTCTATGCTGAAGAAGGATGGCGGCTTCGACAAGATTTACTATCAGTATGCCAATAAGGACTTCACCGACCTTGAGGGCGAACCAAAGTGGCTCTTCGATTGTGGTAATGCAACCATTGATGGCGATATTGTATATAATGAATCTGACCAACTCTACCACCTTTTCTTTAAGACAGAAGCTGGTCGTGGCATCTTCCAGGCTACGGCAAAGAATCTTACCGACAGATGGCAGAGAATAGACGGACATGTTGACCAGACAAAGGAATCAGTGGAAGGCGTTGGCGTATGCAAGACAATCGACGGCAAGAGCTGGATCATCATGTACGACTGCTATGGCAATGGCCACTACCAGTTCTGCAAATCAGACGACCTAAAGACTTTCCAGTTCGTTCAGAACACGGAGGTCAAGGGAGCTTTCACACCTCGCCACGGAACAATCATCCCTATCACACGCGCAGAGAGAGACCGTCTTCTCAAGGAGTATGGCAACTTTTCACAGCCTATTCTCCCTGGCTTCCATGCTGACCCAGAGGTGCTTTATTCACAGCAGACAAAGAAGTATTACATCTATTCCACTACCGACGGAACACCTGGTTGGGGCGGTCACGATTTCAGCGTATTCTCTTCCGACGATCTAAAGACATGGAAGGATGAAGGCAAAATGCTCGATCTCAAGGGCGATCAGGTGAAATGGGCAACAGGCAACGCTTGGGCTCCTTGCATCGAGGAAGTGAAGCAGAAAGACGGTTCATACAAGTATTATTTCTACTTCAGCGGACATAATCCAAAATCAAACCGCAAGGAGATTGGTGTAGCCGTAGCCGACAATCCTGTAGGACCTTTCGTTGCTTCTGAGCAGCCTATCATCACTGATGCCGATCGCCCAAAGTCACAGAAGGGCGGACAAGCCATTGATGTTGATGTGTTCACTGATCCTAAGACTGGCAAGCACTACCTCTATTGGGGAAACGGATTCATGGCTGGCGCGGAACTTAACGACGACATGATGTCGGTGAAGAAGGAAACAATCGTTGACCTTACTCCTCAAGGCGGTAATCTTCAGACATGGGCTTATCGCGAAGCACCATACGTTATCTATCGCAAGGGCACATATTATTTCATGTGGTCGGTAGATGATACGGGAGCTGCCAACTACCATGTTTGTTACGCGAAAAGCAAGACACCGCTTCCTTCAGGACATCTTACCATCGACGAGCAGAACTACAATGTTATCAAGCAGGTGCCAGAGGATAAGATTTACGGTACAGCCCACAACTCTGTTCTTCAGGTTCCGGGCAAGAAAGACGAGTGGTACATCGTTTACCACCGCATCAACAAGAACTATATGAACCGCCACTTCTCTCCTGGAACACATCGTGAGGTGTGCATCGACCGCCTCACATTCGACAAAAAGGGAAACATTATCCCTGTTAGACCAACATTGAATGGACCGGAATAATATTCAACTTTCGTAAACTCAAGTTGAGGGTAAAGGCTAAAAGCTAAAGGCTAAAGGCTGTTGAGTAATGAGTAATGACTGTTGAGTAATGACTTCCCGTCCTATATCTCAAATCCGAGAGGCTGTCATTAGTCTTTAGTCTTTACTCATTACTCTTTAGCCTTCGCGAGCGAGCTCGCGAAACTCTTACAACTCCATGCTTGGTTTCAGCACATCATGACATTGCACCTTTTCAAGCTTTGACTGTGAGTAAGTTGCTGTAGCGCGGATGTCTTCCACGCTGGCACCAAACTTCACTGTGTAGCGTCCGGCAGCTGTCTCCCAGCATTGGGTAGCTTCGTTGAATGACGCGAGGTCGTAGGCAGAAACCTTCATCGTGAGTGTCTGGCTCTCGTTAGGCTTCAGTTCGCGAGTCTTGGCGAAAGAACGCAACTCGTTTGCTGGCTTCTCAAGACCACCAGAAGGTGCTGAGACATAGAGCTGCACTGCTTCCTTGCCAGCAACATTGCCTGTGTTTGTTACGGTGATAGATGCCACGAAACCGTCCTTTGTGGCCTTGATTGTAGGCTTGCTGTATGAGAATGTCGTGTAGCTCAAACCGTAGCCGAAAGGATATGATACTTCCTTGCCTATCGTGTTGAAGTAACGATAGCCAACATTCAGGTCTTCCTTGTGGAGAGTGAAATCGTCGAACTCCTGCTTGCCATTGATGCTAGCACCGTTGCGCACGTTAGGGAAATTGGCAGAAGAAGGAACGTCTGAGAGCGCGATAGGCCATGTCATTGTGAGCTTGCCAGAAGGAGTTGCCTTGCCTGTGAGAACGTCAGCTACGGAATAGCCGCCTTCCTGACCAGGTTGCCAAGCGAGAAGAATTGCGTCTGGCTTGCCCTTCCATGAAGCTGTCTCGAGAACATTACCCATGTTGAGGATTACAACCACCTTCTTGTTCTTCAAGTGGAAAGCTGAGCAAACATTGCCGATGAGCTGCTGTTCAACTTCCGTGAGGTTGAAATCGTCAGCCTCCTTGCGGTCACTACCTTCGCCTGCCTGACGACCGATGGTAATGATAGCCATCTCCGACTCTTCTGCCTGAGAGTTGATGATGTCGCGAGAGAGTGAAAGTTCAGGCAACATTGCCTTGCCCCAGAACCATCCGTCGTGAGGGACGGCAGCAGAGAGATTGTCCTGATAGCTCTTGTAGCTCTTATAGACATTGGCAAGCTTCTCGTTTACCTCAAGTCCTGCTTCGTTGAGACCTGTCATCATGTCGATGGTGTAAGCCTTGTTCACATCGCCTGAGCCTGTGCCGCCAGCAATGAAATCGTAAGATGCGATGCCGAATACAGACACCTTCTTGATGTCCTTCATAGGAAGTGTGTTTGCCGTGTTCTTGAGAAGCACCATACCTTCGTTTGCGCTCTGTCGTGTTACGGCTGCATGTGCCTTGAGGTCAGGCTTGTTGCCATACTGGTAGTTGCGGTACTTAGGTGTCTTGAGGAGATATTCCAGGATGCGCTTCACGCAGATGTCAAGGTCTTCCATCTTGAGTTCGCCGCTCTTCACCTTGTCGATGATCTCCTGTGTCTGAGCCGTAGTACCTGGTTCCATGAGGTCGTTTCCAGCCATGATCTGTGCAGCGGTGTTTCGCTGTCCTGTCCAGTCGGTCATCACGATGCCCTTGAATCCCCATTCGTCACGAAGGATAGTGGTAAGGAGGTCGCGACTTTCCTGAGTGAAAGGACCGTTCAGACGATTGTATGAAGACATTACTGTCCATGGATTTGATTCCTTAACAGCAATCTCGAAACCTTTCAGATAAATCTCGCGAAGCGCACGCTGAGAGATAACCTCATCAACCTCCGTTCTTCTTGTTTCCTGGGAGTTTCCGGCATAGTGCTTGATGGAAGTTCCCACGCCTTGGCTCTGAATACCACGCACGTATGCAGCGGCTATCTTTCCTGTTACGAAAGGATCCTCAGAGTAATATTCGAAGTTACGACCACAGAGAGGAGAGCGATGGATGTTCATGCCCGGAGCAAGGAGAACGTCGCAACCGTATTCGAGCACTTCGTTGCCAATAGCCTTGCCCACTTCCTCAACAAGCTCCTGGTTCCATGTGCAGGCAAGAGCTGTTCCTACAGGGAAACCGGTGCAGTAGTAGGTGTTGCTGTCGTTAGGTCTTGTAGGATTGATGCGAACTCCCGCAGGGCCATCGGTGAGGATGGAAGCAGGAACTCCGAGCCTTGCAATAGGCTGTGTTGTTCCGGCTGCACCAGGAACAAGGTCAGCATGAGCGCCAACCATTCCGTTGCCTGTCTGGTTACCGCCAGTAGAGCCTTGGCGACTGGTACCTACCACGAGCGTAGCTTTCTCCTCAAGGGTCATTGCCTTGAGGATCTCGTCAACATTGTTGGGTTGCAATTTGAGTTGGGCATCAGCAGATGCTATACCCACGAGCAGCATGGCTGCCGAAAAGAGAAATTTCTTCATGTATTTGGATTTTAAGATATGTTCACTTATTTATCTTTATTCAGAAGTATGCGGGAGATGAAAGTTTTTATGGCTGCTGCAGACTCAGAACCAAGGTCACCATGTGTACCTTCATTGTGGCATTTGCGTTAGGCTCTTGGCTGTTTTTTACTTTATTAATTATGACAATTATATCTTCAACATAATTTTTCCCTTGCCGAGCAGATATGTCAGAGCAACGCATATAAATGCGAATGCAAGACACTTGCCAAGACCTATAGGGAAATGAAGGAGGAAATCGGGATATTCAAATCCTGTTATGCCAATGATTCCGTATAGAAGATAAGGCATCATGTAGCATGTCAAAGTGGCTGTACCGGCAGGTCGTATCACCTTAAACCATCCATCCCATTGCTTTTCGCATAATAAGCTCATTGACAGATAGAGTAAAACAGCGAGCGACATTATGGCAAGTATCCATGATGGTGTGGCAATAATCTTTGAGATGATGTAGAATTCATGTGCTATCATGAAAGCTGCAAACAATGCCAGTGACGTTCCTACAAGGACCAATGCCTCTTTCTTGCCCGTTTTGCCAACGAAAGGACGAGTGAAGACTGCCGTAACAACACCTCCCATGCCTAAAGCACATAGACCGCAGTTGTCCATGTGAAGAATATCGAGCACACTACGCAGAAAATCCGTACCGCCAACGGTGAGGAGCACCTGTCCGTTGTGGGCAGGATTCATTTTATTAAGCATGATGTTGATAACCACAAAAGCAATGAGAAAACTCACCAGCACTCCCTTACTGTCACAGAAAAGGAAATAGATCATTGCACAAACGAGATAAGTCCAGCCAATCAAGCCAAGAATTCCCCACCAATGAGCCGAGAACGTACCGCCTTCACCATTGCGTGATGTTATCATCAGAAAGCAGAGAACGGCTATGCCCAAAGCCTTCAAGCCTTTGCCAAGCCATGGAGAAATTTCTTTGGGGTATCGGTTCCATATCAAGAAGAAACCTGCTACCATCATAATATTGTAAAATGCTCCATTATATCCCGAAGCCTCACTGATACCATATTCTGCATTACAGATGAAAGCACCCATGACGAGAAGGGCTATGGAACGACTGAGGATATGAGCTACCACATCGCGAACGCTGCTCTTTTCAAGTTTGCTGTCAATGGCGTATGGAATGGACATTCCCATTACGAATATGAAGAGCGGAAACACAATGTCTGAAAGTCCCATCATATCCTCAGTAGCCTCTGCGTGATGCATCCAATGAGGAATACCGTCAACCGACCAGAACTCGTTTACCGTCACCATAAGCACCATCGTAAGTGCTCGAATTATGTCTATTGCATTGTTACGTTTCATTTTATACAACTCAGTTTTACTTCAAATAATTCGCAATAAAATCCTTGCGGGGTTTCAGGTATTCCTCCTCCCACAACGGACGCCAATAGCTGCCGAAAAGAGAAATTTCTTCATGGATTATTTTTGAGGGTGTGGATTAATTTTCTGCAAAATTACGAATAAGTGAGTGAAAAACAAAAGAAAGAACCATTTTTCTTTTGTTTTTCCGAGCGAAAGTAATTTAGGCGTAAGCCAATGTTACGAATAAGTGAGTGAAATACAAAATGAAAGTCCCAAAACTTTTATTTTTATTTGACTTTCTCCTTCGGACCGCCGACCTTCGGTTCCGAACGACAGTAATTTAGGCGAAAGCCAATGTTGCTGTCTTTCTGAGCGAAGTGAGGAGGTTCTGTGTACGCTGAGTACGAATTTGTAATTTCTCTTGTCCGTAGATGTGACAAAAACAAAATAAAAGTAGGGCTAGTAATGAAGTACGCATAATTGCTTAGTTATAAATGTATTTGGTAAGTAATATGCAAGTTGTAACGGTTTACCAGCTGCCGATTCCTCCTCCGCCACCTCCGCCGCCGGAGTAGCCACCGCCTCTTCTGCCGCCACTTCTGGACGAAGGATTGATGCTGCTTGACTGCACATGGCTGCTGATGACCTTGTCAAAACGATCGGTGAGCCTATCGGCTACCACGGCACCTGCCGTTATGATTTCAGCTGATACGACACCATAGGCGGCATTGTACCAAGTTGGCGGCTCAAAGTCGATTTCCTTGAATCGCTTGCACCATTTGTCGCTCAAACCGAAGACGATGGCGTATGGCAGAACATCGTAGAAGTAGTTTGGATTCTCATCGACCATCGCCTTGAGCATAGGCACCTCGGCAGTGTTGATGAACTCGCGGAAACCTAGCAGACGCGACATCAGTTCTATGCGATAAGGCGTGTCTCGCTGCAAGCTTGGACCCAACAGAATCAATATCCACGACATGAAGGTGATGCCGTAAAGGACGATGTTCGGACAGCGAGGGCTACCGACGTCTATCACAAGGAGCACCACTATGAGCGAAGCGCAGAAGTAGCCAAGCATAATGCTATAGTTTACCAGCTTTTTCTTCCACGAATCCACATACTTGGAGTCGGCGGTAATGAGATTTTGCATGGCACCAAGGACAACGACTGCAATCCAAGTGAAAAGCAGTTCGTAGGATTCCTGCGACCAACAGCACACGAGGATGGCAAAGACGGCAAGGAAAAGGAAACCGAAGAGATATAAGAACAATGTTCCATTGAACTCCTGGAGAGATTTCTCTTCCTTGTACTTATGTTTCAATGCTGTCTTCGCGCTATCTATCTGCTTGTACTTCTTGCCCATCTTGCTGATGGCTATGGAATCCTTCTTGTCGAAGAACACCTTCCAAAACTTCTGCTGATATTCTGGCGCATCCTCTGGCAGATCCTTGATCTTGTGGAGAACGATTTCAGGATTGTCATCCATCTTCTTGCCCTTACCTTCTTCCGGCGCAACCTCTTCTATGCTGAGGTAACCCTTTGATGCCCACCACACTATGAGTGAGGTCAAGTCTTCGACATCTACCGACAAGTCAATGATATAACCCACCTCGGCACTGCTGATGCCGTCGGGAGCGCTGTACTCGATGACGGGTATTGGTTTCTCTTTGCTGCGGTTCTTCAGCAGCTTCACCAAGACTATCACGAACAGGATGCATACCAAAATGACAAGCAGCGTCGGGAAACTGATTAGCGAAGACATGAGCCAATAGCCCAGCCACTTCATCTTCAGCACAACTGGATGCGAAGTGCCCTTCCAATAGCCTTCCGGCATATTAGCATAGAGCGTGATGCCGTTGTGGTGGTTGATATTGGCAGCCGCACCACTGATGTTGTTCTGGGAAACGACTTTGCACGACACATTGAGGGAGTTTTCCTTTTTGCCGAGTTTTCCGCTGTAGATGCGAAGGCTGTCGGCAAAAGCGGCAGGGAGAGGTTCGTCGAAGGTGATGTTGTAATTGAACTCCTTGATATAATTCTCGCACATTGCACCCAAAACAGAGGTAAAGAGCACATCGCCACCCTTGAAGCCATCGTCAGGGAAATGGAGCGTATATTCTATGGAGTAAACGACCTTGCCCTCCAATTCCTTGTCTGGGTCGCCAATGCGAATCACGGTGAAGCGGTCATGCTGAAGATAAGTGTTCTTGTACTTATGGTGCATGGCCTTAATGTCCGTAGCAGGAGCGAAATATTCACACTCCTTGCCGCCCAATTCCACATTATACTTCTGCTCAACATACTGGAAGATGCCGTGCCTCGGTTTCTTGAAATCAACATGGATGATTTCCGTCACATCCCAGGTGTTGTCGGCATGTACTTGGGCAAAGTACTCTAACTTGTCAATCACGCAGTAAGGGTCGTATTTTTCGCCATAAGCCTGCACCGTCGTGAATGAAACAGCGAGCGTGAAAAGGAATATGAGAATGCTTTTCATGAACAGTTAGTTTTGGGGGTGCCTTGTTCTCATACTCCTAGTTCAACTTCCTTCCCGAAAGGTGCAAGCGACAGCTTAGCCATCTTGAAATGCTGCTTGCCCCAAGGAATTCCTACTATTGTGATGCATAGCAGCAAACCGAAGAACATGTGCATCAGCCACGCCCACAATCCTCCGAAAATCAGCCAGAGAATATTGAGAGGTATGCTAATGCAACCCATGGAACTTTCCGTTTCCTTGACTGTCGAACCGAATGGCCATAGGCAGAGTAATCCAATCTTGAATGTCTGTATGGCAACTGGTATGCCGATGATTGTTACGGCCAAAGCCAAACTTCCTGAGAAATAACCAATGGCAGCTTCAAAACCGCCAAAGAGCCACCAAATAATGTTTCCGAGTATTTTCATTTTATTCAAGTTTTGCAAGCTCAACTTGAGGCTACAGAGTACAGGCTACAGAGTACAGGCCTGTAGTATGTACTCTGTAGTTTGTAGCCTCAACATGAGCAAGTTAGACACTTGCGAAAGTTGAATCATTGGGGTTAATCCGGCTGCTGACCGTCGTGTGCCTTCCATGCACATTCAGTCAACTGCATATTGGTGAATACCGCCTTGAATGAAGATTCCTCTGGCGAACAAGCATAGATGCCGAAGCTGACTTCATCCTTTGCCTCGTACATGTGGCACACGCGCATCTGACTCCACTCCTTGCCATCTGTTGAACACTCGATGCAGAAGTCATCCTCACGGCGAGAGAGGCGATACCACATGCTCTTAACGTCAGCAGGAATAGCAGTCGTTGCCCAATCGCTGTAGCCGTGGTTTGTTGCCACGCTACCAAGGTGCTGGAACTCCTCGTTCTCATATTCAATGCTTCCCTTCAGCCAGTTCTCTGAGTCGAGGTACATAACCACGCCGCACTGGTCGAAGCGATGATGGCTCTCAGCAAAATCCGTCTTTACGATGAAGCTGAAGAACTTCTCCTTTGTCTTCATCTGGAAGACAGGAGCATTGTCATTCTGGAAGTGGTAGTAGGTGCGTTGCCAAAGGTCGGTGTGCTGTTTGGTTACCACTTCGATAGTGTCGCCCTTGATCGTGCATGACTCAGGTTCACGCGTCCACTGGAAATCTTCGATGTTTAGTGTCATAGTGTCATTTGATGATTTGACGATTTGTTGATTTTCTGATTTGTCGCCACATGCAACCAACATTGCAAGCATAGCGAGTGATAAAAAGGTCTTTTTCATTATTATTGTTTTTTGGTTGTTTTCTATCATCATACCATCACACTGTCGCCACAAGCCATGTATTCTATCTGTCTGTCCATAAGCGATTTAAGCTTCTTGTATTGTTCCTCGCCGGTGCAGTGCATGGTGTAGAACATCGTGTCTTTATACTTTATGAGTTCTGAAGCAAGACGCTCGATGAAAGTGTTCTCTGCAGCTTCATCAAGCCCACTCTTCACGAGATGCATTCCGGCAAACACATGCGTTGGCGGTTTTCCTGCAACCTCCTCTGACTTTCTGAGGATGTTCACTATGCCACGATGGGCGCAACCGGCAAAGAGAAACACATTTCCCCCTTCTACTACAATAAGACTCTGCTCATGGCAGAAGGAATCGTTTTCCGTTTTGAAAGGTCCGTAGAGAAGCCTGTTGCCGATAGGATTGCAGAAATTGCCTTGTACATCGGCAAACACCGTCATGCCATTGCTGATACATGTGAGATCATCGCAGAACACAAGTCGCTCATTCGCTTGAAGCTGTTCGTCAAGCCCGATGTACCTCATCCCGGTGTCTCGCAGAGAGTAGTGTGGTAGGAAGGCTTTCTTGTGGATATAAACATTCGCCTTTTGGTTCTCGCTAAGGAAAGTGGATAACCCACCACCATGATCATAGTGTCCATGAGATACCACGGCGATATCAACATCAGCAACTGACAATGACAAAGCCGCGGCATTGCGAGCGAACAAGCTGCTCTGTCCCATATCGAACAGGATCTTCTGCCCTTCATCATTCTCAATGTATAGGCTAAGACCATGTTCTACAGGCAATCCCTTGTTGCTCGTGTTCTCTATGATGGATGTTATCTTCATAACTTATTTTAAGTAATTTTATTGAATTCCTATGATGAAACATGCAATGAGAAAACGATGCAAAAGTAGTAAAATTATTCGAAATACAAGAATTTCGGATAATCAATTCACAAATTCCATGTAAAATCTACTAACCTTGCAGTTTATGCAGTAGCCGTAGATATCAGATTCCCGAAAAAGATAAAGAGTTCTTCCTGCCATCAGATAGCAGAGAGAACTCTTTTTTTTCATTTTTATAGCAAATAGTTACTTGTTTGCTTCGTTATATTGCTCGTCCGTTACCGGTTCAAGCCATTCGTTACTTTCAGGATCACCGACATGAACATGGCTTGCAAGGTGCTGGAACCATGAATCCTTTGTAGCTCCGTGCCAATGCTTTGCGCCTTCAGGAATGTCGATGATGTCGCCTGCATGGAGACGGATGGCTGGCTTTCCCCATTCCTGATAGATGCCCTCACCACTTACGCAGATAAGTATCTGATGAGCTCCGTGATGGATATGCCAATTGTTTCTACAGCCAGGTTCGAAGGTAACGTTGGAAATTGGCAGAACAGAAGTCGGACCTTCCCCCACCCCCTTCCTTTCAGGACGGGGAGCAGTTAGATTTTTCGGTGCGATAGGAGCCAAATAGCTTTGTCCTGTAAAGTACTGGGCGTAAGCATCGTTTGGATTGCCCTTTGGCCACGAACCGGCACAAGCATCGGCAGCTGCGTCACACTGCGAAAGACCATTCTCTGAAAGGAACTGGCAGAGCTCATCAACCTGTTCCTGAGTATTTCCCATGTTCACAGCTCCTGCCTTGTGTGCAGCAAGCTGTGGTGCAACGCCATTGAGTGCAGAGAGTGCAGCAACGGTAACTATCTCGCGATCGGCTGGTGTGAGTTGGTCGCCGGCGAAGATATCACCGAAGAGATGAGCCTTCAGGTAATAGTCGTTCTGTGGACAGAACTCATAGTTGAAAGGACGGCCAGATAGTTTTGTCTGTACTTCTGTACCGATAGCAAGTGCTTTTTGTGCATCGTCCCACATTGCTGGACGTACCCAAGGCTTGCCTTCTGACCACACAGGACCTTCCCCCTGCCCCTTCCTTTCAGGACGGGGAGTAGATAGTATGTTGCTCAAAACTCCCAAAGCATTGAGCGAACGAGGGAACCCCGTGTAGGCATAGAGCTGCGAGAGAGCTTCCTTTATTTCGTTGATTGTTACGCCACCATCAAGAGCTGCCTTAATAGCTGGTTCAAGACGAATGAGATCGCCCTGAG
>JAKSLI010000040.1 GCA_024401305.1 Bacteroidaceae bacterium | reverse complement strand
ACGAGCAAAATAACGAACACAATAACGAGCGAAACAACGACATCGGAAAAAATATAAATAATAATAACAAGAGAAATCTCTCTGACGGAGAGAGGCAAAGGGGGGATCGTCGTTCGTTAATTCTTCAGTTGGATGCGTCGGTGACATGGAAGGAGAAGTGCTGCCGCGACTACAACATCGAGCCTTCACAGATGAACCGCCATATCATAGCCTTCCATGAGCATCTGTTGCGCAATGCACCGAACAAGTCATGGCTCTCCTTCAGCGACTTCTGCCTACACTTCCACTCCTGGCTCCGCTTCCAGACACCCGAGAGCATACACCGCCTCGCCATGCAAGCATTGCAGCGCTGCCGTCTGCAGAAAGCAAAGCAGATAGAACAGGAGAGGCAAGAGCAGATGTGGAAGGAGATCGAGGAGGCAAAAAGGAAGGCAGTGAAGCCCCCAAGAGCCCTGACCCCCTAGCCCACGACCCCCTAGCCCCCCAAGGGGGAACTTTTAATAGCTTTAGAGTAGGGGGAAACATGTAGGGCGAGGATTTCCGAGCCGTAATTATATGCAATGCAAATAAACTATGGCGGCTCGGAAATCCTCGCCCTACAAAATCAATTAAAAGTTCCCCCTTGGGGGGCTAGGGGGTCGTGGGCTAGGGGGTCGGTGGGGCCTTACTTCAGCGGCGTAAGTGTGAATTCGAATGTGTATTCGCCGTAGTGGAGCATGTATTCGCCGCGTGGGAGTGATCCCCATGAGTTTACGCAACCGAGACCCATCTGGTAACCGTCGAGGGATACGTTGGTGTAGTTAGCCTTTGGTATCTCTGGCATGTGGCGGTTGAGCTTGTCGAGGGAGTAATCGTAATCCATCTCTTCGGAACCTCTTACTACGACTGGTTTGGTGTTGTCGAGGGCATCCTGTGTGTATTCGAGAGCTGATGCGTAGAAGAGCTTTGGAGCTGTGACGAGGAGTCCGTTGCCCTGTGCGTCTGTCTGCTTCCACCAGCGCATGTCGCTCTTGGTGCCTGTCTCCTGTGGACGGATGTAAGCGTACGACTGCTCGGCAGCAGTCTGCTTGTAGCGACCAACGAATGTGCATGACTTGCGGTCGGCGTAGTTCTCGATAGGTCCGCGACCGTAGAACTCGCTGATATTCATAGCCTTAGGCATTGGGAGCTGTACGCCGAAACGGAAGAGGTCGGAGATGGACTTTGGGTTCTGCTGACCCAAACTTGGTTCAGCAGAGGTGGATGGTTTATTTGGGAGGAAGTGCTCAGTGACCTTGATAGAGCCATCAGAGTGAATGTCGTAGGTCATGGTGAGGGTAGCGTCGAGGGAGTCAATGGCGAGGGTGGCAGTGATGACGCGAGGAGTTGCTGAAGGCGTTGGAACGCCAGCGGCTGAAGAAGCGCGGCGCTGGTTCTGAGGGAGGACGCGCTTGCCCTTCTTGCCCTTTGCAGCGAGGGCGGCAGCATCCTTGCTTGAGTCGGTGATGCTGAGGACACGCATGGCAGGCTTGCGCCACTGAACATAGCGACGCTGGAGGTTAGCGCCGAGGTCGTTGTCGGTAACGGCACGCCAGAAGTTTGGAGTCATCTCCTTACCATCGGCGAGCATGTCGATGCCATTCACGCGGTAGCAAGAGAGCATGCCGGTAGCAGGGTTGATATCGATGTCGAAGGCAGGGGCTGGGGCCGCTGAAGGCGCTGAAGCGCCAGCGGCTTCATGCTGTACCTTTGCGCTGTAAGAAAGCATGTCGTCAACGAGCGGAGCTTCATTGAGTGCAAACTGCTGGCGGGCAACGACATGGCCCTTCTCGAGAAGCGGTTCAGCGGTCTTGAGAGCGTATTCGATGTTGAGGAGAAGCTCTGCATTCTGAGGCACTGCTGCGAGGTCGATAGGGAGGGTGGCTTTTAATGAAGCACCGAACTCGGTGCTTTGGGCTGCTTTTGGTAGCGCTTCGAGGTCTGAGATCGTGCCGCTTTGGCATGGCTTGCCGTCAGCGAGGAGAGTCCAGTTGAGCTGGTAGTTATCCAATGAGCGGAAGAAGTTCTCATTCTGGATCTCGATGATGCCTTTCTGGAGGTCAACAGGCTTTGTCCAGATGTTCTGGTAGTAGTACTGCACCTCGTAAGCATGAGGGTTCCAAACACGATCAGGAGAGATGAGACCGTTGTCGCAGAAGTTGCGGTCGTCTGGAGAATCGAAGGTGTTGAAGTCGCCACCGTAACCGTAGATGGTCTGGCCGTCCTTGTTCTTCCAATGGATAGACTGGTCAACGAAGTCCCAGATATAGCCGCCCTGATAAGAAGGATACTTGCGGATGAGGTCCCAATATTCCTTGAAACCGCCCTGAGAGTTACCCATGGCGTGAGCATATTCACACTGGATGAGAGGCTTCTCGGTGATTGTCTCGCCGGCTGCACGCTTAGCTTCAATCTTCTTGCAATAGTCCTCGCAGGCCTCGTACCAAAGGTACATTGGGCAGAACACATCGGTAAATTCGCTCTGACGAGCCTGTTCATACTGCACAGGGCGAGTGAAGTCCTCGTTCTTTATCCAACGATAGGCAGCCTCGAAGTTTGGTCCCATGCCAGCCTCGTTGCCAAGCGACCACACGATGATTGAAGGGTGGTTGAACTGCGCCTGGACATTGCGCTGGTTGCGCTCCATGTGGGCAAGGGCGTAGGCATCGTTCTTCGCAAGAGTCTTCTCGCGATAGCCCATACCATGGCTCTCACAGTTTGCCTCGGCAGTGACATAGATGCCGTATTCATCGCAGAGGTCGTACCACATCGGATCGTCAGGATAGTGGCATGTGCGGACGGCATTGATGTTCATCTTCTTCATCTCACGGATGTCCTGGATCATTCGCTCGCGAGAGACAACATAACCGCCGTCAGGGTCGAGTTCGTGACGGTCGGCACCCTTTATGAGCACAGCCTTGCCGTTGACGAGAAGCTGCGCATCCTTGATCTGGACATCGCGGAAACCTACGCGCTGAGTGGCTGTCTCTACGACTTTCTTGCCCTTGAGGAGCTGAAGCTCGAGGGTGTAGAGGTAAGGAGTTTCGGCGCTCCAGAGCTTTGGGTTCTGCACCTCAATGCCGAAGCCGAGAGCCTTTGGAGATGTCTGGTCTTGGGCTACAACTTCGCCGTTAGGGGCAGTGAGCTTATAGCGAATGGCAGAAGCGCCGTTCTGGTCAACCTTCACATTGAGAGTGGCTGAATTATAATCTTCTGCAAGGTTTGGATATACGCGCAAATCATTGATTTTCACCTTGCTATCCTTTGCATAGAGATAGCTGTCGCGAGCCACGCCACAGAAGCGGAAGAAGTCCTGGTCCTCAAGGTATGTGCCGTCGCACCAGCGGTATGTCTGGAATGCGATGAGGTTGTTGCCCGGCTTCACAAACTTCGTGATGTCGAACTCAGCAGAGAGCTTGCTGTCCTCGCTGTAGCCGGCAAACTGTCCGTTCACATAGAGGTAGATATTGCTGGTCACTGAACCGAAGTGCGCGATGACCTGCTTGCCCTTCCAGTCGGCAGGGATGCTGATTGTGCGGCGATAAGAGCCGACGTGGTTCTTCTCTGTCGGAACGGTAGGCGGTGTGTTCCAGTTGCGACCGCGCCAAGCATAGCCTACATTCACATAGATAGGCGAGCCGTAGCCGTTCATTTCCCACATGCCAGGGACAGGCATAGTGCCCCATTTGCTATCATCCACATTAGCAGAGTAGAAGTCCTTCAGAGGCGCGTCGGCATCCTCCTGATAGAAGAACTTCCAGTCGCCGTTGAGGGTGACCTGTGGACAAGACGACTTGTAGGTAGTGTGCATAGGCAGGCGATTCACCTGGTTCACCTGCGGATCCTGCCATTCAGTGAAGGTCTGGGCAGAAAGGGAAAGAGGGGCGGCAAGTGCAGCCGCGAGGGATAAGGTTAAGAGTTTATTCATTTGGTTTAAGGTTTTTCTAGGGGTTACTAGGGGGTACTAGGAGTTACTAGGTTTTTCTAGTTTTTTAGAGATTCTAGAAGTTCTAGAGAGCCTAGATTTTCTGGCAAATTTACCCTTTCTTCGCTTCAAAACTGCTAAAAAACTTTAAAAAGATTAAATTTACTCCGCCAAAAACTTAATATTATACATCTAATACGCGCAAAACAAATATTTTTGATTAATTTTGCACGCTGATTATTATGTCCAAAACAAAGAAAATGCAAAAAATACTACATACACTTCTCCTGCTGGCATTCATTTCTTCCAGCATTTCCCTCACATCGTGCCTCAAGGACGATGATGAAGACATCATCCGTTACAGCGACTGTGCCATAACAAGCTTTTCTCTTGGCACACTCAACAAATACACAAAAACCATCTCTTCCAAGACTGGCAATGACACCATCGTAAAGACTACCATTACCGGTTCTGCATATAAGTTTACCATCGACCAGAAGAAGCACGAGATATACAATGTTGACTCGCTTCCTCTGGGCACTGACTCGCTCCACGTGATCTGCAGCATCGGAACGAAGAACGGTGGCTATGTGAATCTCAGAAGTGCCGTGAGCGACTCCATCTTCAATTACGACTCTAAGGATTCCATCTCTTTCAAGTGGAATCCTCGCAAGTTCCTGATAACTTCCAACGACGGCAAGAACACAGCAACCTATACCGTAAAGCTCAACATCCACAAGGAGGATGCTGCAAAGATGACATGGAACGCGCCTTACACCGTATCTGAATTCACTGGCGCTGAGCATCTCCAGACTACTGAGATGAACGGTTCGCTCTTCGTAAAGGTTGCCAAGGGTGGAGATGTGAAGCTCTACACTTCTGCCATCGGCAACGGCAAGACATGGAATGCCATCACTCCTGACACAAAGCTCAGCCCTACTGCCAACATCGCTGCTTACGGAAACATACTCTATACAACCGACGAAGCTGGAAACATCTGCAAGTCGGTTGATGATGGCGCACATTGGGAAACTGTCGGTTCTCTCACAGGAAAAGTTCTCGGCGTGAGCAACAAGAACCTCTATTATCTCTCAGAAGGCAACATAAACGCATACAACACCGTCGCTGGAACAGCTGCTGCAGAGCAGTACTTCGGCATTTCTACAAGTCCATTCCTCGCTGACTCCCACATCTCTCTTTGTGAAGCAACAAAGAGCAAGAAGGTGACTGGAACATCGATCATTGGCACTACAGGAAACAATACTGCCGTGCTCTACAAGGCTGAAAACACAGCTGAGCAGCAGAAGTGGATGGCTCTCTCGAACGAGTCTGGACAGGATCTCCCTAACTCTTACTCTGAGGTTGTTCCTTACGGCGAATTCCTCCTCGCCATCGCTGGAAGCAAGTTCTATACAAGTCTCGACTACGGTCGCTCATGGCAGCAGCGCTACTATGTGCATACCCCTACAAGTCTCAACGCAAACGAAGAGGCGCACCTCTTTGCTGATAGCCGCGGCATCCTTTGGATCATCACTAATGACCAGGTATATACAGGAAAGCTTAACGGCATAGCGTGGGAAAGGTAAGGACCCAAGACCCCTCCCGACCCCCCCACAGGGGAGGGGAAGTCCCAATGAGGGGGGGAGGAATAAAAGCCCAAAAAGAATAAAAGAATCATAAATGAAGAAAGCTCTCTCCATATTGCTACTTTGGCAGCTTCCTCTGCTATACCTTCTTATCCCGTGTGGGGTTCTACCCTCCCACTGTGGGGGAGTCGGAGGGGGTCTCGCCTCAGCCCAATCTGATGCTGGCGATGTGGAGTACAAGATGGAGTTCGGTGGATCGCTCGGTCTCGTGAACTACCTCGGCGACTACAACTCATCGATCCTTGGTGCACAGCAGCCGATGGCATCATTGCTCGTCCGCCGCGTCATAAACCCATACATGACGCTCCGCGCAGACCTGTCGTACGGTAAGCTGAAGTACGATTTCGAAGAGAAAAACAATTACTATCCATTGACCCCCTCTAACTCCCCCACAGGGGGAGGACAAAACCTCACGGAAGAAAACCCCACGGACGGGTTAAACCCCTCCCCTGTGGGGAGGCAGGGAGGGGTCTCAGACCTCATCGACCTCTCAATGGTCTATGAATACAACTTCTGGGCGTATGGCACTGGCCGCGACTATTTCCGCGCAAAGCGTCTTGCCCCATACATCTTCCTTGGACTCGGTCTCACCTATGCCAAGCCTGACAACGCAAACTCAGCCTTCACTGCCCACCTCCCTCTCGGAGCAGGCGTGAAATACAAGATAGCCGACCGACTGAACCTCGGACTCGAGTGGCGCGTACACTTCTCAATGTCCGACCGTCTCGACGGCGTAGTCGATCCTTACGGCATCCCGTCACAAGGTTCCTTCAAGAACGCCGACGGCTACTCTATGCTAAAGCTTACACTCACCTACAGCATGCTCGCAAAATGCTCTACATGCAATCCATCATATTGACCCCCTCTAACTCCCCCACAGGGGGGGAGGACAGACCATCCGGAATGGGTAATACATAAGAAATCGCTATGATAGACAGGACGAAAATTTCTGAACCGTGGAAATGCGCTGATCCTATAAACTATAGGCTTTTGAAAGAAAATGCAGACCACAATAAGAAATATCCTACAGAAGCCGAAAATTATCTTTGGCGGTTTCTCCATAGTAAAGCTTTAGGGGTGAGGTTTAGGCAACAGTATATAATAGATAATTACATAGCAGACTTCGTTTGTTTATCTAAAAACCTGATTATTGAGATTGACGGTGGTTATCATAACGATCCTGCCCAACAAAAAGAAGACTCTATAAGAACATTTCGTCTTCAAGAATTAGGTTTCAAGGAAATCAGATTCACTAATGAAGAAGTGCTTTCTGACATAGACAATGTCCTAACAAAAATAGAACATGAACTCAACAAATAATTCAAATATAAACTCTGCGATGATGACCCCTCCCCCTGTGGGGGAGTCGGAGGGGGTCGGTCTCACCCACATCGCCATAATCATGGACGGCAACGGCCGCTGGGCGAAAGCCAAGGGAATGCCGCGTCAGTACGGACACTCTGCAGGAGTGGATACCGTCAGAAAGATCACATCTGAATGTTCACGCCTCGGTGTGAAATTCCTCACGCTATATACTTTCTCAACAGAAAACTGGAACCGCCCGGCAGAGGAAGTAGCCGCACTCATGGACCTCGTGCTCAAGAACCTTGAGGATGAGATCTTCGAGAAGAACAATGTGCGCTTCCGCGTCGTCGGCGACCTCGACCGCATACCGAAGATTGTCATGGACCGCATGCAGCAGACCATCGACAAGACAATCAATAACACCGGACTACAGATGGTCCTCGCCTTCTCTTACTCGTCAAAGTGGGAGATTACATCAGCTGTCAAGCAGATAGCACAGCAGGTGAAGGACGGCAGCCTCAACCCAGAGGACATCACAGAGGACACCATCTCACAGAACCTCGCTACATCGTTCATGCCAGACCCAGAGCTGCTCATACGCACAGGTGGCGAATGTCGCATCTCCAACTATCTCCTCTGGCAGATAGCATACTCGGAACTCTACTTCACCGATGTCTATTGGCCAGACTTCGACGAAGCAGAACTCCATAAGGCTATCGACTCCTTCAACTCTCGCCAACGCCGCTTCGGCAAGACGGGGGAGCAAGTTACAAGTAACAAGTAATAAGTTATAAGTAATAAGTATGATTAGCTTTGTTGACAGAGCTTTTCATAATGCTTTGACAAAGCGTTCTTATGATTATTACGGTCAAACGCACCATATCCACTAAGTGTAATCATACTTATTACTTATTACCTATTACCTATTACTTATTACTTAAAGAAAAAAGTAAACCTCAATGATAAAATCTATTCTTAAGAAGCTAACTTCCCTTTTTCCCCCTTGTGGGGGGCTAGGGGGGTCTCTCCTCGCCTTGCTCCTGCTGTTCTCAGTAGCAGCAAGCGCTCAGCAAAGAATCATCAATCCGGAGATTACATACGCCGGCAACCCGAAGGAATACACCATCGGTGGCATTGCCGTCAGTGGTGTTGAAGGATATGAAGACTACATGCTCACCGGCATCTCGGGACTTTCCGTCGGCGACCGTGTGGAGATTCCTGGCTCACGCATCACAGACGCTACAAAGCGCTACTGGCGTCATGGACTCTTCTCAAAGGTGAGCATCGGCGTTGACTCAATCATCGGTGAGAAGGCTTACCTCCACATCCACCTTGCACTGCGCCCACGCGTAAGCATTATCAACTACAACGGCGTCAAGAAGTCGGAGCGTGAGGACCTTGAGCAGAAACTCGGTCTGTTGAAGGGTGCGCAGATTACGCCTAACATGATCAACCGTGCCAAGATCCTTGCCAAGAAATACTTCGACGACAAGGGTTACAAGGATGCCGACATCGACATCATGCAGCGTGAGGACCTTGCCAACAAGAACCATGTTGTGCTCGACATCGATATCAACAAGCACGAGAAGAAGAAGGTGCGCCAGATCTTCATCCAGGGCACAGAGCAACTTTCCGAAAACAAACTCAAGGGTAACCTCTTCTCAAACGGCGGTTTCAAGAATATCCATGAGGCTGGAAAGTTCAAGAACTTCTTCAAGAAGAAGAAATATACTCCTGAGCGCTTCAAGGAAGACAAGCAGAACATCATAGCGAAATACAACGAACTTGGCTACCGCGACGCAGAAATCGTGGAAGACAGCGTTTGGAACTTCGACGAGAAGCATGTCAATGTGTTCCTCAAGATCAGCGAAGGAAAGAAATACTATATCCGCAACATCACATGGGTTGGTAACACCATCTACAAGGCAGAGCAGCTTGAACGACTTCTCGGCATGCAGAAGGGTGATGTATATAACCAGAAACTCCTCAGCAAGCGCCTCTCTGAAGACGACGATGCAGTGGGAAACCTCTACTGGAACAACGGTTACCTCTTCTACCAGCTCACCCCTACTGAAATAAACATCGACGGCGACTCCATCGACCTTGAGATGCGTATCTTTGAAGGTCAGCCAGCACATATCTCGCATGTTCGCATCGCCGGCAACGACCGCCTCTATGAGAATGTTATCCGTCGTGAGCTTCGTACCAAGCCGGGCGACCTCTTCTCGAAGGAAGCCCTCCAGCGTTCGGCTCGTGAAATGGCATCAATGGGACACTTCGACCCTGAAAAGGTGAACCCTGATGTGAAGCCAAACCCAGAAGACGGTACTGTGGACATCAACTGGGAACTCGAACAGAAATCGAACGACCAGATTGAGTTCTCGCTCGGTTGGGGACAGACGGGTCTCATCGGTAAGATCGGTCTGAAGCTCAACAACTTCTCAATGGCTAACCTCCTGAACAAGAACGGCGAGCACCGTGGCATCATGCCTATCGGTGACGGTGAGGTTCTCTCTATCGGTGGTCAGTCCAACGGTCGCTACTACTACTCTGGAAACGCTTCCTACTCTACAAACTGGTTCGGCGGCAAGCGTCCTATACAGTTTACTGTAGGTGCTTACTACTCACGAATGACCGATGTAAACAGCTCGTACTACAACAACGCCTACATGAGCAACTACTTTAATTATATGTCTGGTTATGGAAGCTCATACAACTATGGCTACGAGAACTACTACGACCCTGACAAGTACATGTCGATGGTCGGTGCAAGTCTCGGTTGGGGTAAGCGTCTGCGTTGGCCTGACGACTATTTCCAGCTCACTGCAGAGCTTTCTTACCAGCGCTACATGCTGAAAAACTGGAGCTACTTCATCGTACAGAACGGTAACTGTAACAACATCAACCTCGGTCTTACCCTCTCTCGTACATCTACTGACAACCAGCTCTTCCCTCGTCGCGGTTCTGAGTTCATGGCTTCAGTACACATCACTCCACCATGGTCTATGTGGCAGAAGAAGGACTACGAGCACCTCGCTACAAACCGTCAGTCAGAGACATTCCAGCAGGAACAGCAGGAGAAATATCGCTGGATCGAATACCATAAGTGGAAGTTCAAGAGCAAGACATACACTGCGCTCACTGGTGGCACCAAGTGTCTCGTGCTCATGACACGCGTAGAACTCGGTATCCTCGGCTCTTTCAACAAGTGGAAGAAGTCTCCATTCGAGACATTCTACGTCGGTGGTGACGGTATGAGCGGCTATTCTTACGGTTATGCAGAGGAAACAATCGCCCTCCGTGGTTACGACAACGGTTCGCTCACTCCTTCTAGCATCGGTTACACGGGTTATGCTTACGACCGCTTCACTGTAGAGCTCCGCTACCCATTGCTCCTCGGCAACACCACTATCTACGGTCTTGCTTTCGCTGAAGCAGGTAACGCATGGACAGAACCAAAGAGCTTCAACCCTCTCGACATGCGCCGCTCGGCAGGTGCAGGTGTCCGTATCTTCCTCCCAATGGTTGGTCTTATGGGTATCGACTGGGGCTACGGTTTCGACAAGACTCCTGGCGTAAACAAGAAGGCTGGCGGCCAGTTCCACTTCATACTCGGACAGGAATTCTAAACGACCCCTCCAACCTCCCCCAAGGGGAGGCTTTCATAGCTACATTATATATAATAAGGAAAGCGAAGGTTTCATGGAAATTGAAGTCTTCGCTTTCCTTTTTTATTGTGCATATTTGTTATCCATTGGATAGGTAGCCTCCCCTCGGGGGAGGTTGGAGGGGTCAAAAAACCTACGAACTTCCGCACTTTTCCTACGAAGCCTATTGCACAGTATAAAAAATACCCTTACCTTTGCACCGTCAAACAACAACAATGGCGCCAAAAGTTGAAGAGAGACACACACTTTAAACATTACACTTTACACATTAAACTTTAAACTTTAAACTCTTAAAAACACACAACAACTATGATTCGTTACATCAAGTATCAGAACAAGAGCCAGATGGAGGGTGTTTCTGGCAAGTGGTTCCTCCGCGTTAAGAATGGTGAGCAGATCGACATCGACGCTCTCGCAGCTCACATGGCAGCACACAACACTCCTTACAGCAAGGGCTCTATCAAGGGCATCCTTACCGACATGGTAAGCTGCGTGAAGGAGCTTCTCCTCGACGGCAAGACAGTGAAGATCGGTGACCTCGCAATCTTCTCTCTCGGCGTACGCTGCAAGGGCGCTGACAAGGCTGAGAACGCTACTCCAGCCAACATCGTAGGCTTCAAGTTCAATGCCCGCGGCACTGGACAGCTCGCTACCAAGCGCATCGCAAGCGAGGCTAAGGTCAAGGAGCTCGACGAGTACTCTGTTTAGTTAGATGGCTAATGGCTTTCTCAAAGATGCCTAAGTATGATTATGCCCGGCGGTTTTCCGTCGGGTTTTCTTTTTCCCTTTTTCATTGCCAAATCACTAAAAAAAATCTATTATTTCCTTGCTGTATGAAAAAAAAATACTACCTTTGCAGCCACAAAGAAACAATAATACAGCAATACTATGGTACAGACACTTCCTGTAATGACAAAAGACAAGCTTGGATGGCTTGTAATGTTCCTTATGAGCAAACCTCACGGAGTTACATTCCATGAGATCCAAGAGCAATGGAGAAAGAACCTTCCTGATGAAAAACGCAATAAGGAATTGCAATACCGCACATTCCATAACTGGTGCAGATATCTCGAGGAAGGAGGACAGTTCTACATTGAAACGAACAAAAAGGACAATACATATCACCTTCGCAAGCAGGAATATGCAGAGGACAGCAACATAAAGATCAACATAATCAACTATTCGCTCGTTGACTACGAGAAGATACGCCGTGCAATGGACAATCAGATGATTCATGATCGCGTCGTCAACGAACCGCAGATAGAGTCGGAAGAGAACCTCGACCTCATCTCTACTGCCATGCGCGACAACAAGATATTGCGCATCTGCTACGAGAAATTCGGCGACGATGAAGGTTATGAGCTTGAAGTGCATCCTTATGCCCTGCGTCTTTGTCAGCGTCGCTGGTACCTGCTCGCATGGTGTCCGGCAAGAAAGGGCATGCGAACATACGCCATCGACCGTCTCCCTTGCTGCACCATAGTAAACAAGAAGTTCAAGATCAAGAAGGATTTCGACGCTGCTGAATACTTCAAATACTGCGTTGGAGTGTTCACTGGCATCACGGAAGAGGAAAAGACGCCTGCATACGTTGTACTCAAGACAACAAAGCGACAGGCTGAATACCTGCACACTCTCCCACTCCACCATTCGCAAACCGTCATTGCCGAGGAATCTGAACATACGGTATTCTCTTACCAACTCCTCCCTACCGATGAACTTGCATCACGCATCCTTGCAATGGGCGACCAGGTAGAGGTTGTAGCTCCTAAGATTCTTCGAGAAAAGATGAAGCAAAAATTAATGAACATACAGCAGATGTATGGGGAATAACATCTAGTTTGACTTGAAAAATCAAAAAACCCTCAATTTCTTGACTATGAAAATGGAAAATTGAAAAATGCTGATAATCAGTCTCTTATCAACAGAGACTATGAAAATTTTTCATTTTTAACCATAAACCGATTACTTTCCACGAGAAAATAATCGGTTTTTTCTTTGGTTATATTATAAATAATAATTAACTTTGCAGCACAAAAATTTCATAGTATAATAATAATTTCATATATTATAATATAAAGGAAATGAAAGATATACCTATTATCCACACACAGGACAATGATCCACTAAAGACTGACCTGCTCATGATGCTGCAAAACATACAGGCGCAGCAGCTGTACATCCTAAAGAAAATAGAGAATCTTACAAACAGTAACATCAAAAAGGAAACTCTACAATTCTCTGATTCACCATTGAAACTCTTCATTCACGATGATGAGCGACTGAACAAATTCATCAATCGCCTGAGCCTATGTGCTACGACAAAGGAATGGGCGCAACAGGCTGTATATCCTCTTTACGAGGAAGAATACCTCACATCTGAGACTATACACAGCAGGAGATTCATCGAAGCCACAATACCTTACTGCGAGAACATGAGCAAAGCCAGCTATGATACGCTCAGAAAACAGTTGAAAAACTGCTATTTCCCTAAGTAGTTCAACTTTCGCTAATGCTCAAGTTGAGGCTACAAGCTAAAGGCTAAAGACCCTATCCGGATGGTAGCCTGTAGTCTGTAACCTGCAGCTTGTAGCCTCAAGTTTCGCCGGCGAAACTTGAATATTTCCACTATCTTTCCAAAAACTTCCATCAGCGTTCCAGCCTATTGCCGGAGCGCTTTTTTATTGCTACCTTTGCACTCGTAAACAAGGAGTTACACACACAACAACAATTCTTATTAACTCACACAACAACAATCATTATGTACAACACAGAGCTACTTATCACTCGCTGTATTGATCGTCTAAACGCATTAATAACGATAGACGAAAACCGCAACTACAAGTTCGTGGAAAACTACGAGGAACGCCGCCGGGAAATATGGCGCACCATGGCATGTCCTACCAACTATCTCTGGAAAAGACGAACCAAAGACACACCTATTCGCAAGGTTGAAGCATACTTCTACATAAACAGCAAAACAATAGAACAATGAATCTTACACAAAACTTTACACTCTCGGAGCTAACACGTTCGGAAACAGCCAGCCGCCTGCACATCAACAACAATCCAGGCACAATACCCATTCAGAATCTTCAGAAGCTTTGCGACAGTATTCTCCAACCTCTTCGCAATGCTTATGGAAAGCCAATCTTTGTAAACTCAGGCTATCGTTCGCCAACCCTTAACAAAGCCATCGGGGGCGCTACGAACTCGCAGCATATGCTAGGCCAAGCTGCCGACATCACTGCAAGACACTCCATACAAAAAGGGTCTGATGCCGCTGCCAACCATGATTATCGCGAAGAGAACAAGCGACTCTTCAACCTGATCATCTCTCTCAAGCTCCCCTTCGACCAACTCATCGACGAGAAGAACTACTCGTGGATACACGTGAGCTTTGGACCAAGAAACAGAAGGCAGATTCTGCATCTGTAGCCCCACCCCCTTACCCCTCCCCCTGATGGGAGGGGAGTAAAATGACTTAGCAACTGGGGTTATGTAGGGTAAAAGCGGGCTGAAAGCCCAATGAACTACATAGCCCAATGGCAAGCGAAGCGGCGCCTTGGGTATTGAGGTTTGTAAGCGAACATGCGCCCTGTAAGGGCAAAAGTATTAATTTCCAATTGATTCTTTGGACTTTTGCCCTTACAGGGCGCTACCAACCAAAACAATTATGAGACCCAGGGTGACGCTTCGCTCTGCCCTGGGCTATGTAACGATAAGCCTTTCAGGCTATAACCAATCAACAATAATCAAATAAATAAATGCAACTATGAACACAACAACAATCAAAAAAACCGCTGCCAGCATTGCCAGCAACGGTTCCTTCGACTGGATGAAATTCATCATCGGTCTCCTTTCTGCACTCCTAGGTGCACTCACTGCATCAGCAGCAGTAGCTACTTTGTAACCACCTCGTAGCCTGCATCCTCCACGGCCTTCTTTATGGCTGCGAGGTCTAGCGAACAGCCGTCGTCTGCCGTGATGACGGCTGTTTTTGCTATATGGTCAACAGCAGCAGATTTCACGCCAGGCACTGCTTCGATGGCATTCTGCGCATTCTTTGCACAATGCGAGCAGTTCATGCCTTCTATGTTAATGAGGACCCTGCCGACCCCCTCCTGCTCCCCCACAGGGGGAGGGTTGACCCCATCCGGATGGTTATGTCCTCCCCTTGTGGGGGAGTTAGAGGGGGTCGTATGGTGATGACCGCCTCCTAATGTATGCCAGAGAGCGCGGGCAAGGAGAAGGAGGAAGAGCACGCTGCAACCTGTAGCGAACCATGAAGTCTCTTCTTCTGCATGGCAGCAAGCGTCCATAGTATGAGTACCTGTAACTGCAAACCATTCAGAAGGAAGCAGATAGTCGATGCCGAGACCGAAAAGTATGGCTCCCGCAACAATAGATGAAATATATATTATCATCTGCTTTCTGCCAAACGCCTTGTTGATGACGAGCATTGAAGCAGAATTGATCGCAGGACCAGCCATAAGCAACACGAGAGCTGCGCCTGGTGTGAGTCCCTTCATCATAAGCGACAGTGCGATAGGAATGGATCCTGTAGCACAAACATACATCGGAATTGCTATCGCCAGCACGATGAGCATGTTCACGAAAGGATAATCCTTCAGGGCATCAAAGAAGTTGTCTGGCACTGCAACAGTGATTACTGCCGCAATAAGCAAGCCTACAGCAAGCCATTTACCCACATCTTCAAGCAATTCGCCGAAAGCGTAGCCAAGAGCCTTCTTGAGACCCCTAAGACCCCCTCTAACTCCCCCACAAGGGGAGGACTCATCAGCGCTGTGGGAATGATTGTGGGCATGGTTATGACTAGCTTCCTCATGGCTATGACATCCGCATCCACATTCCACTACACCTTCCTTGCTCTCATCCACGCATCCATCCGCATGGTTATCCCCTCCCCTGTGGGGAGGTAGGGAGGGGTCGTTGGAGGGGAGGTCCATTAGACGATCAGTAGCAATACCACCAAATATGCCTGTCACAAGGGCTGCTATCGGTCTTACAATGGCGAATGGCAAACCAAGAACGGAATATGTTGCGAGGATGCTATCAACACCTGTCTGCGGAGTAGATATAAGAAATGATGTACATGCTCCACGTGAAACACCCGCACGACGAAGTCCAACAGTTGTAGGAATAACACCGCATGAGCAAAGTGGCAATGGAATGCCAAGCAAAGTGGCATTGAGCACACTGCGGAAACCTGGACGAGCCATGTGTTTCGCTATTAATGTCTGAGGCACGAAAGCATAAAGCAATCCTGCTATGAAAAAGCCAAGAAGAAGATATGGCGACATGTCGAGAATTATCGCCCAGAGAGATGTAAGAAAAGTTAAGAATGTTTCCATATATAATCTGTTATGTAAGTTTGTATTAAAGCCTCCCCTTGGGGGAGGTTTGGAGGGGTCTTTCCGACTGCAAAATAACGCATATTCTGTCGCAACTCGGTTGCAAACAGCAAAAAAGAGTTATTAACATCACTAACGACAATAATCTCATAATTGCTATCTTCACTTTGCAATTATACACATTATATAACTATAATGTTCTCAAATAGTGCTATTTTTCATTATAATTGATGTTATTTTTGCCAAAAAAGTGTTACTTTTGTAGCATAAAATAAAAAATAACTAACAAAACAATGGAAAATAAAACTTTCGGTCACTATGATGACGCGGCTCGTGAGTTCGTCATCACCAATCCTCAGACTCCGTTCCCATGGATCAACTACCTTGGCAATGAAGACTTCTTCTCATTGATTTCCAACACTGCTGGTGGTTATTCTTTCTACAAGGACGCTAAGTTCCGTCGTATCACTCGTTATCGCTACAATGGCGTGCCTATGGACAACGGTGGTCGTTATTTCTACATCAACGACAACGGTACTGTTTGGAACCCAGGTTGGAAGCCTTGCAAGACTCCACTCGACTCATACGAATGCCGCCACGGTATGAACTATACTCGCATCACTGGTTCAAAGAATGGCATCGAGGCATCTGTTCTCTTCTTCGTTCCTCTCAAGACTTGGGCTGAAGTTCAGAAGGTTACTCTCAAGAACACTACTGGCGAGGTTAAGAAAATCAAGCTCTTCTCATTCGCTGAATGGTGTCTTTGGAATGCTGCAACCGATATGGAGAACTTCCAGCGCAACTGGTCAACAGGTGAAGTTGAGATCGATGGCAGCGTAATCTATCACAAGACTGAATACAAGGAGCGTCGTAACCACTACGCTTACTACGCACTCGCTAACGCAAAGATCGACGGTTACGATACTGACCGTGAGTCTTTCATCGGACTTTACAATGAATTTGCTGACCCTCAGTGCGTTATGGCAGGCAAGCCAAGCAACTCACTCGCTCACGGTTGGTCTCCTATAGCTTCTCACTATGTAGAGGTTGAGCTTCAGCCAGGCGAAAGCAAGGACTACATATTCCTCCTCGGTTATGTTGAGAATGCTCAGGAAGAGAAGTTCTGCGTAGAGGATATCGAGCGTAAGAAGAACGGCACTCTCATCACATCACAGGCAAGCGATGTTACTTTCGTAAACAAGGCTAAGGCCAACGCTCTCATCGAGAAGTTCTCTACTGTGGAAGCTGTTGACGCTGCTTTCGCTGAACTCGCTCAGATGTGGGACGAACTCCTCGACAAGTATGTTGTCAAGTCTGACGACGAAAAGCTCAACCGTATGGTTAACATCTGGAGCCAGTACCAGTGTATGATCACATTCAACTTCTCTCGTTCTGCTTCATTCTTCGAGAGTGGTGTTGGTCGTGGCATGGGCTTCCGCGATTCTAACCAGGACCTCGTAGGTTTCGTTCACCAGGTTCCTTCACGTGCTCGCGAACGTATCATTGATATTGCATCTACTCAATTCCCTGACGGCGGTTGCTACCACCAGTATCAGCCACTTACAAAGCATGGTAACAACGATATCGGTGGCGGTTTCAATGACGACCCATGCTGGCTCATCTTCGGTACTGTTGCCTATATCAAGGAGACAGGCGACTTCTCAATCCTCGACGAACCAGTACCATTCGACAATAAGCCTGGTACAGAGGTTTCTCTCATGGAGCACCTCCGCATCTCTTTCAACCATGTTGTAGAAAACCTTGGTCCTCACATGCTTCCACTCATCGGTCGTGCTGACTGGAACGACTGTCTTAACCTCAACTGCTTCTCTTGGGATCCAAACGAGTCATTCCAGACAACAGAGAACAACTCTGAGGGTTCAAAGGCTGAATCTCTCATGATTGCTGGTCTCTTCGTCGTTACTGGTAAGGACTATGTCGAGCTCTGCAAGCAGGTTGGCAAGGAAGAGGAAGCTGCTCGTGCCCAAAAGTGCATCGACGATATGGTTGAAGCTGTGAAGAAGCACGGTTGGGACGGCGAATGGTATCTCCGCGCTTACGACTTCTACGGCAACAAGATTGGTTCTAACGAGTGCGAGGAAGGCAAGATCTTCATCGAATCTCAGGGCTTCTGTACAATGGCAGGTATCGGTCTTGAAGAGGGTATGGTTGACAAGGCTATCGATTCTTGCAAGAAGTATCTCGACTGCGAGCACGGTATGGTTCTCAACAACCCTGCTTATACTACATATCATGTTGAAATGGGTGAGATTTCTTCTTATCCTGCTGGTTATAAGGAAAATGCAGGTATCTTCTGCCACAATAACCCATGGGTGATCATCGGCGAGACTGTTGCCGGACGTGGTGAGGATGCTTGGGAACTCTTCCGCAAGATCTCTCCAGCATGGCTCAAGGATCAGTCACTCCATAAGGTAGAGCCTTACGTAAACTGCCAGATGGTAGCTGGTAAGGATGCTGCCAAGCCAGGCGAAGGCAAGAACTCATGGCTCACAGGTACTGCTGCTTGGATGTGGTACACAGTAAGCCAGTTCCTCCTCGGCGTTAAGCCTACATTCAACGGTCTGATGGTTGACCCTTGTCTCCCTGCAGACATCAAGGAATACAGCATCAAGCGTAAGTTCCGCGACGGTATCTTCAACATCTCTATCAAGAACGAGAGCGGTGCACAGAAGGGCATCAGCAAGCTCATCGTTGACGGTCAGGAAGTTGCAGGCAACATTATCCCTGCTACTGCCGGTGAACACGAAGTTGTTGTTGTAATGTAAAAAAGCCTCTCCCCCCAACCCCCTCCCTAGCCCCCTCTAACTCCCCCATAATGGGGCGAACAAAAGAGCGGAGTAACATTTTGGAGGGGGAGGAATTACCTTCATATATTAAAAATAAGCTAATATTGATTATAGAAAAGCTTTTAAAGCCCCTGTGTTTGGAGCGTCAGCTTCAAATATCATACTACCTCGCCATGGTTCTTCTCATAATGGCGATAGCAATGACAGGCAGACTGTTCTTCCCTTCGTTCGAATATATCGGCGAAAAGGCGGAAAACAGTCTGCCTGACGGCTTTGGTACATGCATTTGGAGCAATGGACTACTGAGCGACTTATTCGACGCCCAGAGCCCTAAAAACGCACAAAAAGACGGTATTTACACTGGAGAATGGAAAAACGGAAAGAGAGAAGGACAAGGAACATACACTACACACGGCAACATCTATGAAGGAACATGGGTTGACGACGACCTCCGACAAGGCAAAGTATTCATTACAAATCCCGCACCTTTCATTCATTTATCCCGCATTTTTGCAAAGGCATCCTCAACCTCTCCCCTACTCTACGAAGGTTTCTTCTTTGACCTTCTACCCGACGGAAAAGGCAAACTTACCTGCGCTGACTACACCTATGAAGGTCAGTTTGTACTCGGAAAGCGCAGCGGTTTCGGCAGCGAAAACGGCGGACCTCTCGCTCTTTACGATAACGACGAGAAGCAAGACATAAACGTAATAACAGACAAACGCATCTACGGCATAGATATTTCCCACTATCAACCCATCGTTAGCTGGGACAAGCTCTATGTGCCTGTTGATTCATCATACACATACAACGACACCATCTCAAGGCAAATTGGAATAATTCCTGTCTCGTTTGTCTTTCTAAAAGCTACGGAAGGCAAGCAATACTTCGACTATACCTACGAGAAGCATTGCGATTGGGCAGAGCGCTTCGGCATTCCGCACGGCGCATACCATTTCTATAACCATCGCATGGCTACAGTAAAGGAACAGATAGACAACTTCACCTTTCACGTGAAACTAAACAAAGGCGACCTTCTGCCTGTTCTCGACATAGAACTTTTCGGCGTTTCTACTGATTCTCTCCTTGTTTGGACCGACGCTGTGGAGAAGCATTACGGCGTGAAGCCTATTGTTTATGCCAACGAAAAGATAGCAAAGTTCTATGTTGACAACACTCGTCTGAAGGAAAACATCCTTTGGCACGCTCGCTACGGCAAGAAAGTGGAGCGCACATTCAGCATTCATCAATATTCGGAAACAGGAAGAACGCCAGGTATCCTATACCACCCAATAGACCTTGATACATTAAGCCAAGGCATAACAGTAGAGGATCTATTATTCAAATAATATAATTCTACGTTAATTTGACCAGTTAAAAGGCTCTTCCGTATTAGTGGTGCAAAAGATAAAGAGAATGAATATATTAATAAATAAATACACTTCCGCATAAAACAAAAGATTATCATACCAGCGTGGCATTCTATCGTCCTTCACAGGAACTAGTAATTCCTCTATGCCTTGATATCCTTCTTTTTCAGGGGAGCAGCCATATTGAACCATTGAACCAAATATATGATAATCTATATTGTCCATAGAAATGCGATGGAAGAGATGGTTGCCAACATATTTCTTGACACTATTAACAGAATCGTGAAACTCTTGTATAAAAATTTTTTTGCTTTCGCTCTTTGAGTATTTATTAGTTGGGTATTTGCGCTCGTATTTAAAAGCATAATAAACCGAAATACGACTGTTGAAAGGTGCTATATAATAGCCTCTAAAGTCATGTTTTGGCGTTTCATGGGTTAAATGTAACTCATCATAATTAATTTCCTGTTTGCCGTTGATGGTATCAAGAGTTTCTGCACGGTCTATGTAATAATAATATTCATTTTCATCGAATTTAATTTCACTAAGTGTCTTGGAATGATGCACCTCCATACGAACATTATGTTCCATTTCTGTTATCAACAAAATGGAAAAAAATGAAGCTGCAAAGATAAAAGCGTGGCATACAAATCGCGGATCTCTGTAATTCTTCTTGCTTATAACGCAAACATATTTGCGCAGGATGATGGAATTAAAGAGAGAGAATACGCAATAGGATATAAGAATACCATCATTGCCTGATTTTCCGAAAGGCTCAGTTATTACAGTCCCGGTTATTCCATACACAATGAAAGACTCTATTACTGAGAGCAATAGAGTGTATAGAAAAATTGCTGTTACTGCCTTCCTTACTGCTGGCCAGCAATGATGATGATAGATTGAATTATTTCTGAACATCTATATCCTTAAAATTCACTTCTCAAAATGCTGGTAATCCTTCATTGTGCGCCAGTCACCACCCCATCGGAAACCGTATTTCTTGAATATCTTTACCACTTCCGGGGTGACTGTATATGGATATTTAGTTTTCCTATCCACATATTTCTCCGCATTGGCAGGTTGTAGAGTTCCTTTTTTATAAGCCGTTTTGCCTGTAGGATCCAATTTGAAGCATGGATTGAAGAGCGTGTTAATATCCACTGCCATGCCTCTCGAATGCTTTGAAAGCGACTTGCTGCCTTTCACCAGACGGTGACAATAGCCGGAAGAGTTATTGTGACGCATTGAAATCTCGTCATTGGCATCAAACTCATCAATCAGTTTTACGCTTTCTATCGGATATTTCATTGCGTAAAGCTCCTTGAAAATGCTCAACACATCATTCGCAATGGCCTTATTGACTA
Source organism: Bacteroidaceae bacterium (assembly GCA_024401305.1). Classification (GTDB taxonomy): domain Bacteria; phylum Bacteroidota; class Bacteroidia; order Bacteroidales; family Bacteroidaceae; genus Prevotella. Next base: position 9,832 of record JAKSLI010000040.1, on the reverse strand, counting down.
TTATTTCACCGCTCTTTATATTTCCCTCAGCATCATAATGCTTAACGCGAAGATAGCGCAAATCCTTAAGTTCTACGCGCAATCCACTCGTAGGATAAGACTTTCCAACTATCCTTGCCTTCACTGCATCGCTGATAGTCTCAACGGAGAAACCATCCGTTTGGGCATTGGCAGCCATGCAGCAGAAAGACAATAATATATATATAAGCAGTTTTTTCATTTACAATTTAGCTATTTACAAACAATTTAGCTATTTACTATTTACAATTTATTTCACTACAGATTATCCCCTGCAGTTATCTGCATGGGTTTAGATCGTAAATCATAAATCATTAAATCATAAATGTCTATGACATCTCCAGCATTCTATTGATGCACTTCACAGCATCCTTGGCAATATCCTCTGGAACATCAACTGTTGGCCACTCATACTTGAGCGCATTGTATATCTTGAGAAGCGAGTTCTTCTTCATATATTCGCACTCATTGCAAGAGCAACTTATGCCGCCTTCTGAAATCTCTGGTGGCACTGGAATGAAGTTTACATCAGGACAAGACTTCTGCATCTCATGAAGGATGCCGCTTTCAGTTACAACGATGAATTCCTTCTCCTCTGGATGCTGCTGGCAATACTTCAGGATAACGGCTGTAGAACCGATTATATCAGCTGTAGCAAGCACAGCGCTCTTACATTCAGGGTGCGCAAGAACCTTTGCTCCTGGATGCTCTTTCTTGAGCTTTGCAATCTCAGCTACAGAGAAACGCTCATGAACATGGCAACCACCATTCCAGAGAAGCATTTCCCTACCTGTTACACTATTAATGTATGAACCGAGGTTCTTGTCCGGACCGAAGATAATCTTGGCATCCTTTGGAAGCTGGTCAACAACCTTCTTTGCATTGCCTGAAGTAACACACACATCGGTAAGCGCCTTGACGGCAGCAGTAGTGTTGACATAACTTACCACCATGTGGTCAGGATGCTCTGCCTTGAACGCCTTCAAATCCTCTGCATTGCATGAATCGGCAAGCGAACAGCCGGCAGTAAGGTCTGGACAAAGCACCATCTTCTCTGGACAAAGTATCTTGCATGTCTCTGCCATGAAGTGAACGCCACACATTATTATAATGTCAGCCTCTGTCTTCTGTGCCTGCTGAGCGAGTGCGAGAGAGTCGCCTACGAAGTCGGCTATCTCCTGAATATCGCCTGTTGTATAGTAATGCGCCATGATAACGGCATTCTTTTCCTTAGCAATGCGGCGGATTTCCTCTGCGAGGTTCACGCCTTCCTGTACAGGCTCATCAATGAAGCCCTGGTTAATCCATGAGAATTTCATATTAAAAAATTATTTGACCCCACCCCTACCCTCCCCCCAAGGGAGGGAGTCTATTAATAGTTAAGTGGGGAAGTTATTATTTATAAGTATTATTCTTTCTCCCCTTGGGGGAGCTAGAGGGGTCTTTTCAACACTTAATTATTATCTTTTTCTTTTTTCTTCTTTGAAAAGAAAATAATGAATATGATGATTACTGTGTCAATATGTTTATAACCTATGTAAGTGTTTGATAGTCAGAAAAAAGTTTTTGGCATTCGCCCTGTTCATTGCTATTTCATAACTTTTAGGTTATCCACACTTTTAAGTTATCCACACCTGAAGTGTTCATAACTCATGGTTTTTGCTTCACTTTTCAATGGATTATCAACACACTTTTCAACACCCTACTTCATTGTTTTCTCTACTTCTGACGATGTGATGTTTCTTTTCTTTATGTTGCCATTGGCATCAATGACGATGTTATCGCCCAATGCACCGAAGCAGAGAGTCTTCAGTATAGGACTATTGAAAAGCTTCTCCTGACAGATTATTTTCAATTTTCCGTCGTAGTTGCTGTATTCAAGACTTTTTGCTTCTTGCTTGCTTGAAGCGTCTAGACTGATGCGAACGGCAATGAAGTCAAACTCGCTATCGTTGAGATATTGCTTAATGTTGCGATCCAAATCGTTGTTATAATCCCAAGTGGCAGCAGTGTATATTATGGCTTTCTTGCCTTTCAGCGTTTCTGTGCTTATGGTATTTCCATTTACATCAGTCGCTGAGAACTGCAGTTTGCCTGATGTCTTGCCCTTGCATAATTTTTCAAGCTTCTCCACAAGATCATTTATATAGACATTCTCAGGTTGCGCACTTTTTATTTGCTTGGCAAGTTTAAGCGTTGCGTTTTGGTTTGGTTCTGCTATTTTTATGTAATATTTGTAGAGAAGCCAATTGGCAACAGCCGATTCGGGATGCTCCTTTATGAAAAGTTCTGCATTCTTCTTCTCCTTTTCTGGCGATTGTTCGAAGTTTCCGATGCGGAATTTTGTCATCAGTTCATTGTCCTTGGTGCCATTTACAGTAAGATCATTAAGCTGCTGGGCATTACCTTTCAAATCAACATCTTCTCCAGGTTCTGCAAAGATTGGAATCTCGGAGAAGTTAGGAAAAACAAGTATCAGCGTTCCATTTCTCTGTATGGCACGACTGTACTCAAATCTACCGCCATTGATGTTTATGGTGTCGATGTTTGGAATGAGTCCGTCGTTGCTGTAAACATAGATAGTGCCTTGGTCCATGTTCAGAAGCTGTCCGTCTATCTCGAACTTCTTGCTTCCCTTACACGCACCAATGGCTACCACCGCCACCGCTATTATTATAATATGTAAAGCTTTCCTTATTTTCATCAATTACTTTTATATCCTTTTTTGGGACATTCTCCCCTCCCTGTGGAGGGGTCGGGGGAGGTTCTTACTTCTGCTTCTCGTACCAGTCGGTAAACTTTCCTATTAATTTCTCTCCGTATTCTACCATATTTTCCGTAACGGAAGCGAGAACCTTATGACTTGCCTTAGCTTCTTCTGTCTGTTGAAAAGCATTGATATTCTTGAGATCTTGCTTTGTTATTGTGCCGATGGCGGAATTAGCATAGAGCGTTTCAAAGTTGTTGCTTAATGCCTCAAACATGGTATTGAATAGATTTATTATCATCTGCTTCTGCTCTTCGTCACCTATTTGTTCCAAAAACCTAGGCACAATATTATTTTTTGCATTGTCAATCATAGACTTTGCATTTGAAATTTCTATGTTTTTCTTCACGAGCTCCATATATTCAGAACTTACATTGCCATCAAGTTCCACTGCTGGAAGTTCCTTGCCAGACATAAGATTCATGATATTGTTCGTCAAATACTGTTGGGTAGCCTCCTTCATGTTCTTTGAAAGTTCAGCATTTTTTGCCAATACATCACCCATTGCAGGGTCCTTGTATATGTTGATCAAAGACTTAACCTGGTCGAGGGTCATGTGCTGATAATACAGCTCTGCCATAATGCTGTTCATGTCTTCATCAAACTGCGTGCTCAAGTATTTTTCAACTAAAGATGCAGCTTTGCTATTTTCAATGCCTTCTCTTTCAAGAATATCAGCGAATGTTTCCTTCAAATCATCCTTGCCCATTTGATTGGATGCTGGATCCAAGCTTATTAATTCACTTATGGCATTAATATACTCTTGTGACTGCGCAAACATATTCATTGTGCCAGCCATCACAAACATCATAGCAGAAAGAATGAACTTTTTCATTTTATTTATTTTTAGGTTATTTTTATATTTATTTTTCTTTTCCTTGCTCAAAAAGCAAAAAAAGCAACTCCGCTTATTTTAGCGAAATTGCTTTTTTTTGGTTGGCTTTTTCGCCACCTCAAGGTAGTGCCGCGAGCGGGACTCGAACCCGCACGACCGTTTCGGGTCAAGGGATTTTAAGTCCCTCGTGTCTACCAATTCCACCATTGCGGCGTACCATTGATTTCGGCTGCAAAGTTAAGAAAATAAATTATAATCCACACACTATTCTTCTATTTTTTTTAATTAATTAATGTTTTTATTGAAATATTATTTCTAACTTTGCACCATAATACTACTGTTTCACTGCGAAACAATGCGTGAAAAACAATAATATTATTATCATAATTAATTGAAATTCAATATATTAACTAATTATTGTTTCGTGTGAAACATTAAATTTAATGAGTAAAGACACCGAACGCCTTGAGCGACTTAAAGCCATAGTGAGTGCAATGCCTCAAAAGCCTGGTTCTTATCAGTACTATGATGAGAATGGCACTATTATCTATGTGGGTAAGGCAAAGAATCTCAAGAATCGTGTGTCAAGTTATTTCCATAAGGAGGTGGATCGCTTCAAGACGAAGGTGCTTGTGTCTAAAATTCATAACATAACATACACCGTTGTCAACACTGAAGAAGATGCTCTCCTGCTTGAAAATAGCCTTATAAAGAAATATAATCCCAAGTATAATATTCTGTTGAAGGATGGTAAGACCTATCCTTCGATAGTCATTACAAAGGAATATTTCCCTCGCATCTTTTCCACACGAATCATCAACAAGAAGTTTGGACAATACTTCGGACCATACTCTCATCTTGGCACGATGTATGCCCTGCTTGATCTCATAAAGAAACTCTATCATCCTCGCAGTTGCCGCTACCCTATTACTGAGAAATCGGTCATTGAAGGAAAGCACCAGACTTGCCTTGACTATCATATAAAGAACTGTTCTGCTCCATGCGTTGGAAAGCAGTCGTACGATGATTATATGAAGAACATCCAGCAAGCTCGTGAGATACTCAAGGGAAACACCCGACAAGTGCAAAAGATGATATATGCCGACATGATGAAGGCTGCCGAGGAACTCCGTTTTGAGGATGCGGAAGAACTCAAGCGCAAGTATCAGTTGCTTGATGGTTTCGTTGCAAAGAGCGAGGTTGTCAGCAATACTATCAACGATGTGGATGTCTTCTCCATAACGGACGATGAGCAGAATGCTTTCATAAATTACATGCATGTTGCTAATGGAAGCATAAATCAGAGTCGTACATTTGAAATAAAGAAGAAGCTTGGCGAGACAAAGGAGGAAATCCTTTCGCTTTCCATCCTTCAGATTCGTGAGGAGATGGGTAGCGCAGCAAAGGAGATAATCGTTGAGGAAATGCCCGAAACCCAACTTGAAGGCATCACTTACACCATTCCGCAGCGTGGCGATAAGCGCACTCTCCTTGAACTCTCCGCTCTCAATTGCAAGCAGTATCGCTTTGATCGCTTGAAGCAAGCAGAGAAGCTTAACCCAGAACAGCGCATAACACGCATACTAAAGAAACTCCAAACAGCCCTTGGCATGGATAAACTACCTTATACCATTGAATGTTTCGACAACTCAAACATCTCCGGCGAGGACGCTGTTGCTGGTTGCGTGGTGTTCAAGGGTGCCAAGCCAAGCAAGAAGGATTACCGCAAATACAATATAAAGACCGTCGTTGGTCCTGACGATTATGCTTCGATGAAGGAGGTTGTGCGCCGTCGTTATTCCCGCATGATGGAAGAAGGCACTCCCCTACCCGACCTTATCATTACCGATGGTGGCAAGGGACAGATGGAAGTTGTCCGTCAGGTCATACAGGATGAACTTCATATAGACATCCCTATTGCCGGTCTTGCAAAGGACAATCGCCACCGCACAAACGAACTTCTCTTTGGTTTTCCACCGCTTACAGTAGGCTTAAAGACCACTTCAGAAGCCTTCAAGATGCTCACACGTCTTCAAGATGAAGTCCACCGCTATGCCATAACCTTCCATCGCGACAAGCGTTCCAAGCACGCCCTTCACTCCGAACTTGATGAAATTCCAGGCATAGGACCAAAGACAAAGGAGCAACTTCTCAAGTCTTTAAAGAGTCTCAAGCGCATAAAAGAAGCCACGGAAGCAGAACTTTCAGCCATTATTGGTCCTTCCAAAGCCAAAGTTATCCACTCCTTTTTTCACATGAAACAATAATTTAATCACCTATAATGATAATGTTAAATCTTTAATTATATTCTCCATCCCTGTAAATCATATTCCTCCCCCTCCAAAATGTTACTCCGCTCTTTTGTTCGCCCCATTATGGGGGAGTTAGAGGGGGCTGGGTTGGGGGTTGGGGGGAGAGGCTTATTATTATGAACAAGTACGAAGAAGTCCTCAAGCAGTACAACTGCAACCTTGACGACGCCCAGATTTGTGACGCCGTAAAGCAAATTATCGCAGAGAAAGTTCTTGAAAACGACACTCCAGAAGTAAAGAAATTCCTGCTCGGTTCAGTGGAAATGACTACTCTCAAAACTACTGACAGCGATGCTTCTGTGATGGCGTTTACAGAGCAAGTAAACAAACTCGACAGCGATTATCCAGATCTCCCACATGTGGCTACCATCTGCGTTTATCCTTGTTTTGCAGAGGCAGTAAGCCAGACATTGCAGGTCGATGGCGTAGAGATTGCCTGCGTTTCAGGTTCTTTCCCATCTTCACAGGCTCGTATGGAAGTAAAAGTAGCAGAAACAAAGCTCGCTATTGCTGACGGAGCCACTGAGATTGACATCGTGATGCCTGTAGGAAAGTTCCTCGAAGGCGATCTTGAAGGCGTTTGCCAGGACATTCAGGAGATGAAAGAAGCCTGTGGAGAGAATGTTCCAATGAAGGTTATACTCGAAACTGGCTGCCTCAAAACAGCTTCAAACATCAAGAAAGCATCCATCCTTGCCATGTATTCAGGTGCTGATTACATTAAGACTTCTACCGGTAAACTCGATCCTGCAGCTACACCGGAAGCAGCGTATGTGATGTGTCAGGCTATTAAGGAATACTACAAGAAGACAGGAATCCAGATTGGTTTCAAGCCTGCTGGTGGCATGAATACGGTCATGGACGCCATCATCTACTACACTATCGTGAAGGAAGTTCTCGGCGAACAATGGCTCACAAACAAGTGGCTTCGTCTCGGTACAAGCCGCCTCACCATGCAGCTTATTGATGAACTTACCAAATAATATTTCCAAAATTAAGCCACCGTTCCCCCGCATTTTGTGCGGGGGGTTGTTCCCTTCCCTCGCATTTTTGCGAGGGCTCTTTGTTCCCTTCCCCCGCATTTTTGCGGGGTTTTTTGTTCCCTTCCCTCGCATTTTTGCGAGGGTTTTTTATTTCCCTTTTTCGTTTTTATTTCTCTTTTCTTTGCTATATTCTCAAAAAGTAGTAACTTTGCCGCCAAGATGAGCACATTACAAGACATAAAAAAGCCTATTTTAAATGAGTTTGAACAGTATCTTGAGCTGTTCAACACTACCCTATCCCACTCAGAAGAACTGCAGAACACCATCTTCACGCAGATAAAAGAGCGTGGAGGAAAGCGTCTCCGCCCTACCCTTACGCTACTTATGGCAAAGGCTGTAGGCGAAATTTCTGAGAAAACACTTCATTCTGCAGTAGCCCTTGAGCTGCTGCACACAGCTTCCCTTGTGCATGATGATGTGGTGGATAATAGTGATGAGCGCCGTGGACAAGCATCTGTAAACTCAGCAAATGGCAATAAACTTGCTGTTCTTCTTGGTGATTACATACTCTCTACTGCCCTACTTTCAGTTGCTTCTTCAGGCGATGCAGAGCTTGTAGCTATCCTTGCACGCGTAGGACAAATACTCGCTGATGGCGAAATCCTGCAGCTTAAGAAAGATACAAATCTCGACCTAAACTACGACACTTACTATAAAATCATAGAGAAAAAGACGGCTTCACTCTTCCAGGCATGCTGTGAAAGCGGTGTCCGTTCAGCCACTGTTTCTGAAAGTTATGCTTTCAGTCCGTATTCAGCTACCGTTCCCGGCGATAAATCGCCGGTCTCAAAAACCGCTGACGCCATTGAATTCGGCCGCCTTATAGGCCTTATTTTCCAGATCCGCGACGATATTTTCGATTATCTTCCAACAAAAGAGCTCGGAAAACCAGCAGCAAAAGACATGCGAGAGGGCAAAATAACTCTTCCAGCACTCTATGTTCTCAATAATTTTTCATGTGAAACCATCCAAAAACTCGCGTTTAAAGTAAAGTCAGGCACCATTTCCGATGACGAAATTTCTTACTTCATCGACTATGTCATCAAGCATGGAGGCATTGAATATGCAGAACAGAAGATGCAAGAATTCGCTGAAAAAGCTCACTCTCTCGCAGACATAATCACACAAAAAACACCCGAAAACGCTGCTCTCCACGCTCTCGTAAACTTCTTCGCACAGCGATCTCTATAAGCCTCACCCCCCAGCCCCCTCCCCCTATAATGGGAGGGGGAGGAATTACCTTCCAAGAACAGAGGCTTTATATAATAAAAAGAATAGCATATATAATACTTTAGTGATATAATTCCCCCCACAAATCATATCACTCCCCTCCAAAATGGTACTCCTATCTTCTGTTCGCCCCCTAAGGGGGGAGTTAGAGGGGGCCTGGGAGGGGCTGGGGGTGGGGCTTTATGAAACTCTTTCTCATCGACGCTTACGCCATCATTTATCGCAGCTATTACGCGCTGATAAAGAACCCTCGCATCAATTCAAAAGGCGTTAACACATCTGCCATTATGGGCTTCTGTAACACCTTGAATGAGGTGCTACAGAAGGAAAATCCTACGCATATAGCAGTGGCTTTCGATCCAAAAGGAGGCACTTTCCGCAGCGAACTTTTCCCTGAATACAAGGCACAAAGAGAGCAAACTCCTGAAGATATTCGCATGTCAGTGCCTATAATAAAGGATATATTGAGGGCTATGAACATTGAAATCCTTGAGGTTCCAGGCTTTGAGGCTGATGATGTCATTGGCACATACGCAACTGTTGCGGGAAAGAGTGGGGTAGAGACCTATATGCTTACGCCTGACAAGGATTACGGACAGCTTGTAATGGATAATGTACGCATGTATAAGCCTCGTTTTGGCGGTGGTTACGACGTGCTTGGACCGGCAGAAGTGTGTGCGAAATACGGCATTCAGCATCAAGATCAGGTGATAGATTTGCTTGGTTTGATGGGAGATTCTGCCGATAATATCCCTGGTTGTCCTGGAGTAGGGGAGAAGACAGCTGTAAAACTTATAAACGAATTTGGCAGCATTGATAATCTTCTTGATAATAAAGACCAACTAAAAGGTGCTTTACAAAAGAAAATTGTTGAGAACGAAGACAAAATTCGACTTTCTCGCAAACTTGCCGTCATAAGTAAGGATGTTCCAGCAGAAGTCAATATTGAAAAACTTCAGTGCAAGGATATAGATGCTGACGCTTTGCGAAAGATTTTCGACGAGTTGGAATTCAAAAATCTTCTTTACAAGTTCTTGGGTAAGAAAGATTCACATGAAACATCAAACACTACCCAAACTTCCATAACATCAAAAACTAAGTCTTCAAGGTCAAAAACCGCAAAATCTGCTGAAAATACCCCCGATTTATTCGCACTTTTTGCGACCGAAGATACAGAAGCTGAAAAAAATCGCGCTCTAGAAGGGGAATATTTGACACCTTCGGAGACTAAAACCATTAAAAATGAGCAAGTTAGAGCCGAATTTTTGCAAAAAACTTCCGCAGAAAAAATTCTCCTTCTAGATGAGCTTGAGCCAGTTTTTGAGGAAATTAAGGCAAAATCAGCTGAAAATGCCGAAAATTCGTCGGATTTCTCTAAAATCATTGAATTTGTAAAAAATTCGGAAATTGAGAAAGTTTCCACTGACATGAAGCAGCGCATCAAGGATTTTGCTGATTTCGGCATCGAACTTCAAGGTCCACTCTTCGATACAACTATTGCACAATATCTCATTCAGCCTGAGATTCGTCCTCGCAAGGAATTTTATTCCGAGTCGCTCTATGATGTGAAGAGGAAGCTTGAGGCTGAACTCAAGGAGAAGAATGCCTACGACCTTTTCCGTGAAAT
>JAKSLI010000004.1 GCA_024401305.1 Bacteroidaceae bacterium | reverse complement strand
GCATAGGGTCGAGCATGGAGAGCCATTGCGCCCACACGGGCATGGAGCGGATGGGCGTGAGTATTCCTGACATGAGTATGAAGATCACGAGGAAGAAGAACATGGTAAGTGACGCCTGCCGGATGCTGTCGCTGTAATTGCTGATGATAAGGGCAAAAGATGACACCAACATACAGAACACCAGCAGGAAAAGGAACAGCACAGGTACGCTGCCAGCAGGTAATATGCCGTAAAGTCCCCTACCCGCACCAAGTGCCAGGATGCTCATCATCATACCGGCACACCAATACGGAACCAACTTAGAGATAATAAATTCCACCTTACTGATAGGGGTGACATTGACTTGCTCGATGGTGCCCTTTTCTTTTTCTCCTACGATATTAAGTGCCGGAAGGAAGCCCACGATGAGTGTCAGCATCAAAGCAAAGACAGCAGGCATCATGTAGATCTTGTAATCGAGGTGAGGATTGAAAACAAAGCGAATCTGAGGTTGAATGACACCCCTTTCTTCTGCAATCTCCAGGATGAATGAGGCTATGATCTGCTGCACATAGTTCTGACCCATAGCACCTTTCATGCCGTTGGTGGCATTAGCGGCAATATAAAGTTGCTGTTCTACATCATGCGTGTAGATGCTCTTCTCATATCCATCCGGAACGATCAGGAACAAATCGGACGAGGCATCATCGAGCGACTGCATGGCTTCCTTTTCGCTCTGCCCCATTCGACTGAGGTCGATGTATGCCGATGCATCAATCTTCTGGATAAGCCGGCGCGACAACGTCGAATGGTCATTGTCCACTATGCAGATCTTCAAGCCCTTTACCTCTTGTGTGGCTACTCTTGGTACAATATTCGTCAGCGCCAAAGGCAAAAGGACGAAGATGATGGGCAACAGTATGTTCCGGCGCATCTGCTTGAATTCCTTGCGGATGAGGTATGCTATTTTCATGAAAGACGCTTTTTGAAGAGTTTGACACTAATACCCATCAATACCACTGCCATAAAGGCAAGTATGACGAAATCTTTGACTACATATTGTACCTCAACGCCCTGGATAAGAATGCGACGGGCGGCATCCATATACCATTTAGCCGGTACGATATTGCTCGCCACTTGCATGGGCAAAGGCAGGGAATCGAGAGGGAACACAAAGTTGGATAAATACATCGTAGGCACAATGAGAAGAAGTGAAAGCAACAATGCCGCCATCTGCGTGCGAACGGCAGTAGAGATGAGCAATCCCAAGGCCAGCGACACAATAATATACAATAAGGTTACCATCACGAATGCCGTGAGGCTACCCACGAAAGGTACTCCCAGAAGGTAGTGCGATAGCAAAAGGATGGAGATAAGGTTGATGCTCGAAAAGAAGAAATACGGGATGAGCTTGGCAGAGATAATCGTCAAAGGTGACAATGGCGAAGCCAGTAGTAGTTCCATGGTTCCGTTCTCCTTCTCGCTGACAATGGCAATGCTGGTCATCATGGCACAGATGAGCAGTACAATCAAGCCAATCACACCAGGGACGAAGTTGTACTCTGAACGCTGCTGAGGATTGAAAAGCGAACGGCTTTGAACAGCACTCGTGTATATGGACGCATTACCGGATACCCCTTGTAATATCTGCATCATATACGCTCCCCGCATCTGTGCCTGATTGGGTTCGCTGCCATCGCAGAGGATGAGTATTTCTCCATCCCTATTTATGCACACCGCAACATCCGCCTGACCGGAGCGCAGTTTTGTCTCGGCTTCATGGATACTGCCACAAGGCGGTGTCAGCGAGAAATACCGGCTGGCATCAATAGTTTCTGCAATGCGACGGCTATCCTGCGTCATTGCTTCATCGCAGATAGTGGCTATGGCGCCACGCACCTCGGTAGTAACAACATAACCGAACAGCGTGATAAGCACGGCAGGCATCACCAGCAAAATGAGCAGGGTACGCGAGTCGCGGAAGATATGGAGAAACTCCTTGCGTGTAAAACTAATAAATTGCTTCATGTTCGCTTTGCCTTTCTTGCTAATTGGATAAAGACGTCATACATGGTTTCTGCACCGAATTGCTGGCGAAGACGTTCTGGTGTGTCCATTGCTTCTATACGTCCATCGACCATAATGCTCACACGATCACAGTATTCTGCCTCATCCATGTAATGAGTAGTCACAAAGATTGTGGTACCACGGTCGGCAGCACGGTAGATGAGTTGCCAGAACTCCTTGCGTGTCTCTGCATCCACTCCACCAGTCGGTTCATCGAGGAAGACAATCTCGGGTGAATGAAGAATACTGACCGAGAATGCCAGTTTCTGTTTCCAGCCGAGAGGCAAAGAGCCAACCATCTCATGGCGCTTGTCATCGATGCCCAATTCCTCAAGCATCTCGTCCGTGCGTGCCTTAATGTCATTCTTCTTCATGCCATAGATGCCACCAAATAGCGTCATGTTTTCCTCTACCGTGAGGTCGTCATAAAGAGAGAATCGCTGACTCATGTAGCCGATGTGACGCTTCACCTGCTCATGCTGTGTGGAGCAGTCGAAACCAGCCACAGTTGCCTTGCCAGAGGAAGGTTGGGAAAGTCCGCAGAAGATACGCATGGCCGTTGTCTTACCAGCACCATTGGCACCAAGGAAACCGAATATCTCGCCTTTACGCACGGAGAGTGAAATATCGTTTACTGCCTTGAAATCACCGAATTGTTTGGTGAGGTGTTTGGCTTCGATGACAGAAGTTTGATTATCGTTATCGTCATCGTTATCGTGACGGAGTCTTATTTCTTCGGGCATGACCTCGGCAGGAGTGCCAATGGCTGTTACCCTACCCTCGCTCATCAATGCAATACGGTCGCATTCAAATACCTCGTCACGATAAGGTGTACTCGCGACGATGGTAATTCCGTGTTCCTTATTAAGTTTACGGAGCATTGCCCATAGTTCCTTTCGGCTCACCGGGTCAACGCCTGTAGTAGGTTCGTCAAGGAAGAGCACTCGTGGGGCATGGATAAGAGCACAGGAGAGCGCAAGTTTCTGCTTCATACCGCCCGAGAGCTTTCCTGCACGTCGTGTCTTGAAGGGCTCAATCTGCTGATAGATGTCCTTGACAAGATGGTAGTTTTCGCTGATAGTAGTGTGAAAGACAGAGGCAAAGAATTGTAGGTTCTCCTCGACCGTGAGGTCCTGGTATAGAGAAAAGCGGCCAGGCATGTAACCTATCCGCTTGCGCACTTCACGGTATTCGGCCACAGGATCAATCCCATCGACACGAATAGAACCGCTGTCGGGCACAAGCAGCGAAGTCATCAGTCGGAAAAGTGTTGTCTTACCAGCACCATCAGGTCCTATCAAGCCGAAAATCTCGCCTTCACGGATGTCGAGCGAAACATTGTTGAGCGCCGTGACCTTTCCTTTCTGATAGCGTTTGGTGACATTATTTATTGAAATAGCATTCGCCATACTGTCCTATCTTAATCATTCCATCGTTCTTGACGCTTACCTTGATGGCATACACCAGGTTGGCGCGTTCGTCCTTTGTCTGTATGGTCTTAGGGGTGAACTCCGCCTTCTGGGCTATCCAGGTTACCTTACCCTTGTATTCACGCTGTGTCTCGTTGCCATTATCTACCATAATTTTAACTTGCTGACCGAGTTTCAAATGGTCATACTGGTCAGCGGTAACGTATGCACGGAGAATCATCTCGCTCAAGTCAGCAACCTTGAAGAGAGCCTTACCCGGAACAGCATATTCTCCCTGCTCGGAATACGTCTGAAGGATAGTGCCCGTTGTAGGCGAAACAACCACGGCATCGCTGATTTGGCGCTTTACGATGTCAATGCTACCGGCAGACACCGATCCTTGTCGCTTCACGGCTTCCGACTGCATGGCGAGTGCACGGCTCTGCAACTCCAGCGACTTATTGCGCGAAGCTATCTGCTCTTCCAAACTCTTCTGCTGCTGTTTCAAAACGGCAATCTGCTGGTCAAGATCATCGACTTGTTTCTGCGCAGCGGCTCCTTTATCCGTCAGCGAACTGAATCGCTCACGCTCATGAGTGAGGTTTTCTATCTGTTGGCGAACACTTGCCGTCTGCGTCTGTAGGTCAAGAATCTGCTGTGAGGTAGAGGCACTTGAGAGGTCAAGCTGTTGGCTATTGGCGTCGTAAACGCCAAGACCTTCCTGGATATTCTGCTTCTGCAACGAAAGTAGCGTTACATCTATGCAACCGAGCGTATCGCCTGCCTTTACCATGTCGCCTTCATTGATGGTAAAACTAATCAGTTCACCCTGCGCCTTGGCAGACACCACCACCTCCGTGGCTTCAAACATGCCCATCGCGTCGTAGCTGTTCTCGTTGTTGGAGCAAGAGAGCAGAAGCCCCCCTCCAACTCCCCCCAAAAGGGGGAGAGAAAAAAATGTAACGTATCTCTTGATTTTCAAAATGGTCTTTTTCATAATTTCTATATTATTTATATGGTGATTAAGAAGTCTCCCCTTTGGGGAGATTTAGAGGTGGCCTCCCTTTATGTTTTGAAGTTTATACTGATGTTGCAAGAGTTCTGTTTCGTGGATTGCCTTGTTGATGTTGGCTTGGTTCTCGCGACTGATTTCCATGATCAGGGCATTCACATCAACGAGGCCTCCTTCAAGCTTTGCCTCCGTTGCCATGCGCACCTTATGACGCAGCCGGCAGATGTTGTCGTCCTCGCTGATGAGCTTCTGATAGCGTCGTATATTGCTGTCTTCCTGGCTTGATTGCAAGCTTTGGTTGAAGAGGAACACTTCGCGGTCGTTGTCTATCGACTCTCGTTGGAGCGCCAGTTTTGTACGATCATTCTTGTGGGTATAGAAAACAGACAGATTCCACGAAACCTTTATGCCAATGATGCCGTTGAGGGTTGGCGTACTCTTCATCATGTCGCGAAACAAGTTCATGCCAAGATAGCCGTAGTAGCCTTGGGCGAAAGCTCCAATCTTCGGGAGGAGTGATGTGCGCAGAGCTTCCTCCTTGGTGTCAGCAAGAGATTTCTGGTAATCAAATAGTCGAAGTTCTGGACGAGAACCCTCAGGACCTTCCACCACCCATCCCCCTTCGGTTCCCCCGCTATCGGGGGACAGAAACCTTTCAGGACGAGGAGGAATTACTTCTGTGATGTCTTTGCCTGTGAATATGGTAAGCACCTTTAAGAATGCCTCGCGCTGCGCCTCGATGTCGGTATGTTGTTGACTTACGGTGGCAAGTTCTGCACTCATCGCATCCACATCGCACTGCATAGCCACACCACCTTCTTTCAGTGTAACGAGTCGTTGGCGATTGGAATCAATGGTGCGCTGCATCTCCTCGTTCAGTTTCAAGCGTTGATCAATAAGAAGAATGGCAAAGCAGAGGTCATTGACACGCTCACGAAGAGCATACATCTGCACATCCGCGCTTGCCTCCTGCACCTTGCTGCTTGCTTCTGCCACGCGGCGTTGGGCATCTATCGCACCACCGTCATAAATGGTTTGTTGCACATCGATGGCAGCCTTGTATTGCAGAGGACTTATGCCCTTCATCTCCGTGCCCATCTGACTGAGCATGCTTGACAGCACTTCTGGGTATTCCGGCACTGCGCTCTGTAAGCTTCCTTGCATGGAAACAGTTATTTGCGGCAACCATCCCTTGGCTATGTTGTTCAGGGTGAATACTTCCGTCTTTCGGATAAGGTCGTAACGATTTATCAGCGGAAAGTTCTCCTGCGTCCATTGTTGGCATTGCTCTATGCTTGCCGTCTGGGCAAATGTAATGCAGAATGCGGAATTCAGAAGGCAGAATGCGGTAAAAAAAAGTTTTCTCATATTAGATTTATATAGTGATTGGAAACTCCCCGTTCGGGGTTGGGGGCTTTTTTCGTTTGCAAATATACATCCGTTATTGCAAAAAAAGTGAAACCATTTGTGCTTTTATATGTGCAAATTGTGACTTTTTACCTTTTTTACAACATATTTTGTGAATTTTTCACTATATTTGCACGCAAAATGATACTATATGCACACTGGTTATGGCAGATAAACCGACTAAATTCTCGCTTCAGGACATTCAACCTGATACCATGCGCCAAAGCATTGACGCATTCCAGATTGCGTCTGACTATGCAGTAGCAAAAGGAATGCGTTTTACTGGCAATCCATACGTACGAAGTGGAATGCTACTATTGCTCAAAGAAGCGCGTGTCGGCATCGTAAGCGCAGGTGAGGCAATCGTTGAGATAAACCTTACGGAGTATCAAGTCACGAAGGGGATGATTATCCTGTTGCCTCATGATACCATTGTCAACATACGTTCCGCATCGAATGACTATGCTCTTAATGGCACAGTTTTGCTGCCTACCATCAGCGTTGATGAACCTATCATCCTACACCCTGAAGACGATGTGCATCAGGACACATTCCGTATCTATGATACCTTGTGTACATTATGTCAGAATCACCCTGGGCGCAAGAATGTCATTGAGCATCTGCAACGTGCCATCGTGGATAATGTTTGTGCTTTGCGGACAAGCACACTGCCTCTGCAATCATCACAAACTTCCAGTTCTCGTGGCGAGGATATCTTCCGTATGTTTAAGTTATTGGTCAGCCGCAACGCACGCACAGAGCGCAAGGTCAGTTTCTATGCCGACCAGCTTTGCGTCTCGCCTCATTATCTTATGTCTGTTATCCAGCGCGTCAGCGGACAAAGCGTCATGGCATGGGTGGAACATGCCGCCATGCTTCAAGCAAAGATTCTGCTCACTACCAATAAAGCAACGCTCTCTTCGATAGCCGAAGATATGAACTTCCCTACCACCACCGCTTTCTGCCGATGGTTCAAGCGTATAGAGGGATTCCCACCAGGGGAATATAAGAATCATACATCATACATTAAAAATCACAAATGAAATCATGAGAAGAATACTATCATTTGTAATCCTATTGTATACATTGGGAGCAGGTGGGCATCATCACACGCTATTCGTTCTGGACAATGGAGAACAATGAATGGAAGCGTATCAGCGAGGGCGAGTTCTCAAACATCGTCAACAACCCTATCTGGCAGAGCGTAAGCATTACCCCTATCAATGCCAACTTATTGCGCATCGATGCCGAAAACTTGAACTCTGGCGAGAGAGCTGTGTATGAGGACATTGAGATTTTGACAGAATAAATATAGATATGAAAAAATCACTTTTAATTGCTTTTGTCCTGCTTTGTGCAGGAAGTGCCAATGCACAGACATTGAAGGAAGGTGAGATGCCAACATTGCCTCCTTTCCCGGAAATACCAGAGAAGAAACCTATTGGTTCGGTGAAATTAGCCGACATCAACACATTTGCTGAAGTGAAGCTCGACATACCTATCACCGAAGGTCCTTTCAAGCCAACTTGGGAGTCGATAGAGGCAAACTACCCTGGCTCGTCAGAATGGCTGAGGGAAGCGAAGTTCGGATTCTGGGTGCATTTCGGGCCACAGGCAGCAGGCGAAAGTGGCGACTGGTATGCTCGCAATCTATATAAGGAGCAAGATGGGCATGAGGCTAACCGCAACCATGTGAAGCGTTATGGTCATCCGTCTGAGATTGGCTACAAGGATGTGCTGAAAGATTGGAACCCTACGAAACTCGATCCTGAATATCTGACAAAGCTCTACCAGAAGGCTGGTGCACGTTTCCTTATGATTCAGGGTGTGCATCACGACAACTACGACCTCTGGAACTCGAAATATCACCCTTGGAACTCTTTGAACATAGGTCCTAAGCGCGACTTGCTGCGTGAGTGGGCAGATGCTTGCAGAAAGTATGACATGCACTATGGCGTGACCTTCCACCACGAATATACTTGGTGGTGGTGGCAAACGGCTTTTGGCTCTGATTCAAAGGGCGACAAGGCAGGAGTGCCTTACGACGGCAACCTCACGCTCGAGGATGGCAAGGGCAAATGGTGGGAAGGCTACGACCCTCGCTTGCTCTATGGCATTGACCTCAGGGAATACGAATCTGTCGATGCTTGCGCTCATACGGGATGGTCGCCTCCAAAGGACGGCATCTTCTGGCGTCACCTCGACTACTGCAAGTGGTACGCCACTCAGTGGACTTTGCGCATGATGGACGTGGTGGCAAACTACGATCCTGACTTCATCTACACCGACGGCACAAAGCAGGGACCTTTCTGCGGCAACGGCACTGGCACTGGCTACAAGTGCAATGCCATGCAAACGGTAATGGCCGACTATTACAACCGCCAGCTGAAGAAGAAGGGAAAGGTGGATGCGTTCAGCATCATCAAGTTCCGCGACACCACCAACGGCGCAGTGAATACGGCTGAGTTTGATTTCCCTGACACCATCAATGCCGTGCAGCCTTGGATTCGCGAAGCACCTGTTGGCGACTGGTTCTATGCTCCTGGCTTCACCTACGATTCAGGTTCGATGATACGCTTCGTGATTGAAGCCATCTCTCGCGATGGCAATGCAGCACTCAACATCCCTATGCTGCCCGACGGTTCGATAGAGGACGCTTGCGTGACGATGCTCGAAGAGGTGGGCGAATGGATGAGTATCAACGGCGAAGCGGTGTATGGCAGCAAGGCATGGAAGAAGATTGGCGAGGGCGAAACCACAAAGAAAGGAACGTTGAAGAAATTGCCAGGCGGCAAGCTTGGTGAGAATCATAAGAACTTCAAGTTCAACGCTCAGGACATTCGCTTCACAGTGGGCAAGAACGGCTCACTCTATGCCTTCTGCATGGCTCTGCCAAATGGCGGTGATGCGGTGAAGGTGTATTCGCTTGCAAAGTCGGAAGGCAAGAAGGTGAAGAGCGTGAAACTGCTTGGCAGCAAGGCTAAGCTGAAATGGAAGCAGACAAACGAGTGCCTCACTATCGAATGTCCAACGTCATTGCCATGCAAGACAAGTATCGTGTTTAAGATTGACTAAACGACAAATATCCCAAACGACTAAATAACAAATATATGAAAACAAGAAACATTTGCGTGGCAATGCTCATGGCAAGTATGGCCACAAGCCTCTCGGCACAGGTGGTTATCAATGTTGATGCCAATAATCAAGGTCCTGCCATAAGTCCTACACATTATGGAATATTCTACGAGGACATAAACCATGCTGCTGATGGAGGGCTTTACGCTGAGCTTATCCGCAACCGTTCGTTTGAGGATGACTTGGCAGCACCCACAAGTTGGTCGGCAGAAGGTAATGCACAGATAAGTCTAACTCAGCAGAATCTTCTGAACAGCGTGCAGCATAACGCTTTGAACGTAAAGATAAGCGGAAAAGGCGACGGTGTGCGCAACGAAGGTTTCTGGGGCATCAATGCCGTGGAAGGACGAAAATATCAGCTCTCGTTCTTCATCAGAAGCGACAAGGGATATAAGGGAACTCTCACCGCCAAGCTTGTTGGCACGGAAGGAAAGGTGCTTGCTTCTGCTCCTGTGAAGGTGAATACAAAGAAGGAATGGAAGAAGGTGAGTGCGGAGCTTACAGCTACAGTCAACGATGCAAAGGCGCAGTTCGTGTTGACGGCAGACAAAGCTGGCGAGATTCAGATTGACGTGGCGAGCCTTTTCCCACCAACATTCAAGAACCGTCCTAACGGAATGCGACCTGACCTCGCACAGATGCTTGCCGACATGCATCCACGGTTCATGCGTTTCCCTGGCGGTTGCTTCGTGGAAGGACAGCAGAGCCCTGACAATGCGTTCCGCTGGAAGCGTACCATAGGACCTATAGAAGAGCGTGAAGGACATGCCAATGTCAACTGGGGATACCGCACGAGCGACGGCATCGGTTTCCATGAATACCTGCAGCTGAGCGAAGACCTTGGCGCAAAGCCTCTCTATGTCGTGAATGTCGGTATCTGGCATGGCGGGTGTGACCCTTACGACAAGATTGATAGTTGGATAGAGGAGTGCCTCGACGCATTGGAGTATGCCAATGGCCCTGTCTCATCCAAGTGGGGCAAGAAGCGTGCTGAGAATGGTCATCCTGAGCCTTTCAATCTGGAATACATAGAGATAGGCAACGAGAACTACAACTACAGCATGGATAATAACTCTGACCAATCTGACCACTATCCAGAGCGTTATATTCAGTTCTACAATGCCATCAAGGCGAAGTACCCTAACGTGAAGTGCATAGGCAATGTGGAGAGTTGGAGTACTGACAACCCAAGTTGGCGCAACGATTATCCTGTTGATATGGTTGACGAGCACTACTATCGTAATCCTAAGTGGTTTGCTGAGCGTTTCCACAAGTATGACACCTATCCTCGTGACCGTCACAAGGTTTATGTTGGCGAATATGCCGTGACGAGTCAGTTTGGCGACATCGGCAACCTTAACGCTGCCCTTGGCGAAGCTGTCTATATGATGGGTATGGAGAACAACAGCGATGTGGTTGTGATGAACTCATACGCTCCTATCTTCGTCAATGAGAATGATGCTCGCTGGCGTCCTGACATGATACGCTTCAACTCACGCGACTGCATGGGAACACCATCGTATTACGTTCAGCAGCTGTTCCCTAACAACATAGGTACGCGTGTTCTGAAGACAGATTGCACCTGGTCGCTGCAAATGCCGGAGATAGCAGAGGAGGAGGAAGAGAAACCTGTAAACGTAGGCCTCGCGACATACAACACTACCGTGGAGTATCGCAACCCACGACTCATCATCGATGGCAAGGAAACCTCTCTCGGAGATTTCTCTACATGGACACCGCAGAACGGAAAATGGACGATTGAGAATGGCAACTATGTTCAGACATCCAACGAACAACCTGCCATCGCAACATGCCCTCTCCCGATCTCTGCAAAGAAATACACCTACAAGGTGGAAGCTATGAAGCGTGAGGGTGTAGAAGGTTTCATGGCTATTGCCAACTATCTCGACAACAAGCATTTCCTTTGGTACAACATCGGTGGGTGGGGCAACGTGCAGAACAATGCAGAGCAAACCATCGGCAGTGGAAGAATACAGATAGGACGTGAATCCCGCTTCCATGTTGACAACAACCGTTGGTACACTATTCAGGTCGATGTGGAGGGTGACAGCCTTCGATGCAGCATTGACGGTAAGGAGGACTTTGTCTGCAAGATACAGAAGAGTTCAGCGATGGAAGGTGTCTATGCCACAACGACCATCGACGAGGCATCCAAGGTGATGTATGTTAAGGTAGTAAACGTAGGCGAAGGTCATGCTGATGGCATCCTCAACCTCGCCAACTGTCAGGTTGACGTGAACGCACCAAACGCCGTAGCACTTACTCGCCTGTCGTCAGCAAGTGGCGACGACGAGAACACGCTACTGAACCCTCGTGCCATCTATCCTACACAAGCAGAAGCCAAGGCTGCTGATCCTCGCACCGTTAAGTTCCATGTTCCAGCTTTCAGCGTAAACATCCTTAAATTGCAGTTGCAATAGTAATACAATGATAAAAAGAATTCTTACTGTACTTCTAGTATCGTATTTAAGATTGACTAAAAAATGAAAAGAATACTATCATTTGTAATCCTATTGACATTAGCGCTAACTACCAATGCGCAAGGATTCAAGAACCCTGTGCTTCCTGGCTTCCATGCCGACCCTTCGGTATGCCGTGCTGGCGATGATTTTTATCTCGTGAATCTACGTTCCAGTACTTCCCTGGAGTGCCGGTATTCCATAGCAAAGACCTATAGAGTATCTGTATGAGCATGGTAAATTAGCTGCATAATCCAAATTTTTTGTATATATTTTCCTGTATCACCACCAAGTCCGAAATTCATTAAGTTTTTCGGACTTTCTTGTGTTAGTGGATTTTACATGGAATTTGTGAATAGATTATCCGAAATTCTTGTATTTTGAATAATTTTACTACTTTTGCATCGTTTTTAATGCATGATTAAATTATAGCAGAAAACATAACAATCCTAAAACACATATCAAACATGAACAAAAGAATCGTATTTATCGATTACATAAGAGTGATAGCATGTTTTCTCGTGATGCTTGTACATTCGAGTGAGAATTTCTATTGCTGGACAGCAGACACATCTATGCTTGCCAACGAGAGCAACCGCCTGTGGGTAGCTATTTTCGATGGCGCATTGGGACGTATCAGCGTACCACTGTTTATGGTTGTAAGTGCCTTTCTGCTTGTACCTGTAAAGGCTGGCACAACGATGGGTGACTTCTATAAACGCAGATTCAAGCGCATCCTGCCACCGATGATCATATTCATGTTGTTCTACTGCTTCATGCCATTACTTTGGGGAGGATTGACAACAGAACAGGCATGGCAGGATTTCACACATCTTCAATTCACTTTCCCTTCGTCGGCTGGGCACTTGTGGTTCATGTACCCACTCATCTCGCTATACCTTATCATACCAGTGGTATCTCCATGGCTGGAGAAGGCATCGGCAAAGGATGAGCGTCTGTTCCTTGCCTTCTTCGCTTTCTCTACTCTTGCGCCTTGGCTGACACGGTTCGTAAGCGCAGATCTCTGGGGCACATGCTTCTGGAATCCATATTTCGGTATGCTGTACTATTGCTCTGGCTATCTCGGCTATCTCGTTATGGCTCATTACATTCGTGAACACCTCACGTGGAATCGAAACAAGCGAATGGGCATTGGATTTACGGCATTCCTCATCGGTGCTATCTTCACGGCATGGTCATTCTGGCACACAGGTGTTCCTGGTATTGAGATGAAGACTCCTGTATTGGAATGGTCATGGGAGTTCTGTACACCAAACGTCCTGCTCACTACGTTCGGAGCATTCCTGATGTTCACCTGCATAGAACAAAGGGAAGCACCAAAGTGGATTACCGGCATCTCAAAACTCACCTTCGGAATGTATTTGATGCACATCCTTTTCCTCAGCAACATTGCCCCTATCTTCATACCTGAATGTCCTGGCAATCCAATACTGCCAATCTACCTGACAATTCCATGCATAGCTATCTTGACATATGTATGCTGTATAATTACAACTAAGGCTATCAGCTACATTCCTGGTAGCAAATGGATAATTGGATAAACATCTATTGGTGTTGGATACAAATCCAACAATGGTATTTGCACAAAGAATGGCAAAGAATAGGTATGAAACAGACATTTGATTATCTCGAAAACGTGCCTAACATAGCAGCTACTGGAGAACTCACACCAATTGAGAAAATAAAGAATTAGAGACAAATGACAAGAAACGAACAAGCATTATTGGCACAGATGGAAGATCTTGGATATTCACATGGTCTTTGCGTCACTGCCCTTCGAATACTCTCACAATCCAAGCAAGCAGTCAGTGATATGCTTGCCTATCTTTACGACGAACGACCATCAGAAGAAGATTTTATCGAAGAGATAGCAAGGATTTGTGAATTGAACGGACTTAGTACACAATTATAGTGAATTCCCTATGCCCCCATACATCATCCTCACATACCTCATAGCCATAAATCTCCTGGCTTTCGTTATCTACGGTAATGACAAGCGGAAGGCCAGGAAGAACGAATGGCGAACCCCTGAATCCACACTACTGATGCTCGCTCTCATTGGCGGGGCTTACGGAGCAGGGGAAGGGATGAAGGTAATAGCATAAAGAAAGGATTAAGATTCGTTATCTCGATAATTATACCAAATATAACGACGCTTAATCCTTACCTTACATTCTCCTCTACTCCCAATCGCTCTTCAGTATTTCGAACAATTCAAATTGCTCTTTTGGGCGAAGCGAGTGAATCATTTCAAGAATTACGTCCTTGCCAACCTGTCCACTCTTTTTACTGAAAATATTAATAAGCGTTTGGTCTCCTTTGGAAGTATCAAAATTGCCCATATAGTTTTCTGTTGTTTTCAGAGAAGAATGAGCCATTATCTGCTGCAAGTCAAAATTGTCGGCTCCTCTGCCTTTAGCAATATGAGCGAACGAATGTCGACTAATATGCATGGAAAGAGATTTATCCAGATTAATCTCGGCAGCAATCTTCTTTAAGTATTTGTTCAATTCTGCTACCGATGTATCAACATCATTCATAAGCTTTTCCTTCATCTCTACCGTGAGAGTGTCTTTTTCTGCCTGGGTAACAGCTTTTGCATACGGTTTTCTTATATCCATGAACGGAAAAACATAGTCGTTCAGACTTTTATCTTCAGAGTAGTAGAAGTTGAAATCTCCTGAGCTTGATCTATCAGTACTAGGTCCTTGACCTTATGGTTTTTCCCCATTTGATAGTTCAAACGACCATTTTGCACATTTCGCCAACGCAACTGCACTAAGTCACCAACTCGAATGCCTGCACAATAATAGCTAAAGAGGAAGCAATTCTTTGTATGCCACTTCATAGAGCCATTTTCAACATTGAGATTGATAAGGCGCTCCATTTCTTCCTCATTCAGTTTTTCCTTATTAGTTTTCACCGTAGAATACTTGAAGCGAAGAAAAGGATCTTTTTCCGGCTTTATAATATCCAATGTAATTGCTCTTTTGACAAGAATTAAAAACAACTGCTACTGTATTTATATGAATAACTTTTGTTGGGTTATTCGAGTTTGGAAGTTTTCTCAGATAGCTATAAAAGTCTGAAAGAAATACTGGAGTTACCTCATGTACGAATAAATCGCGCTTATGCTTCAACTTGAGATACACCTTAAGCTTATTGCAAAAGCCATTGTATTTCTTCCAGTTTCGAAGACTACCTTCATCATGGAGTTCTTGAGTTCTTTTAATGGCAAAAGCCAAGAAAGACTCAGTTTTCTCTTTCTTACAAAGATCAATCACCACATCTTCGGATGTTACCACATCCGTCTCTTTATGGCGCTTGATATATTTCCCACGCGTGCTTTGCAGCAAATCACGCATTTGATTGTTAAGAACCTTCGACTCTAGCACACTAGAACGAATCCATTTATCCCCTTTGCATTTTGCATTGAATTCCGAAGGATTGTTCACTGTAAAAGGTGTCTTCTTTCGTTTACGCTTTCCATTTACAGAGACACAAAGATAGATACTATGAACGCCATTCTTGTTAGGCTTCGAGTCAAGTTCATATCTAAATGTTGCCATGTTACTTTAAGATATTAAATTAGTTTAGCTGATAATTATTATAATGTAAAGTTACACATAATATGTCTATTACATCCATAAATCAGAAAAACAAAAGTTCAAAATATCATTTCTTGACAACTGATAGGGTAATTATCATTTTTACTGGCAATCTTACTGGCAAAAGTCTGATATTTCTTTAAATCCCAAGAAATTTTGTCATGTTTAGCGCACGCGCGTAATCACCTGGCTATCAGCTACATTTAGGTATCTTTTAGCATCTTTTGATATCATAAAAACTGGCTCGGCTCTGGGTACAAAACAAAGAAATCGGTTAAGTTCTACGCCTTAGAAACTTAACCGATTTTTATTTTTACTTAAAATGCCACAGCTTTACTTTTCTATTTGATATGCGCTGTGAGGAATGTTGCGTTGCCAAAGATGTACAGCACATTCTCCGAAGCTGGCACGAGCAATGTCTCGCCTTGGCGCACCTTCACACCGTTGATGTTCGCTTCGCCCCAGAGGCAAACTACGATAACGAACGAGTCGCAGTTGAAGTCTATCTGCTGAGCCACCTGAACCACCACTCTATGCACCACGAAGTAAGGGCAGTTTATGAGCTGCGAAGTAGGCTGCGTAGAGTCGTAGCTGGTGCGATATTCAGGCCACACCTGATAGTCAATGGCATCCTTTGCCAGTTCCGTATGCAACTCACGAGGATTGCCATGAGCATCTTTCCTGCCAAAATCATACACGCGGTAAGTGATGTCGCTCGTTTGCTGTATCTCAGCGAGGAAGCATCCAGCACCAATAGCATGAAGTCTGCCGGCAGGAAGGAAATATAGATCGCCTTGGTGAGCTTCGTGCACTGAGAGAACATCTGCCATTGGGTTCTGGCCTTCTGTCTCATCGCTCACCATTTCCTCATAGTCATTAGGCGTGATTTGCCTCTTAAGTCCGGCATATATCTTCGCACCTACATCGCTCTTTATCACATACCACATTTCAGTCTTTCCGGCACAGCCGTGACGCTCCTGTGCGAGCTTGTCATCAGGATGCACCTGTACGCTGAGATCTTGGCGAGAGTCGATGAACTTCACGAGCAACGGAAACTTGTTACCGAAACGCTTATAGACCTTATTGCCAATGAGCAATCCCTTGTATTTGTCGATAAGTTCAGTGAGAGTCAAGCCCACATCTACGTCATCAATCAATCCGCGCTCTATTGCCACGCTCTCATGGCCAGGCACGCCACTGATTTCCCACGATTCGCCGATGTTTGGCTGCGCAGTATAGATGCCCTTGAACGGCGCAATCTGATAGCCTCCCCAAAGGGTAGTTTTCAAGTAAGGTTCAAATTTATACGGTTTCATATAGTTAGTTATTGAAAAATACGATGAATAGATACAAAAAAAGAAGCCTTTTGGCTTCTTCGTGCGGTGCGTACGGGACTCGAACCCGTGACCCCATGCGTGACAGGCATGTATTCTAACCAGCTGAACTAACGCACCGTTTTAGGGAATATGGATGTTTGCTATCGGAAATCAGCGGTGCGTACGGGACTCGAACCCGTGACCCCATGCGTGACAGGCATGTATTCTAACCAGCTGAACTAACGCACCGTTTTAGGGAATATGGATGTTTGCTATCGGAAATCAGCGGTGCGTACGGGACTCGAACCCGTGACCCCATGCGTGACAGGCATGTATTCTAACCAGCTGAACTAACGCACCTTGTTTCGTTTAGCGGGTGCAAAGGTATAACTTTTTAGAGAACTACCAAAACAATACCGTTAGAAACATCTTCGCAAATGACAAATATCAATGCGCCTTACCAATACTCATTACTTATCAGTTTCTCTTCAGGAAGATTTTATGCGTAATTGACTCCGGAAGTTCCTCTTCATAGTGTGTTACCATGATAAGAGTTTTGCCAGGGATGAGCGAATATTGGTTGATGATATTGCGCACCATGCGACGACGCTGCGTGTCAAGACCATGTAGCGGTTCGTCGAGTATGAGCAGGTTTGGCGCTTTGACGAAAGCGCGTGCAAGAAGCACAAGTCGCTGTTCACCACTTGAAAGAGAAAGGAAAGGACGGTCGGCAAATTCCTCTACGCCAAACACTTTCATCCACTGTCGGCAAGCTTCATACTCATCGTCGGTTGGTTTCACATATAGTCCGATGGAATCCTTGAGTCCGCTTGCCACGATTCGAATGGAAGCTGCATTGTAATGGTAGGCACGGTGCATTTCAGGCGAAACATATCCGATGTGTCGCTTGATGTCCCAGATTGTCTCACCCGAACCACGCTGACGGCCGAAGAGTTCGATATCACAAGCATAGCCCTGCGGATTGTCAGCGCATACAAGGCTGAGGAGAGTGCTCTTGCCAGCTCCGTTCTCGCCGGAAAGTGCCCATCGCTCACCTTTATTGATGGTAAGTGAGAGTTCCTTGAGGATGGTGCGTTCGCCATACGCAATCTTCACATTGTTGAGTTTGACAACAGGTTCGCCTATGGCAATGAGTTTCTCTTCCGTCTTAAGACCGATTGTCGTGGCACGCTCTTCCGTATAAGGAAAGGCAACCTCCGCTGTTTCATCTATTGGGGCAGGAATCTGCGATAGGAAGTCGTCACGAGTAATCTTTGGCAGCACTTTCATATCGCGAACTGGCACCACATGCGTAATGAAATCCGGTATCTCGTCTTCGCGTGAGAGCACGAGGATAATCTGCAACTGACGCTCATTAGAAAGCGTGAGAAGAAGCGAACGAAGCTGATCGCGAGTCTTTGCATCAAGACCCACGAACGGATTGTCCATGATGAGCACCTTCGGATCAGTGAGAAGAATCTTTGTAAGCTGCAACTTACGCAATTCTCCGCTGGAAATCATCACGATGTACTTGTCGAGAAGCGGCTGAAGGTTGAAAAGTTCAAAGAGATGACTCTTGAACTCACGTCGTTCTGGAGTATCGCCGCCTGTCAGTTGGTAAGCAAGTTCTATCTGCTCTCCCACGGTTGGCGTTTCCTTGTCAATATCATACTGATTCCAACGCTGCTGAAGATAGTAAGCACCGTCGCTTTCGCCATACGAATCCTTGAAAGTGATGTATTTGATATTGTCGGAAGCCAATCCGTCGAATCCGTATTCCACATCCTTCATCAACAGCGGATGAGCTGAAGTGATGATATCTACAAGCATTGATTTGCCGGCACCGTTTGGTCCGACAATTGCGATGTGCTCACCATCCGAAAGATTGAAGTCAACAGGTTCAGCCATTCGCCATTCCGGCTTGCGGCAGACACCTTGTGAGATATTTATTATGTTCATGAATTGTGTTTAATGTGTAATGTTTAAAACTAAAACAATCAACCATTCTTTATTCGTTCCTTGTTCTTCGTAGCAAAATCCTTCCATGAAGAGTAGCTTTTCGCCTTTGTGTCCGGCACGCTCGACTGCAAGTAATGGCAATAGGCTGCGGCGAGGGCATCTGTAGCATCCATGAATTTCGGCATTTCGGCAGCATTGAGTTTCAGCAGTCGCACAAGCATTCCCGCCACTTGTTCCTTCGAGGCTGATCCTTTGCCCGTGATAGCCACCTTTATCTTTGTCGGCGCATATTCACGGATTGGAATATCACGATTGATGGCAGCAGCGATTGCCACGCCTTGCGCCCTTCCGAGCTTTAGCATTGACTGCACATTGACACCGAAGAACGGCGCTTCTATGGCGAGTTCGTCGGGCAGATACTCTTCAATGATGCCTGTCACGCGTTCGAAAATCTTGCCGAGACGCAGATAGGGGTCACTCTCCTTTCGCATGTCAATGACACCCATAGCCACCATCTCCGCCTTCCTTTTCACAACGCGAATTACTCCATAGCCCATGACATTCGTGCCAGGGTCAATGCCGAGGATTATCTTTTCGTCAGTAGCTGCCATAACAATTATTCGCCGCGCTCGTAAGCTTCGATAGCAATCTTGTAATCTTCAGGAATCTCTACAGGAGTCTGCGTTTCAGTATGGAAGCAAACCATTACGGACTTGCACTGGCAGAACACGGTACCTTCCTCCTTATCGACTGCCTGTTGGAGAAGCGTGAAACTCTTTGTGCCAATTGACACGACAGAAGTTTCCACCTGAACCTGAGTTCCGTAGAATATAGGAAGGAAGAAATCGGCGTTGATGTTTGCAACGACCGGCACTATCGGACGCTTGTGGAATTCGGAAGTTAGCACATCGTTGAGATACTTCTCCTTGCCTAGATCGTAATAGGCAAAGTACACATTATTATTAATATGGCCGAAAGTATCCACATCATTGAAACGAATCTGGATGTCAATCTTGTGCCTGAAAGTAGCTTCTGCGGGATTCTTTATCATACGAAAAATGGTCTAAAGTCATGCAAAATTACATTATTTGGAAGAATTATCAACATTTTTTTCAACATTTTATCAAAAACATACTAACTTTGCAGCATAATATAACATAAACAACATTTTCAACCATGAAGATACCTCCATCAGAACTTATCATCAATGCAGATGGTAGCGCATTCCATCTACATGTGAAGCCGGAGCAGTTGGCAGACAAAGTGATTCTCGTTGGCGACCCAGGCCGCGTTGCCACAGTAGCGAAATTCTTCGACACGATAGAAAGCGAGGTTGAAAGCCGCGAGTTCCGCAACATTACCGGCACATACAAAGGCAAGCGCATCTCCGTGCAATCTACAGGCATCGGCTGTGACAACATAGACATCGTGATGAACGAACTCGACGCCCTCAAGAACATTGATTTTGAGACTCGCGAGATAAAGCCTACTCACACGCAGCTTACTCTTGTTCGCATCGGCACATGTGGCGGTCTGCAACCTCACACGCCAGTCGGTACATATGTTGCATCAAAGAAGAGCATCGGTTTCGACGGCCTGCTGAACTACTACGACGGACGCAACGAGGTATGCGACCTTGACTGCGAGAAGCAGTTTGTTGAGCACATGCAGTGGTCGCCTCTCAAGGGCGCACCTTATATCATAGACAACGACCCAGAACTTCTTGAGCAGATAGCACAAGACGACATGGTACGTGGCTACACCATAGCATGCGGTGGTTTCTACGGTCCGCAGGGTCGCCAGCTTCGTCTAAAGATTCAAGACCCGCAGCAGAACGAGAAGGTGGAAGCCTTCGAATACGACGGTACAAAAATCTGCAACTTCGAGATGGAAAGTTCTGCTCTCGCTGGTCTCTCTGCCCTACTCGGCCACCAAGCACTCACTTGCTGCATGGTCATCGCAAACCGCTGGGCAAAAGAGATGAATACTGAATACAAGAACTCCATTGAAGACCTCATTCAGAAGGTGCTAGACAGAATATAGCCACAAAAAATGCAAAAAACTCCAAAATTATTTGCGTTATTAAAAAATAAGTGCTACCTTTGCAGCCGCTAAGACCAAAAATCTTGCACATTCAGACCAAAGTCAACTGACGAAGCAGCGAGTGCAGAGTGAAGTAACTTCAACTATGCCGAGTCGCGACGGAAGAAGGCGAAAGCCAAACATTCTGAATCGCCTGCAAAGGCTGTCCTGGAAGGTTGGGTGAGTGGCTGAAACCACCAGTTTGCTAAACTGACGTACGGGTTACCGTACCGGGGGTTCGAATCCCCCACCTTCCGCAGAAAAAGGATTCCGATTAGTTTCGGAATCCTTTTTTGTTTTGGCGACTTTATTATATACTACTGCAACTGACGTATTCTCACTTCCACCTTATCGTTGCCCTTGAAGTGCGAAACGACAGGAGAGAGGTCTGTCTGACCGTAATGGTAAGGATATACAATCTTCGGACAGAACATCTCCACCGCATTTATACACTGTTGTGGTGTCATCGTATATGGTTGGTTCACAGGTAGGAAAGCAACATCTATGTCATTCAATTGCTTCATCTCAGGGATGTCTTCCGTATCGCCTGCGACATATACCTTGAGATCGTCAAGTTCAATGAGGAAACCTACATCGCGACCCTTTGGGTGGAACTGCTCCTTGCCAGGGCTATTGTTATAAGCGGCAGTGGCAGTGATGCTGAAATTGCTGGAGATGGTAATCTTCTGGCCTATCTGCATCGCTTCACTCTTCTTCGACAATTCCGCAACTCGACCGTTGCTGATGAATAGTGTGCCATCCTTCATAACGGCAGCGATGGCAGCAGGATCGTAGTGGTCGCCGTGCTCGTGAGTGACGAGAAGCAGATCTGCCTTAGGCAAACGGCTATAGTCTGTTCCAAACATTGTTACAGGGTCTATGTGAACTGTATAGCCATCCACATCGAGCATGAGTGTGCCGTGCTTGATGAAGGAGATTGTGAGAGTCTTGCCTGTTTTCGTAACGAACGAGTCGCTATCATATCCAAGTTGCGATGCTACATTCTGACCAGGTTTGACATCCTGCTTTTGAACCACTTTCGCTACAGCCTCAGCAATAATCTTTGCGCCCTTCTCGTTAGGATGAATACCGTCTGGAAAGAGTTCAGCCTTTCCGCTTGTCATCTTGTAGAGGTCGATGAGTGGCCAGTTGTTTTTCTTTGCCAACGCCTTCAATGCCTTGAGTTCATGCTTGCGAATTATCTCGTCGCGGATGCTCCATGCTTCCTTGTAAGCCTTGGCTGGAAGGCAGAGCACTACTTTCGGATTGCTGCGTAGGTTAACGAACTCATTGATGAGCTGCTCCACATCGTTGATGAAGCGTTCTGCGCTGACCCAATTTTGCGGTTTGCTGTCGTTCGTACCAAGCTTGAACACAGCAATCTGCGGTTGGAAATCCTTTGCTTTCTTGTATTCTGGCGTCGTTGTCCATGGAAGGTCGCCTGCGTTCTGAGCCGTAGCACCACAAACGCCGAAGTTCTCTACACGGTATTCATCGCCAAGCAATTTCTGAAGTTGCGCTGGATAACTGTCATGGTCGCGATCTTCAATGGTGTAACCGTAAGTGATGCTGTTGCCGATGCAAGCCACACGAATCTTCTGCGCACAAACCACTGTGCAGCAGAGAAGTAGAAATAAAGTTAATCTTGTTTGCATAATATATGGTTATAGCGGGTTCTATAAATTACCACCTTATCTAACTACATGCGTGAACTCAGCCTTTACGCCTTCCTTTTCGCTGGCTACCACAAACACCTCAGCCTTTGCAGCATTACCTTGTGCATCCTTGCTTTCGGCAGTAAACTGATACTCAGTGCCGCCCTTTACCTTGCGCTCAGCAACGGAAACAGGAGTGCCGAGAGGCATTGGATAATCGCCGCAAGCCTCCTGCCACAATGCCTTGTCGGCATCATTCAGTTTGCGTGTTTCGCCAAATGGTAATTCATCCTCCACTTCACCGGCAATAATGCCACGGCGAATGAGGAATGTCTTCACCTCGTCTGCAGCCTTTTCTATGCGAGCATTGCGAACGCCGTAGCCATCTACGAATGTTGCCTTTGGCGCAGCTGTTTTCATGGCAGCAGTTGTAGTCTCCAGACCGCCACTTCCGAATGTCACGAACGGTATCACTACCTTGCCCTCAAGATTAGCAGTCTTGAGGAAACCTGCCATAGGCTGTGCCATAGTGCCGAACCATACAGGAGTGCCAATATACAGAGTGTCGTAGTTTGCAATGTCGTGAGCAATGGGCTTTACTTCAGGAACTTCGCCCTTCTTCATCTCGTCCTGGCAACGAGCTATTGTCTCGTCAAAACTGCCGTTGTATGGATTTACTGCAACAACAGAATCCATGTCGGCACCAGTCTGCTCGGCAATCAAATCTGCCACCTTGGCAGTAGCACCTGTCTGCGAATAATAAATGACGAGCGATTTCGTCTGCTCGGCGTTTTCCGTGTTTGCCTGTTTGTCAGTACAAGCTGTCAGCGCCACTGCTGCGCCGAGGATAAGTAGTGAGTTGGTAATTTTCATAATATCGTCGTTGTTTTATTAAATGTGGGTTATTTTTTCACATAATATTTATGCAAAAGTATAATTTTTACCACACAATGCCAAAAAGTTTATGGAGAAATGCCAATATTTTCCATCTTTTTTCAAAAAATAGTTTAACTTTGCAACTTAAATGTACAATAGTTACCTCTAAACCATACAACCTCTAAACTTCATAACCTCAAAATAATGTCTGACAAATTCAACAAATGGGTGGCTTGCTGGGGCAACGCTACTTCCATCATAGACCAGAAGGAATGTGTTTACGCAAAGAACATTACTTTGCGCTATCCTGTACGCATGGCATTTTCAGGAAGCAAACTCCGTTTCCGTTTCTCAAACCTAACTGGAACAGAGCCGGTTACGCTCACTAAAGCATGCGTGGCAATAAAAGAAAAGGAAAGTTACATACCTGTGCCAATAACCTTCTCCTGCAATCCTAGCGTCACTCTTATGCCAGGGAAAGAAACTGAAAGCGACGAGATTTGCATCAGTATAAACGCAGGCGAAACTGTCGAGGTAAGTATGTATTTCGCCGACTATACCCAGATGAACTCCGGCACACTTATCACAGGACCTCTATCGAGCGGAAAATACTCGTATGGCGACTTTGCAGAACAGGGCACTCTCCCACTCGACCTGACACGAAACACGAACTGGTTTTACTTCCTGAACACGATTGACATTCTTACTGAAGAGAAGAACTACGCGCTTGTCTGCTTCGGAGATTCCATAACAGCCCAAAGTTGGCCTGACTACCTAGCCCTACGCGCTGTTGATAAAGGTTTTGCAAATGTGGCAATAATTCGCCGTGCCGTAAGCGGAACTCGCATCCTTCGCCAGTACAACTGCATAACATACGCTGCATACGGACTGAAAGGTGCCACCAGATTTCCAATAGAACTCAATGTTTCCGGTGCAAAAGCGGTAATCATACAGCACGGCATAAACGATATTATCCATCCTGTGGGCAGTGATGTCAACCCGTTCCGCCCATGGAGCGACATGCCTACTTGCGAGGATTTACAGAGAGGCATTGAAGAACTCTATGTGAGTCACGCTCGCAAGCTCGGGCTTAGTGTATGGAGCGGAACTCTCTTGCCTATCTACGGATGGCGCACATACAATGAAGATCGCGACAAGATGCGCCAGCAAATGAACGAATGGCTATTATCATCAGAAATTTTCGATGGATGCGTGGACTTCGACAAAGCGGTGAGAGACCCAGAGCATCCTGCAGCCTTTGCCCCGGGATTCGATTCCGGCGACCACCTTCATCCAAGCGAAAGTGCTTACAAGGCAATGGCAGAATGTGTGCCAGAAGAATTGCTGACGATGACTGATGACTGATGAGTAACAAGTAATGACTGACAAGTAATGACAAAAAATCTGCCCCACCTAATTTCAACAATCAAGTGGGGCAATCTAATACTAACCAATACCTATGAATCTAATAACACATTATTCTTTTATGGCTAAACAAATCTAAAGTACATGTCAATTCGTAAGGTTCTCTAACCAATAATTGTTATTTTTCATCGGCAAAGGTAAGACTATATTACGACATTGCAAAGCATGTTTTCCTATTGTTGGGGGATTTTTCCCTATTCGTTTGGAGATTTCCCCTACCGCTATCCACAATCCATTCTATTTCAGCGCGTTAAGCACCCACATCAAAATTGTGACATTGGTTCTTGGGAAACTTCATAAGTTTTGCTATTTCCTAAACATCTCCAAACATACTGACGAGTTCTTCGAATCTTGCTTGTGTTTCGCCGCCAAACTTCTGCAACGAACAGCGGGCGGAGTCGAGTGTTTTGATATTCTCGGGACGCGATTTTGAGAAGAACTTGTCGGCATAGCAGATGAGTTTTTCCTCTATCGTTTCCGGGAGATAGTCGGCTGTAGGGAGCGGTAGATTCTGCTGTTCAATATCCGCTGCCGTGATGCCTGCTCCGGTATGACGTTCTGCCACTCGCGCATGACGAGGAAGCCCCTCTTTTACCAGCAACTCGGCTCCAAGGATGCCGTGGCAGATATAAGGTTGCGTGCCGTGACAATGAATGCCGGGAGCATTCGTTTGGAAGATACCAATGTCATGAAGCATGGCAGCCTCACGGACAAAGTCGATGTCTATGTCTAGTTCTGGGTGATGCGAAGCTATCCTAATGGCAAGATTCGTCACATCCTCGCTATGACGGATAAGCAATCTGCGCAACGGTTCGTTGTCGGAGTAATATTTGTTGATGATATCAAGAGGAAGCATGTCGGGTACAATTATTAATTATGAATTATGAAATTTCAGAACGGCTCAAAGTTATTAATAATTTCCAATAATCAGGGCGAAAGACTTATCATTTGTAAGTAATAGCGGCATATTATTGGTTTTTTCATGAATATTTTGCACATTATTAATTATTAATTGTAAATTTGCACCGTATTTTGGCTATATTGCACTACTGCAAAATAACCCTTAACCGTTACTTTTCACAAATAGAAGCCAATACATACCACAAAAATGGCAACCGTTATATCGGAAAAAACAATAGATATCAGAAAGATTCTCAACGACAAACTGGGCGCTAACGCAAAGTTCGTGCCAGGTTTCATCGTGAACTGGCTCATCAAGACTATCCACGAGGATGAGGTGAACAAGTATCTTTGGGAAAGTCGCCACCTTGTTGGCACTGACTGGCTCGAGGAATGCGTACGCTACTTGGATTCCAACCTCGTGATAAAGGGCAAGGAGAACCTTCCTGACGACAGCGATGGCAGTCTCTTCACTTTTGTGAGCAACCACCCTCTCGGCGGTGCTGACGGCGTTGCGCTCGGTTCAATCATCGGGCGCCACTATGACAGTCGCTTCCGCTATCTCGTGAACGACCTGCTCATGAACCTTCCAGGACTCGCTCCGCTCTGCATCCCTATCAACAAGACGGGCAACCAGAGCCGCGACTTCCCTAAAATGGTGAACGAATGTTTCAAGAGCAACTACCATGTGCTGATGTTCCCTGCTGGTCTATGCTCACGCAAGATTGACGGAAAGATTCAGGACCTGCCTTGGACAAAGACATTCATTTCCAAAAGCATACAGACAAAGCGCGCCATTGTGCCTATACATTTCTCCGGACAGAACTCTGACAAGTTCTACCGCATAGCAAACATCGCAAAGGCACTGAAACTGAAATTCAACCCAGCCATGCTTTTCCTCGTTGACGAGATGTACAAAAATGTACACAAGACTTTCGAGATCACAATTGGAAAGCCTATACCTTGGGAGACTTTCGACAAGTCGAAGTCAGCTACGGAATGGGCTCAATATGTAAGAAGCAAGGTTTACGAACTAGCGGAATAACACACATCCGCAAATACCACAACTAATAAAAATGGAACAACCTATAATTTCTCCTGTTGACAGGGAAATACTCAAAGCGGAACTCACGCCAGACAAGCAGCTTCGCATGACAAACAAGAGTTGCAACGAAATTTATATCGTAACTCACCATGACTCTCCTAATGTAGTGAGGGAAATTGGTCGACTTCGCGAGATAGCTTTCCGTGAAGCAGGCGGCGGCACTGGCATGGAACTCGACCTTGACGAATTCGACACTTGCGAAAACTGCTACAAGCAGCTCATCGTGTGGAATCCTGAGGCAGAAGAAATAATCGGCGGCTATCGCTACATCCTTGGCACTGACGTGGAATACGACTGCGAAGGACAGCCAATTCTTGCCACAAGCCACATGTTCAAGTTCTCCGAGAAGTTCATCAAGGAATACATGCCTTACACAATAGAACTCGGACGCTCTTTCGTAACGCTTGAGTATCAAAGCTCAAAAATGGGTGCAAAGAGCCTCTTCGCACTCGATAACCTTTGGGACGGACTCGGAGCTCTCACCGTGATAAAACCAAACGTGAAGTACTTCTTCGGAAAGATGACGATGTATCCTTCTTACATCCGCCGCGGTCGCGACATGATTCTCTACTTCCTGAGAAAGCACTTCAATGACCCAGAGAACCTTGTGATTCCAATGAATCCACTGCTCCTTGAAACCGACGAATCAGAACTTGCAGAAGTATTCCAAGGCAGAGACTTCAAGGAAGATTACCTCATTCTGAACGGTGCTGTTCGTGGCATGGGTTACAATATTCCGCCACTCGTAAATGCTTACATGAACCTCTCTCCTACAATGCGTATGTTCGGCACAGCAATCAACGACGGATTCGGCGATGTTGAAGAAACAGGAATACTCATTGCCGTAGATGAAATCCTTGAACCTAAGCGAGTTAGACACATCGACACTTTCATCAAGGAACATCACGACAAACTGAAAATAACTTCAGGAGCAAACAATATCATTTACAAGAAAAAGGAATAAGGAAGTCTTTCATCAGATCCTTATACCAATCAGAAACATTGCGATCAGCATCGCGCATGCAATACTCATAACGGCTCATCTCCACAGATGAGCCTTTTTTATGTACCAATACATAGCGCTTCACTGGCTGATCTGGAATACTCTTTATGCAATACAAATCCTGTAGCGAAAAACCATGCTTCAGGCATTCTTCGCAAAAGAGAGAGTAAACTTCCGGCGGAATGCAAACAGTAAAGACGCCATCATCGGAAAGCAATTCGTAAGCACCGCCCACAAGCACTTCAAACGGCAAACTTGAAGTGTGGCGAGCACGAAGACGCCTTTCATCAGGACATTCCATGCTTTGATGGAAATACGGTGGATTACAGATAATGCAATCAAAAGGAGCAGATATGGATTCAGTTCTATTTTTCTCACAAAATTCCTGAAAGGACATGTGATGAAGTGTGATGCGATCGGCAAACTTCGACTCTGCAAAATTCATGGAAGCATCCTTGACAGCATCGTCATCAATCTCAACAGCCGTCACCTTTGCATCAGGAAAACGCTGTGCCATCATAAGCGAAAGTACACCTGTTCCCGTGCCAATATCAAGCACGCGACTGCCGCCTGCTGCAAGTGCACCAAGCAAATCGCTGTCTGTGCCCACCTTCATACCGGCATTTGCCTGATGAATGTCGAACTGCTGAAATCTAAACAAATCCTTCTTGCCCATAAAAAAACGAAAACGAGAACGAAAACGAAAACGAAGACGAAGACGAAAACTAAAATTCAAATGGTAATTGCGGTTCCGCTGCCGAGTCCTGTTGCTTTGGAGTTTCCTCGTCTTCCCCAAACTGCAAGGTAAGAGCCGTTGCCATTTGTGACTTGGGATTGAGTCGATACTTGCCGTCATCGCCTTTCACAAACAAGGAATATATTGACGACGAGTTTTTTATCATGTACGAACGAACACTCTGATAGACATTCTGCTCCTTGATAGGTTCGAAAATAGAGTTGTGAGCATTGAAGACATGCTTCACAATGCTCTGCAACGGCAAACCAGCCTCGCCCACCTTAATTAGCAAATCTATGATGTCCTGTTCGTATTTCATTTTGAAACCCTTGAAACCTCTGACGCTTTTGAAACTGAAACAACAAAGAATAAAGGTCGATATTCGCAAGAATACCGACCTTTACTTATTTGTGTTAATGATTTAAGCGAGAGTGTACTTGCCTTCTGCTTCTGCAATCTTGCCTTCCTTAAAGAGCCAACCCATACCAACGAGAGTCTCTTCTTCAGAAATCTTTGCAGCCTTAGCAATCTCCTTAACTGTGAGAGCCTTCTCAGAAGCAGCGAGTGCTTCGTAAACATCACCAGCCTTGAAACCAGCTGAGATTGCGTCGATTACTGCAACAGCCTTAACTGCCTTCTTTGTAGTTGTAGCTTTCTTTGTTGCTGATGTCTTCTTTGCAGGAGCTGCCTTCTCAGCAGCTGCCTTTGTTGTAGTCTTCTTTTCTGCCATAATACTAAAATACCTATTGAAAATTAATATGTTTCCGGGTGCAAAGTTACACATTATTAAATATATAGAACGCAACGCACAAGCCATTTTGAGCTAATCCTTTGATTTTTTGATATATATAGTTTGTAATCACAATTTATGTCAAAAACACATAACCCTTTCTACACATTGCAATTGCTACTCATAGATTATTGTGAAAATCTTTGTAATTTTGCGCTGATAAACGCTTAATGAACTTAAACAAAAACTAAATATGAAACTTAACATTGCAGTTCTTGCTGGTGACGGTATCGGACCAGAAATCATGGAACAGGGCGTAGCTGTCATGAACGCTATTGCCGAGAAGTTCGGACATGAAGTAAGTTATAAGGAAGCTCTCTGCGGCGCTCACGCTATTGACGAAGTGGGAGATCCATTCCCAGAGGAAACTTTCCAGGTTTGTGAAGAGGCAGACGCTGTACTCTTCGCTTCTGTTGGTGACCCAAAGTTTGACAACAACCCTTCTGCAAAGGTTCGTCCTGAGCAGGGCCTTCTCGCTATGCGCAAGAAGCTCGGTTTGTTTGCAAATATCCGTCCTGTACAGACTTTCAAGTGCCTTCTCCACAAGTCTCCACTCCGTAAGGAACTCGTTGAAGGTGCTGACTTCATCTGCATCCGCGAGCTTACTGGCGGTATGTACTTCGGTAAGAAGGTTGAGCCAACAGTTAACGCTGACGGCGTAGAGGAAGCTCTCGACACAAACTACTACACTCGTCCAGAGGTAGAGCGCATTCTCAAGGTTGGTTTTGAGTATGCCATGAAGCGTAACAAGCACCTCACAGTTGTTGACAAGGCAAATGTCCTCGCATCTTCTCGCCTTTGGAGAAAGATTGCTCAGGAAATGGCACCACAGTATCCAGAAGTAAACTGTGACTACATGTATGTTGACAACGCAGCAATGCGCATGATTCAGGAGCCTACATTCTTCGATGTAATGGTTACTGAGAACACATTCGGCGACATCCTTACTGACGAAGGTTCTGTAATCTCAGGTTCTATGGGTCTTCTCCCATCAGCATCTACAGGTTCTTCAACTCCTGTCTTCGAGCCAATCCACGGTTCATGGCCACAGGCAAAGGGCTTGAACATCGCAAACCCACTCGCACAGATTCTCTCTGTAGCTATGCTTCTTGAGTACTTCGACCTCAAGGAAGAAGGTGCTCTCGTTCGCAAGGCTGTTGACGCTTCACTCGATGCTAATGTTCGCACTCCTGAAATCCAGGTTGAAGGTGGCGAAAAGTATGGCACTAAGGAAGTTGGCGCTTGGGTAGTAAACTACATCAAGAATGCGTAATATACTATTATCAATATCACTTCTCCTTTCTCTTTCCGCTTTCTCACAGCAGAAGGAGGAAGGAGTTTCTGTATCTTCTCCAGAACAAAACTCAGCAAATCAGGAAACAGTAATTGATGATCCTTATGCCGGTTTGACCATTGAGCAGCGTTTCGAGAAGGCTGCTGAGTATATGGATGACAGCAAATGGCAGGCAGCAAAGGACATCTATAGCAACATTCTTCGTTTGTCTCCTAGCAGCTATCGCGCCCTTTATTTCCGCGCATACGCCAATGAAAGAATGTATCACTACGGATTGGCTCGCGCTGATTACGACGAACTTCTAAGGACAGATCCTGAGAACTTCCACGCTCTTTCGGGTCGTGCCATTCTAAACCAGAAAGACAGCCATTTCACAGAGGCTCTTGATGACGCAAACCTTCTCGTGGAGCAATATCCTGACAGCATAAATGCTTGGGTAATCCGTGCAAACATCGAGGAGCAGTTAGGACATCTCGCACTTGCCGAGTTCGACTATATGCAGGCTTACCAACTCGATTCCTCAAAGAAAGACTATATTCTTCAAGCCATCGACTTGCAACTTAAACAGAAAAAGAAAGAAGACGCAAAGCGCAACCTTGACAGACTTGTTAAGGCAGGCGTTCCAAAGAACTCTCTCAAATATTATTACAAAAGGATAAACTTAAGGAATCCGTAAAGAACAAACACTAAACACTAAGCACTAAACACTAAACACTAAACACTAAGCACTAAACACTAAACCATCAACGATAAACATTAAACTTTAAACATTAAACTTTTAAACATTTATCCCTCCACCATTTTTCCTTCTGCATTCAGGGCGTGCATGACATTGAAACGCGCTTCTGGATTGATGCTTTCTATCTGACGGAAAATCTCCGCCATTGTTGTTCTGTTGCTCTCGTGTTCATGTGGACAAAGTTTCACTTGCTTCTGGAAACTATTGTCAGCGGCGTAGGCTGCAATGTCAGCTTCATCCATCAGACACAACGGACGGATAATCGTTATCGGCATCTTTCGCATCTTCAGCAAGGCTGGCATCGTTGCAAACTGACCTTGGAAGAAGAGGTTTAGCATCGTGGTGTGAACAATATCATCGCGATGATGTCCAAGTGCAATCTTGTTGCAGCCAAGTTCCTGCGCTTTCATGAACAAAGCTTTTCTCCTGTTCCAAGAGCATAGGAAGCAAGGTGTTTTCTGCTTTCTTTTCGAGAGTTCCTTGCCTTCTTCATTCGATTGTTCTTTCCCTGTGGAATTTATGCTTACCGTATCGCACACGAATTTCACTCCATTTTCCTTGCAGAATTCTTCAAGATAGGTAGTGTCCGTTTCGTACGAAATCTCGCTCATTCTCACATGCAATGCATAAACATCAAACTGCGGGCGAGTGATTCTTGCGCGTTGACCGAGGAGCTTCACAAGAGCCAAGGAATCTTTTCCGCCAGACAAGCCAACCAAGACCTTATCCCCATCGGAGATAAGGTTGTAATCACGCATTGCTTTGTTCAAGTTCGAATAAAGCTTCTTCTCAAGTTTCTGTTCCTCAGTAAGTTTCATCGTGTTTATCATTTAATAATCCTGTGGACTATCATTATGATACTTATCGCGCAGTTCGCGGTCCAGGTCGTAATCTTCGTCGTCGAGCAGAGCGTCTTGATCGTAGCTGTTTATGTACTCTTCGTAGCCAATAGTGTCTGCTGGCTCGTAGCTAAGACTGTCGTTCATGTTCGCACCAGGCAGATTCTCGCAAGTGAACATGTAGTCCTCAAGATCAAACTCATCAGGAATCTCGAAGTGACCATGATAGTTGCGGAATTTTGAATCGCCCATGACAGAACGCATGAACATGCCGCAAATAGGCAAAGCCGTTTTTCCACCTGCACCCAAAGCACCGGTTCTGAAATGAATACTTCGATATTCACCGCCAACCCATGCTCCGCAGACGAGCTTTGGAGTAACGCACATATACCAACCATCGGAGTTATTATTCGTAGTACCTGTCTTGCCACCGAAATCCGTGTCAGTATAAGCACCTATGTAATCAAGCATTGGAACGGAAGTTCCGCCTTTTTCCCTCAGACCGCCTTTCAGCAACTGCTGCATGAAGAAGGCAGAAACAGCAGGAATGGCTTTCGTGGCAGCTCCGTTTGCCTGGTATATGACATTGCCCACAGCATCTACGACCTTGGTAACCATAACAGGCTTTGCATGATAACCATTGTTGGCAATCGTAGAATAAGCGCTCACCATCTCATACAAATTGACATCCGACGCACCAAGGGCAAGTGCCGGAGTAGCAACAAGTTCACTTTGAATACCCATGTCGTGGGCAGTTTCCGCTATGCGTTCTACTCCAAGTTCCTGTCCCAATCTGACAGCGACGGAGTTCACACTTCGAGCGAACGCATTCTTTAGGGTCAACGAATCGCCAGAGAACTTGCCATTGGCATTGCCCGGAGCCCAGACCACCTGCTTATGCTGATTCTGGTCCCAAGTTGTTGAAGCAAAATATTCGTCCTTTCTGCGGTCGCAAGGAGTAAGACCTTGGTTCATTGCTTCCGTATATACAAAGAGCTTGAATGTCGATCCAGGCTGACGCATAGCCCTAGCCTTATCATACTGCCATGTGTTGAAATCCACATCGCCGACATACGCTTTCACATGTCCGCTCTCAGGTTCCATTGCCACGAAACTGCAGTGCATGAACTTCACCATGTAAGCGATAGAATCGAGCGTTGACATCTCGCGTTCTATCTCATGGTTTCTTGCAGTATATGAGAAGAGCTTTACTGTATGTTTCTGGCGAAGATAATGGAAGATGGAATCTGTGTTTCCGCTGAATCTCGCATTCAACTGCTCATAGACAGGCAGGCTTTTCGCAATCTTCTCAATGAAATTAGGTTCTATTTGTCCGTGCTCATCACGCCATGGAATCTCATTTCCCCAATGGTCATTGAACGATGTCTGGATTCTTTGCATCTGAGCATCAACGGCTTTCTCAGCATACTCCTGCATCTTCGAATCGAGAGTAGTGTAGATCTTCAAGCCATCATTGTAGAGGTCGATGCCTTCGTTGTTGCAGAATTCCTCAAGTTCCTTCGCTACAGCCTCACGGAAATAAGGTGCCTTTCCAGCAAGTTTCTGCTCAATGTTGAGCGAGAGTTTTATAGGCTGTTCGCTGAGTCGTGCATATTCTTCAGGTGAAAGGTCGCCGTGCTGCGTCATCAACTTCATCACAACATTGCGACGCGACTTTGATTGCTCTGGGTTTGTACGCGGATTGTAGGTTGTAGGTGCTTTCAACATGCCGACAAGAACAGCACTTTCCTCTACATTAAGCTCTTTCGGAGTCTTGTCAAAATAAGTTCTCGCAGCAGTCTTTATACCAAAGATATTACCGCCAAACTCCACGGTGTTGGCATACATTATCAGGATGTCATTCTTTGAATAGAGCGCTTCCAGTTTCCAAGCTACGATCCATTCCTTCGTCTTGTTGATAAGCATGCCTATTCCTGGCACATTGCAAAGCAAGCCCGTGTTATGGCGAGAACGAGTGCGGAAAAGATTCTTTGCCAACTGCTGGGTAAGAGTGGATGCGCCTCGTGGTTTCTGGCGCAGAAGAGCATCCTTGAAAGCGCCCATAACTCCCTCAAAATCAACGCCCGTATGCAGGAAGAAGCGTTCGTCTTCAGTATCGATTAGAGCTTCCCAAAACTTGACATTCACGGCGCTAAAAGCAACGGGAGAGCGGTTTTCGCTGTAAAGTTTGCCAAGGAGTTCGCCATCAGCGCTGTAGATTTCCGAAGCAATATGTCTTTCAGGATTACGCAATTCAATGAAACCTGGCGAACTTCCGAACAGTCCAAGGAAATTGATGTCAACCATTCCGAAGTAAATAATTATGAGCATCAGGAAAGACACTATAGACAGGATAGTCTTAGTGTACCACGCTCTGCCTCGGAAAAGGTTCACATACCAGACAATGATTCTATATAGAGCCT
Source organism: Bacteroidaceae bacterium (assembly GCA_024401305.1). Classification (GTDB taxonomy): domain Bacteria; phylum Bacteroidota; class Bacteroidia; order Bacteroidales; family Bacteroidaceae; genus Prevotella. Next base: position 51,065 of record JAKSLI010000004.1, on the reverse strand, counting down.
TGAATGGCCATATCAATATACGCAACAACTTCATCTTTGTCTTCTGGATTAAACCACTTTATATTTTCATCGCGGCGGAACCATGTAAGCTGTTTCCTCGCGTATTTTCTCGTATTATTCTGGATTTTCTCTATCGCTTCGTCAAGGGTCAGTTCACCGTCGAAATACTGGAAAAGTTCCTTGTAGCCCACGGTGTTGAGCGAATTGAGTCCGCGATACTCATATACACTCCGAGCCTCCTCTATCATTCCGTCTTTTATCATCTGGAGCACACGGCGGTTTATGCGGTCGTAAAGTTCCTCACGGTCACGGTTCAGGCCAACCTTCACGACCTTGAACGGGCGCTCTTTCTTTGTGTTAGTGCGGAAAGAGGTGTAAGTCTTGCCTGTCTGATAGCAGATTTCAAGTGCATGGATTATGCGCTTCGGATTCTTCAGGTCAACAATTGCATAATACTCAGGGTCAAGGAGTTTCAGTTCCTCTCGCATTCTGTCGATGCCTTCTGCAGCATAGCGGTCGAGGAGTTCCTTGCGGATATCCTCACGAACTGTAGGAATGTCGTCTATGCCGTTGCACACAGCATCAATGTACATCATGGAACCTCCCGAAAGAAGATGAACCTTGGAGTCGTCTGATTCCATCAGTTCCAACACTTCCTGCTCATATCTCGAAGCACTGTAATAGTCGTGAATTGAAAGATTGCCCACGAAATGATGCTTCACTTCCTTCAAATCTTCTGGCGGTGGTGCAGCCGTACCAACAGGCAACTCACGGTACATCTGTCGTGAATCGCAGTTGATTATGGACACGCCAAGGTGTTTCGCCACTTCCAAGCAAAGTGCCGATTTACCAACGCCGGTAGGACCTAATATTACAATGAGGACTTTCAATTATGAGTATTGAGTAATGAGTATTGAGTAATGAGTATTGAGTAATGAGGGGTGACGCTAGAAGTCCTTTACGGCTTTAAGGAATACGCTGTCGTATTTATAGTTGCTTTGTACACCTTGTGAATAGCCGTGACGACCTATCATGATATAGTATTCAAGCAATGCCTTTATCTGCGACTTGCTGAACTCAAGGTCATGTTCCACATTATGCTTGAGTTTCTTCTCGAGTGCCTCGAACTCAGGCTTGCTTTCTTCGTAATAACCTTCCACCTCAGCAACTTCCTTCAATTGCTTAAGGACTTTCTCAGTAAACGGATCGTAGTTGAAGTCGGCAGCAATGACGCGCTTCTTGAAGTCTGCGTAGTCATTGTCGGAGAGAGCAAATGTCTCAACCTCGGCAATATCCTTATTCTTGTTGAGATAATCACACACAAAGTTGTGAACAAGTTCCGTAGAATCTGCGCTGCTCAAGTAATATACGATGCGAGGCATGGTGTCTGCCTTCAGTTCAAGGTCTGGCTCGATGCCGCTTCCATCAACAACAGCCTTGCCTGCGCGAGTGTAGAAAGTGTGCTTGAGGCTATCGGCGACAGTCTCTTCCCTACCCTTCTTGTAGTTGCGAGCCTGAATGCAACGACCGCTTGGCAGGTAATAACGACTGACAGTTACCTTCAGCTCAGCATCGTTCTGGAGCGGCATTGTCTGCTGTGTGATACCTTTACCGTATGTCTTCACGCCGGCAATCTTTGCGCGATCCAGGTCCTGGAAGCAACCGGCAAGGATTTCCGAAGCAGAAGCGCTATCGTCATCCACGAGCACCAAGAGCGGAATCTGCAAGTCCGTAGGATCCTTTGCAGCCTTATACTGGCGGTCGAGCTGTGAGTTCTTGCCACGAGTCTGCACCACAAGTTCGCCACGAGGGATGAACATGTTTACGATGTCAACGGCTTCCTGAACACTACCTCCGCCATTGCCGCGGATGTCAATCACAAGCTTCTGCATTCCCTTGCGCTTCAGGTCGAGGAAAGCTTCCTTGAAATGGTCGTAGCAGCCTTGGATAAAATCTGTCAACTGGATAACGCCAATCTTAACGCCATCTACATTATATATAAACGCGCAAGGAATCTCTGGCGTTTTGATGGTCTCACGGATGATTGTCTTGGTAACAGTCTTACCTGTAGAACGCTTCTTGAGTTTCACTTTCAACTGCGTGCCAGCCTCACCGCGAAGATGACTGCTCACATAAGTGGTGTTCTTTCCAACCATTGAAGTGTCATCAATGGCAAGGATTTCATCGCCCATCTCGAAACCAGCCTTCATGGCAGGAGTATCGTCATAGAAAGAATAATCCACAACGACCTGCTTCTTGTCCTGGCAATATTTTATCACAGCGCCAATACCAGCGTATCTGCCGGTAAGCATCTGGTTGAGCTTCTCCTTGTCTTTTGCAGAATAAAACTCTGTGTAAGGGTCCATTCTTGCAGTCATGCCTCTCACAGCATCCGATATCATCTGCTCAGGGTTCAGCGTATCAACATACAACGCCTGAAGTCTGCGGCAAACCTCATTGAACAACGACACCTGCTCGCCCATCTTATAATAATCCTGGGCACTGACTGTTCCAGACGCTATACAGAACAGCAACAACAATAATGTATATTTGATTCTTTTCATTCCGTAGGATATTTACGATGCAAAATTACGAAAAGTTATATTCTTTCCAATCTTTTTGCACTACATTCTTGTTGAATTTCGCCATAAAGGCACTTTTTTAAGATTTTTTTATAAATTTTCGCCAAATAATTTTGTCATTTTCCAAAAACATTATACCTTTGCACCCGCAAACGAGCAGAAATGCTCCGAGCAAACAAAAATGCTTCAGTAGCTCAGTTGGTTAGAGCACATGACTGTTAATCATGGGGTCGTTGGTTCAAGCCCATCCTGGAGCGCAAAAAGAGACACCTTCGGGTGTCTCTTTTTTGTTTCTCTTGTCGATGATTTAAGACAAAAACATTAATAACCGTTTTTATAAGGAAGTGTCTCTTTAGAGCCACTGCTAGATTGCTTATGAATTGTTCTTATGAAAGCTAGCTTTCAACGCCCAATCCATAATTAATCCAGCACCATAAAGGTTTTCCTTATAAAAACAAAAAACAACGCTTCGCTAAAAACAAGGTCGCAGTCAACTGAAGATTATCAATAAATTATACTTATACAACTGATGCACACGATAAGTATAATAAGTTAAATTTATTGATCAGATATAGTTTTCAGTCGAAATGTTTTTCCTGTTTTTTGCATAAAAGAGAAGAAAGCCCTTCGGGTAATGGTTTGAACTTGGGATTTTATCTGTGAGTCAAAAACTCACAAGGAAAATCACAAGAGCAAAGCATCAATGGCAAGCCATCTTCTCTTTCGTGCGGTTTTTATTGTTTTTGTTTATCATCATCTGCTATTGTGCTTAAAAGTTATCTTTCCATAAAAAAATGAGTCTTTTCCTTTGCTTTTCTCTCACTTATTCGTACCTTTGCAGCCAGATTTCATATTTTATGTTTCATATTTTATGTTTTTGCTACAATGACAAATCCTTTCTTCACTTTAGGTTATGGCGGTCCTGAATATTTCTGCGATCGTGAGGCAGAAACCGCGAAACTCGTGGAAGCACTTACTAACGGCAGGAATGTTGCTCTCATAAGTCCACGCCGTTTAGGAAAAACAGGCCTAATCCATCATACTTTCCATCGACTCACTAATGAAGATGAAAGTCGCCGATGTTTCTACATTGATATTTATAACACACAGAACCAGCATGACTTTGTATTGGCATTGGCGAAGGAGATACTTGGCAAAATAGACAGTTTCGGAGAGAAACTGATGGCGCAGTTGACGACGTTCTTCAAGAGCTGTCGCCCAGTGTTCAGTATGGATCCCTATTCTGGAGTTCCTACGGTATCGCTGGACATTCAACCGCAGCAAAGCGAAACATCACTCAAGGAAATCATGGAATACATGAAAAGCAGTGGGCATGAATGTTTCGTAGCCATCGATGAATTCCAACAGATTCTTGAATACCCAGAGAAGGGAACAGAAGCCTTAATCCGTTCCGTTGTGCAATTTGCTCCAAATGTACACTTTGTGTTTGCCGGTAGCAAGCAGCATCTTATGGCTAACATTTTCAGTTCGCCCCGCAGACCATTCTATCAAAGCACCACTCGCATGTCCATTTCTCCTTTGAAGGAAGACGTGTACTATGAGTTCGCAGCAAAGCTTATGCGCCAATCAGGTAAGGAATTGCCAGAAGAGGTATTCCATAATGTATATACATTTGCCCACGGCTTCACATATTACATACAAGACATCATGAACCGCTTGTATTCCAAGAATACCAAAAAGATTAGCATGGAAAACCTCATGCAAGTCTATGCGGAGATAAAAGAAGAGGGCGAAACTGTATATAAAGACTATTGCGACTTGCTTGCCAAAGGACAACTGCGACTTCTACGCGCATTAGCTGCTGAAGACACTGTTGCCCAACCACACGAGACTGCCTTCATGCAGAGGCATCGACTTACAGCAGTCAGCAGCGTCAAACTCGCCCTCAATGCACTCGTAAAGAACGGCATAGTAGAGAAATCGGCAGCCGGCTTCTCCATATACGACCGCTATTTGTCATTATGGCTTAGCTGATGCAACTCGCGTTTAGAAAGAAAAAACTGCCGACTCTCACAAGCCAGCAGTCCTATAAAATAATAATAATAAAATAAAAACGTAGGACACCGCTTCACAGCATGTGGTAACGTCCTTAACGATATGTATCTTTATGGTGGAATCCATGAATTACCACCAATTTTTCATTGTAAACTCTCCACCTCTCCGTAAGAAGGTCTGAGAGTATTGATAGTCAAGAGGTTGCAACACAACCAAAAACTCACGGTAAAACGCCTCAAAAAATGCATTTTTTAATGCGTAAGTCTATGAGTTATGTGGTGAAAGTGATAGGGATGTGCAACAAGTTCTGCTGATATTCATATAACAAATCAGCCTCACTCACCGCTAATGTGATGAGTGAGGCTGAAGTTATTATAGGGTTATAAGCGGATAGGAGAACCTTCCCTACTATTTTTAGTACATATTGTCAGGCTTTTGAACATTCTCCCAAACTTGTTCGTTGCTTAGTTCTGTTGAAATGTCATACTTAGTGTCTGAAATCTCATGATCTTTAATTTCGGTTTCATTTATCTTAAACCCTCTAAAGAAGGTTTTTGAAGCAGCTTGCAGAAGTGCTTCGCTTTCAAGATTGATTGACTTTGTGCGTGGTGTTTTATATGTCTTTTTCATAATTTTGAGTCTGCTTTATTTGTTGAGATACTTCTTACCGTTCTTGATTACAATACCCTTAGTGTTGGCATTAACGCGCTGACCTGCGAGATTGTATGTCTGAGCATTTGCCTCCTTCTTAGCCTCAACAGCAGTGATAGCTGTTACTTCGTCATCATCTAAGAATACGATACCCTTAATCTGTATTTCAGAAGGAACCTCAAGGACTGCCAAATTCTCTTTCATTGTGAAAGGAGCACCATCTGGAGCACCCCACCAGAAGCCGAGCAAATCGTTATTGCTATTATAATAACCGTCATAATTACCATAAGCTAGTTTGAAATACTGGCAGTTAGGGTTTGCTGTAAAACCATTTGTAGAAACGAGCTTGTTCAATGCGTTGATTTCTGATGTATTATCAGTTGCTACAGTGTACATGAAAGAAACTGTAGGAACAGAGGATTGGATTAGTATACCTTTTCCTGCGGGTACATAATAGCCTTGGTGCGATGTCGCGCTTCCTGTAACAACTCTATTGTCTTCTCGAACAGTCACATTACTGAGGTTAACCGTATTACCATTAACTAATGCTTCCTTTACTCTCACATAGGTCTGTTGAACTGTTGGTATTATGATGCCATAAGGATTGCTGTATGTTCCGTAATATGATCCATTTGATTTAGCAACAAGAGTAATTGTCGGATTACTTACCGTTTCTGTATATACGCCACCTTTTATTTCTGTTCTCTTATATGCATGAATGTTAGCAGCGTTCTCATTTGTTGTAAGAACGAATTCATTTCTATTATTCATCATTATATAGAAATTACCCCACTTTTCAGAAGGAATATCGTTATAAACAGTATTGTAAATTTGTTGCGGAGAAACACTAAGACCGTTTGGAGAAGCTTCAAAAGGAATAAACTTTGCACCTATGCCTGCTTCTGTTGTATTCGACGATTTACTGGCTAGAGTAAAACCGATAAAATCGTTATCAATGTTACTATAGTACAATGATAGTGGATCTCTTAGGGCTGGATGAATAGTATAGCCATCAAAAATCATCTCGCAATCAATATAATTTCCACTTATTGCACCCGATCCATCTATAACTACTGACTTTCCTTCCAAAGCAACAGTATTTGCAAGAGAAGCAAGATTATTTACAGGCATTACATAACCAGAACCATTTTCAAGATCACAAGCATAAATATATTTTTCACCAGAGACGAGGTATGGGCTGGTTTCACGTTGATAGTTTACCCCAATAACTGCGTCTTCGTTGGATTTGAATACAGCATAATATGTCATATTTGTCTGTACTTTTGTACCTTCAGCAAGCAAAGTAGGCTGAGCAGTCGTAGTACCAGTTATTTCCTGAGCAGTCCATCCAACAAAAGTATGATCAAGCACGGGTGGAAGTGTGCCTGTATAGAGTGTAATCGCTCCATTGTTACTAGTTTGTGTTGTTGCTAAAGTTTCACCATTGGCGACCCAAGTAATCGTGCACGTCTTCGCGAACGAAACACTCGCTGCACAGAAAAGCACGAGAAAAAGTAAAAGTTTTCTTTTCATTTCGTTTAATTTTTATGTTTTATTATTTATTTCTATTTTAAGGGAATTTGAGGTTGCAAAGGTCGCAACACCCTATAATTCAGCGCAAAATTAGAGAAAAAGAAGGAATTAACTTATAACTCTTATATATATATATATATATATTGATTCACATCAATATTTTTAGATTATTTGATTGCAAAAGAGGGGGTTGAGAGGGCAAAAAGGGGTCAAAGTTCAAGTATCGCAAGCTCAACTTGAGGCTACAGAGTACAGACTCCAGAGTACAGGCTTTTGGCTGCGCATGGATTCCTTTAGACGAAAACAAAAAACAACGCTCCGCTAAAAAACAAGCAACCTCGGTCAACATTGGGTTCATTGGCGACATTGGAATGTTTTTGGGGAATGATATACTTTTAATTTATGGTAGGATTTCTGTTAGATTTAAGGCAAGATTCAAGCGAAGCGCCTTTTTAATCTCATTCTAAAAATATTTATGCATGATTTATGGAAAGATATCTTCGTTAGGATTTAAATCTAGCGTAAATCTTGTTATAAATCTCGCGTAAATGGGATTGAGAGTATTTATTTGAGGCGTCGCGTTGCTCCTTGAATCTTACCTTAAATCTAACATAAATCTATTTTAAATCTTTGGCAATGATACACTTGGCATTTTTTGTAGCGGTAATGTTTTTTTTGTTTTAGCATCATCTGACGTTGTGCAGAATCTCTGCCGAAACGTAACCGTAACCGCAACCGTAACCGGTAAATGCGTTAGGGAGATAGATAGGCAGCTTCGCGTACATATATTATATATTAATTTAATTAATGAAATACATTAATAATATGAAATGGGCTGAAAGTGAATGTGTATGTATTTTGCGGTTACGGTCACGGTTACGGTTACGCTTGAACTCGATGCAAAACCCATAGGAACTCGACCAAAAACTCATAGGAATTCGATGCAAAACTCAGCGGGAAAATAAATTATCTCCGTGAGTTATATGATGCCGTTCAAAATAATCGCAATGAACACTAAATATTTTTATCAAACGCAAGTTGCACGAGTAACACAAGTTCTTTAATTCTTATAGTCTTTAAAAGTTTTCACAAGTTTTCTTTGCTAGAATGAACCTTTTATAAACTATAAAAACTCGTGACACTAGTGAAACCCGTGTTTAAATATAATTCGCTGACTTATGATGTGAGTTACGCTGGATTTTGATGCAAAAGTGACACAAAAACATTTAATGTGGCGAAATAATGGTCGTAATATTCGTTTGAATAAAGATTTTTTGTACCTTTGCAAAACAAAACTGTAATTATAAACTTTTGCACAGAAAAACAAAAACAATAAAAACAGCATAAAAGAGAAGATGGCTCTAACAAGCCATTGATGCTGTAGCTGCCCAAATTATCTTGTGAGCGAGCTCCCATATAATTTGAACACCCACATCATCACCCTATCGGGATTTCTTCTCTTTCATGCAAAAAAACAGAAAAAACATTTTCACCTTCATTAACCCTAAAAACCCTAACCCTAACGTTAACCCTAACTTAGAGTTGGTTAAGGTTATCGTTAAGGTTGTTAAGGTTTTTTAAGGTTTTTTCTTTTTGAAGTCTGGTATATTTCTGTTTAGCATTTCATGAGAGCGCGCTCTCAAGGAATGATAACAGAAAGATACGGAATCTTGCAAGAGATTCTAAAAAAGACTTCAAAAAGTGTTTTTCTTGTTTTTGTATCAGAACAATCAATTACCATTCCAAAATCATAATCCCAAAGCTATGAGAAAACTTGGTTTCACTCTGATTGCGTTGTGCATCTCACTGATGGTGCAAGCGCAGATAAAAGTACTCGGTATTGGCAACAGTTTTTCGGAAGACGCACTTGAGCAGAATCTTGCGGAGATAGCATTGTCGGCGAATGTTCCGATGGTGATTGGAAATCTGTATATTGGTGGCTGTTCCATCGACAGGCACTTGGACAACATTGCCAAGAACGAACCTGCATACAGATACACAAAGTTTGACGCAGAAGGAAAGAAGACCATCCAGCATAAGGTCTCTCTCGAAAGTGCGATAGCCGAAGAGCAGTGGGATTATGTGAGCGTTCAGCAGGTAAGTGGACAGTCTGGTTTCTACGAATCGTACGCTCGCTTGCCAGAACTCATCTCATGGATCAAGGAGAAGTTGCCTGACGCAAAGATCCTGTTCCACCAGACATGGGCTTACGCAAAGGACTCAAAGCATAGCGATTTCCCGAAATACGACTCATCGCAAGAAAAGATGTACAATGCCATCAACGAAGTTGTTGAGCGCATTTCGCAAGAGAACGAGATTGACGACATCGTGCCTTCAGGTCCTGCCATCCAGAACCTTCGTGACCTAACCGCAGATTACGACAACACTCGCGATGGCTATCACCTGTCGTTGGGCATGGGCAGATACACCGCTGCTTGCACATGGTTTGCAACAATCACTGGCAAGAATCCGGAAAAGATCAAGTACTATCCTGATGGCAGCGACAAGAGGACAAACGAGATCAGTCTCATTCAAGCACGTATTTGCCAGAAGGCGGCAAGGATGGCTGTGAAGAAAAGAATAAAGATAAAGAAAGTCAACTCGAGCAAGTAAATTGCACGAGTTGAGGCTACAGACTACAAACTACAGACTACAGGCTACCGTGCGGTTTGGAACTTTTTCTTTGGGAAACAGTGCGCAGCCAATGCCTATACTCTGTAGCCCTGTACTCTGTAGCCTCAAGTTGAAAACTTGAATAAAACATGGAATCTCCAATCCTAAACGAACATAACAAAAAGGAATTTGCTCCTGCGCATACAGCGGAGCATCTGCTGAACGGTTTCGTGGCACAACGCTTCAACTGCGGCAGAGCGTTTTCGGCTCATGTGGAACGAAAGAAATCGAAACTTGACTACCACCTCGACAAGCCGATGACCGACGACGAGATAAAGTCGCTCGAAGACGACATAAACAGAATCATCGAGGAAGATGTGGAAGTCTGGACAGAGTATGTCGATAAGGAAAGCGTCATGCAACGCTTCGACATGGAAAGACTTCCCGAGAATGCTTCCGACACTGTTCGCATCGTGCATGTAGGCAACTATGATGAGTGTCTCTGCGCAGGAGATCATGTCAGCAAAACATCAGAGATAGTAAGTTTCCGAATAAGCAGCAGCCGCTGGCAAGATGGCGTTCAGCGACTCGTGTTCAGAGTTGGTGCAGTTTAGTTGAAACCTCTGAAACCATTGAAACTATTGAAACCATTGAAACTATTGAAACCCTTGAAACATCTATAAACATTCACCCTCATGAAAGATTTTATTTTCTACGCTCCGACAGAAGTTGCTTTCGGAGTAAACGCAGAATCACAACTTGTTGATTTCACAAAAAAGTACAAGAACGAAGGTCCTGTGCTCATCATCTATGGTGGCGGTAGCGCACGACGCTCAGGACTTCTCGACAGAATAGAAAAGCAATACAACGATGCCGGCATTGCCTATATCATGAAAGGTGGCGTTCAGCCTAACCCTCGCATCACGCTTGCAAGAGAATGTGTGGAAATATGCCGCAAGGAAAATGTAGGACTCATCCTCGCTGTTGGTGGCGGTAGTGTTGTAGATACAGCAAAGGCTACTGGCTACGGCGTATGTTACGAAGGCGATGTTTGGGACATCTACTGCGGAAAGGCTACTCCAAAGGGCACTCTGCCTGTAGGCGTTGTGCTTACCATTCCTGCTGCGGGTAGTGAGATGAGCGACAGTTCCGTGCTTTCCAACGAAGAGACAAAGCAGAAGCTTGGTTGCAACAGCAATGTTTGCCGCTGTAAGTTTGCCATCATGAATCCTCTGCTCTCTTATTCTCTCCCAGAATACCAGACAGCTTGCGGTGCGGTAGATATAATGATGCACACGATGGAGCGCTATTTCACAAAGGAGACAGATATGCTCCTTACTTCTGCCCTCGCTGAAGCATTGCTCAGAACAGTGAAGGACGCAGCCGACAAGCTTCTCTGCGAGGAGAACCTCTCTGAGAAGGAAACATACCAAGCTCGCGCTGCCATCATGTGGGCTTCTTCACTCTCTCACAATGACCTTATGGGTCGCGGCATTGCCGACTTTGCAAGCCATAAAATTGAGCATGAACTGAGCGCCCTCTACGATGTGGCACACGGTGCTGGACTTGCTGCCATCTGGTCGTCATGGGCAAGATTCGTGATGAACGAAGACATTAGCCGCTTCGTTTCGTTCGCAGTGAATGTCATGGGCGTTGAGAACGACACAGCAAATCCAGAGCAGACTGCCATCAAGGGTATTGAAGCGATGGAAGCTTGCTACCGCCGTTGGAAGATGCCAGTAGGCTTGACTGAATTGGTGGGGCAGAAGGTTTCAGAAGAAGACATTCAGCTCATGGCATCTAAATGCACAAAGAACGGCACTTTCCGTCCAGGTTACTTCAAGTCGCTTGGAACTGAAGATGTTGCAGAAATACTTAGAATGGCAAACGAACTATAAACAAAATTATGCTAAAAGAAGGACTTTCACACACTTCCACCATGGAAGTTACGAACGATAAAACAGCTGCTGTAGTAGGCTCTGGCGACATGCCAGTGCTTGCTACACCGATGATGATTGCACTGATGGAAAACGCAGCGATGCTTGCCGTTGCTCCTCATCTGAACGAGGGAGATTCTACAGTTGGTGGACATATCTCTACATCTCATCTCGCTCCAACAGCATTGGGCAAGACAATAACCGCCAAAGCTACATTAATAAAGATAGAAGGCAGAAAACTCCATTTCGAAGTGGAAGCTTACGAAGGCGAGAAGCTCCTTGGCAAAGGCACTCACCTCAGATTTGTCGTTAACAAAGAAAAGTTCTTAGGGAAATAGAAACGCTGATTCAACCTAATTCTTATTTAGAACACGAATTGCACGAATTTCACTCTTCACATGAATTATTTTACTCTGATTATCTTTTAACGAACACGAATCTCTCGAATTGCACGAATCTATGCAGATGTATTCTTTCTATTCGTGCGATTCGTGCAATTCGTGTTCAAAATAAATTCATGAAAAATTCGTGGTTAATTCCTGGTTATTCGTGTTCAAAAGTCATCCGTGTATATAACAAAAAAGAGATACCGAAAGGTATCTCTTTTTGCGCTCCAGGATGGGCTTGAACCAACGACCCCATGATTAACAGTCATGTGCTCTAACCAACTGAGCTACTGAAGCATTTTCGCGTTTGCGGGTGCAAAGGTATAAAGATTTTGAGACTTATTGGGTATGATTCGGAGATTTATTGCGAAAAACGACGCATTAACTGACAATGGTCAATTCAAACACTAAACACTAAATACTAAACACTAAATACTAAACACTAAACACTAAACACTAAACACTAAATACAAACACAATCGCGTAACCTCGACGTTAATAGGTAACTTGATTTAGTGTTTAGTATTTAGTGTTTAGTGTTTATCACACGTTATACGTGTTATATCTTCTTCACATAGCACTCGCGACGCTTATGAACGATAGGATCGAGAGGTCCCCACTGAGATGTGGCATTCACATTTGTCTCAAGCTGTACCTGTGTCTCTGCCCATACGCATCCTGCCTCTATATAATAAGGAATAAGGTCGGTAAAGAGAAGTGCATTGGCACCCTTTGCACGATATTCCGGAAGAACACCAATGAGAAGAAGGTCGATGACTTCAGATTTCTTCGAGATGAAGAGCGTCTTTACGATATGCCACCAACCGAATGGGAACAAACGACCTTTCTTTGTCTTCTGCAAAGCGTATGAGAGTGATGCGATAGAAAGACCGAAGCCCACCATCTTCTTGTCTGGAGTGTTGTGATCACGAACGATAGTAATGAACTTTGGATTTACGAACGGAATATACTGAGCAATATACTGGTTTATCTGCTTTGGACTCAGGTCGTTGTAACCGTAGATGTCCTTGTATGTTTCGTTGAGAAGTTCAAAGACCTGCTTGCCTACACCTTTCACGAGAAGGTCCCAACGTGATGGCTTATAGACATGGAGATTATAGCGCTTCTCCACCATCTGGCCAACCTTCATATACTTCTCAGGAATAGCCTTTGGAGCGATGAGTTTTGTTTCACGATAGCGAACATCAATTTCCATGCCTTCAAGAGCGTGCATGTGCTCCTTATAATAAGGTGCACCATAGCAAGTCATCATCGTGCCGAGCTGGTCGAAACCTTCAGTAAGCATTCCTTCCTTGTCAAGATCGGTGAATCCGAGCGGACCAACCATCTCTTCCATGCCATGCTTGCGACCGTAGTCGGCAACAGCGTCAAGAAGTTTTGCTGACACCTCACGATTGTCAACGAAATCAAACCAACCGAAACGAACACGCTTCTGCTGCCAACGCTCGTTAGCCTTGTTGTTGATGATAGCAGCTACACGACCGAGAATCTTTCCGTTCTCGTCGCAAGCAAGGAAATATTCAGCCTCACAGAAATCGAAAGCAGCGTTCTTTTTCTTGTCAAGACAGTTGTATTCGTCCATGAAGAGTGGTGGAACGAAGTATGGATTCCCTTCAAAAAGTTCGTAAAGGAAATCAACGAATTGAGTGAGTTCCTTCTTTGTTTTAACGGTTTTTATCGTAATCATAGCGGTTGTCTAATGCAAAAAACTTTTTTGTGATACTTTACTGTTTTGCCAAATTTAGGCGTGCAAAAATACAAATAATTACAATAACTACAAAATAAAATGGCAGCAAAGTGAAAAAAGCATAAAGAAAGCGAGCAGAGAAAGCCCCAAAAGCTGTTCTCCACCCGCCTGCATCATTGTAAATCAACCGCCAATCACTTGGCAATCATGAACTTTTTGGCGTTTTTAATCACAACGCCCTTATAATAACCATTAACCTTTTGTCCTTGTAAATTATAGATGTTCTGAGATTTGGCGTTTGGCATCTGAAGAGTTACATTCTCAATGCCATTGGCTTCCGTAACATCCTCTACCAAATACTTTCCACTAGCATCTTTCTGATCCGATATCTTGAAGAAAGACGTTTGCTTAATATTCTGAACGTCAACAGTCTGAGGAGTTCCTGTTCCAGTGCTCCAAACGAAGTTCACATAGTCGGAAGCAGATGTGATCTTGTAAGTTTGGTAATACCAAGTCTCGCCATTTATAGTCGTTTTCTGAGTCACGGCATCTCCTGGCCATTTGTTGTTCTTAGGAGAGTGACCATCTCCTCCACCCCATGTCCAGAAGTTCACTTTGCTCCAATTAGCCTTGTCAACATTCACATAAACATTGATGTCATACGAATCAAAAGTCTCTGCAACCGTATATTTTCGCGTCTGAACATTCTTGACCGCGCCATTTGTGAGCAGACCGACCTTAAGTGTACAAGGACCTGCCAGGGAAATCTTCGTGCCACTTGCCACAGACTTGCTTGCGGCTGTAGGCTCTGTGCCGTCGGTAGTATAGACAAGTTTGGCGTTTGCATCGGTAGATATGGCAGTAAGAACAGGCTCAATTTTGCCTTCGTACTCACCAGAAGGGATGCTTATCCATGGAGATTCTGCCTTATTCTCCATGTAAACCTGATAGTTCTCGCCAGAAATGATTCTTGTATAATTTGCCGGTGCCGTGTAACCTCTGCCGAAAGCCGTTATCACATCACAGTTGTTATTGCTTGTAGTGCGAAGAGCAGAGTAGTTCGACTGAGTGGATTGGGCAATGTAACGACTACCATCGTTGGTAATTCCAGCCAACTGGCGGGCATAGATAAGTTGCTTAATCTCAGACTTATAGTCCTTCCAGTGCTTCAGGAAAACACAAGGCGTTCCGTTGATGAGAAGGATGTATGCATTGGCAGCGGCAATGTTCTTGGTGATTGGATCTTGAGGTGCTTGCGCAGAACGATATTCCGTATCATGATTCTCGCAGAAAGTTATGGCATAACGACCCATTCCCGTCATCTTTGCGAGTCCGGAATTTGCCAATATCTTCCAATCGTTGCCATTGAATGCATCGCGAGCAATGTATCGTGTAGGGAAGTCAAAAGCGGCAGACTGAATTGCACCGTCAACCTTTGTTGACTCTAGCCATGATTTCACCGCTGACGCATTACCATCCCAGTATTCGCCAACAGAGAAAGCAGGTTTTGATGTTGAATTGTAAAGTCCAGTCCATTTTCCGGCATAGCCTTTTGTCATATCATAACGGAAGCCGGTATAACCTAAATCGTTGAGAAGGAGGTCAAGATATGCAAGGACATTCTTCTGAACGTTCTGACTGTTATGGTCTAGGTCGCGCATGCCGTTCCATCCTTCGCCATCATCCTTGTAAGAAGAAAGCTGATAACCATTCTGCGTAGCCCAAGTCTTTGTTGCACCTGCGTCATCATCAGCACAGATGTCAGTCGATTGGAGTTGGTAAGTTACGCCTTTGTATGTTTCAGATGGGAAATCTACCCAATTCGTTGCATTACGGCGATGGTTTATCACAACATCAGCAATTGTTCCTATACCTTTATTTTTAAATGTAGATATAAGTGAGCGAAGTTCTTTCTCGTTACCGAAACTTGAATTATAGTTCGAGAACCAGTAGAGATCATCATAACCCATCGACTGGTTTGAACCGCAATTTGCACTTTGTGGAATCCAAACGAGCTGGAAGAACTCAGCCAATTCGTCGGCTTGCGATTCAAGGTTTGTCCACTGGGACTCGGAATACGAATCCCAGTAGAAACCCTGTAGCATCACGCCATTGTACTTTGTTGGCCAGCCCTGCGCTAACATGTTTGCAGAAAAGGCTAATAAGACAACTAAAGTGAGCGATAGTTTTTTCATAGAGATAGAGAGCATAATCATTTTCGTCTGCAAAATTACACATATTAATTTTCTTATGCAAGAATCATCCAACAAATTGCAGAGCTTCGTACGCAATCGCTTGCATACTCTTCTTTGTATATTATTCAAAACGACAAGCATTGTTTCACGAAAACTTCATAAATTTGCAACAGAAAATCGGACTTTTTGCACATTCTTCTGCATTAATGTTCAAGGAAATAGCAAGAAATTAGCAATTTAAGGAAAAAAGTTCCTCAAAAACTTGTACAAACAAAAATAAAAGACTAACTTTGCAAACTGAATTATGGGTGTGTTTCATCTCATATTTAGCTTCAAGCAAAAAACTAGAAGAATAATTAATAAACAACATACACAATTATGAAAAAAGTATTACTTAGCATGATTTCTTTGCTTTTGCTCGCTGTTATGCCTGCAAACGCACAGAACACTGTCACAACTGGTGATTACATCATCAAGGCAGACTTCGTCCCAGTTGAAGGTTACACTCCTAACTCTTTCTTTGCCCCATTCATCGGCAACAACAAGACTCTCAACTGCGCAATCCAGAAGAGCGGATCTAATCTCGTTCTCGCTTTCAAGGTGCCATACACAATTTGGGGACAGACTGTAGAACTAAAGCTCCCTATCACAGCTTATCCTATCGCTGATGATAAAGTTGAATATGGTAAGTCTGGCCAGGGTTTCATGTTGCCTTCATCAATTGACAATGCCAGCAGCCCTTTTATCTACACAATTTGCGGTGCTGATGGAGACACAGGACTTGGCGTTGTATCATTGGACAAGATTGAAAGAGTACGTGATGTATGGAATGTCTCTGATTTCGGTTTTGCAAGCAACGAATCTGGCAGCTTCGCAATGAAGGTTATGGTTCGCAATGCTATGCTCATCAAGGATCTTGGTAACGAAAACAAGGAATATGCTGAAGTTAAGATTTCTGCATCTGGTTTCGCTTCATTCTGCCCAGTTTACCAAAACGTTACTATCCCTGCTGGCGTTCAGATCCTCACAATCGATAATTCAAACATCTTGCCTGGAACTAAGGACGGCGCTGCTTACAGCTACGTTAACACAGGCGAAGTTGATTCTGACGCAATCATCGGTTGGGAAGAAGGTGTACTCGTAATGGGTGAGCCAGGTACTACTGTACAGTTCCCTTACACATTCGAACAATACACAGTACTCCCTGACAACTGCCTCACAGGTGCAACAACAGACGTTACAGCTACTGGTTATCACTATGCATTCACTACTAAGGAAGTAGATGGAAATATCCTTCCTGTACTTCGTCACGTAGCCCCAGGAACAACTATCCCACAGGGTAAGGCATATTACGTACCTGCAACAGTACCTACAACAGCAAGTGCAGAAATCGTGAACATTCTCATTGATGACGATGCTACAGCTATCGTAAGTGTTGAAAGCGACAAGACCATCGACAACAACGAAGTTTACAGTATCGCAGGCCAGAAGGTTGGTGCAGATTACAAGGGTATCGTTATCCGCAACGGCAAAAAGATGCTTGTAAAATAAGTGTAACCCCAATAAAAAGATTATACAACAATGAAAAAGAATTATATTTCACCAGACATACTCTCACAAGTTGTAAGTACATTCGGTTCAATCTTTGAAGGATCAATCGAAGTTGATGGTGGTTCTATGAACAACCCTGATCCAGACATCGACATCGACGATCCAAATGATATCATCTAATCTCTGAGTACACATTCTCAATCATAAATTCGGTTGGGCAGAATTCGTTTCTGTCCAACCTTTTTGTTTTATACCCATGGGGTAAACTCTCACGCGCGTATATTTAATAAAGGAAAAAGAAAAATCCCTTCTCGTATATAGATAATGTACGGGAAGGGATTTCTTGTTGTTGGTGCGGTGAGGGCACCGCACCTCCATAACCATGCGGATTGTGGTTACTTACTACTTCACAGGAGCGTTCTCGAGAGTTGCAACGATGAGGTTCCAGAAAGGTTCTACTGTGTCAATCTTAAGCTGTTCTGATGGAGTGTGAGGGTATTGGAGTGTTGGACCGAAAGAAACGACATCCATGCCTGGATACTTAGCCATGATGATAGAGCACTCGAGACCAGCGTGAACAACACTTACGATTGGTTCTTCGCCGTTGAGCTTCTTGTACTGCTCTACCATAGCCTTGAGAACAGGACTCTCTGGGTTTGGATTCCAACCGCCGTAGCCGCCTGTAAGAGCAACCTTCATGCCTGCCATTGAGAAGCAGCTTTCGAGTGATGTGCAGAGCTCATCCTTCTTTGTGTCAGATGAAGAGCGTGCGAGGATAGCGATTGAAGCCTTGCCGCCTTCAATGTCAATGATGGCGAGGTTAGAAGAAGTCTCAACCTTCTCTGGCATACTTGGAATGTAACGCCATACGCCATCGTGACAAGCGTAGATGGCATCAACAAGATTATCCTGGATTTCTTCTGGAGTCTGCATAGCAGGAAGGGCAACTTCCTCTACAGTGACCTTGATTTCCTCAGTTTCGATGTACTTGTACTCCTCGTTGAAAGTCTCAGCGTATGTAGCACAGAGTTCCTTCACGTCAGCAAGATTCTCCTTTGGAAGAGTTACGACAACAGAAGCCTCACGAGGAATAGCGTTGCGCATGTTGCCACCGTGCCATGAAACGAGACGAGCGTCATCGTCAGCGATAGCCTCACGGAGAATGCGAACCATCATCTTGTTTGCATTACCGCGACCGAGAGGAATCTGAATACCAGAGTGACCGCCAAGGAGACCAGAGATTGTGATCTTAACTGCTACATCATCAGCGGAAGTTTCCTCTTCCTTATAATCGAGAGTGGCAGTAACATCCATACCACCGGCAGAACCGATGATGAGTTCACCCCAATCCTCTGTATCAAGGTTGAGGAGAATATTTCCCTGCATCTGACCAGCAGGAAGATTCTCAGCACCATAGAGACCAGTCTCTTCGTCAGCAGTGATAAGACCTTCCACAGGACCGTGCTTCAAGTCCTTTGACTCCATGATAGCCATGATGGCAGCAACGCCAATACCATCGTCAGAACCGAGAGTTGTGTTGTTGGCACGAATCCAACCGTCCTCGCAAACGCGAGCTTCGATAGGATCAGTTTCGAAATTATGGTTTGAAGAAGTTTCCTTCTGTGGCACCATGTCCATGTGAGCCTGGAGGATAACGCCCTGACGATCTTCCATGCCAGGAGTAGCAGGCTTGCGCATTACGACATTGCCGGCAGGATCAAGGAAAGTTTCTACGCCGCAGTTCTTACCGAATTCAAGAAGATACTGCTGGATTTTCTCAAGATGACCAGAAGGTCTTGGTACTTGTGTGAGCGCCTTGAAGTTTTTGAAGACGCATTTAGGATTAAGGTTTTCCATAAGAGTGACCCCCTCTAACTCCCCCACAAGGGGAGGACCTTCAATTAGACGTGCTAATTGGGGGCTAAAGGTCTATGTTATTTTATTAGATTATTTCTTTTTGCCAATGAGAGATGCGCCAAGGCATAAAGACCGAGGGCTACGACAAGCATTGTCTGCACGGTGTGAACTACGAGTACAAAGCCAAGGGCATTTGCCTCCGGCACGCCATAAAGCACAAGCATCGTCTTAACGGCGAAATGCCATGGACCGGCTCCGTTTGGCGTTGGTACGATGACGGCAACCGTTCCGACGATGAAGGTCACGAGAGCGGCGTCAAGTCCGAGTTCTGATGTGAAGTCAAAGCAGAAGAATGTGAGGTAATAATGGAGGAAATAGCTCACCCAAATGCCAAAGCTATAGAAGATGAATAGTGGCACATTCTTCACTTTCTTCAGCGACATCACGCCTTCGAGAATGCCATCTACAGAGGTTTTCACCTTATCGTAAAACACCAAGTGCTTGCGGAATATCCAAAGTCCAATGATAGCTGCCACTCCGCAGATTATCGTCACAATCCAGCCGGTAGTAGTGAACATCGTGAAGATAGTGTCAATCTTCGTGCCAGTCTTCATGAAGAACGAAGCGAACACAGGCATCTGCGAAAGCAGTATTACGGCTGTCATCAATCCCATTATAAGCGTGTCAACAGCGCGTTCTGTCACAACAGTGCCAAGCGACTTCGTAAACGAAATGCCATCATGCTTCTTCAGCACAGCGCAACGCGTGAACTCGCCAATACGGGGAATGACGAGCGATGCTGCGTAAGAAATGAAGATGGAATTTATCGCTGTGGAAGTTCTCGGTTTTTCGCCAATAGGTTCCAAGGTCTGCTTCCAACGCCAGCCGCGAAACATCTGTGCCAATATGCCGAAAGGGAAGGAAAGGATCATCCACCACCAGTTCATCTCGTCAAGAAACAGATGCTTCATTGACTCGAAATCGGTGTTGCGATACATCCAGTAGAGTATGCCGCCACCGAGAATCAGTGGCAGTACAACCTTCAATATTTTCTGCAAAGTGGCCATATTATTCCGTGCAAAAATACAATTTTTAATTGTAACACGCAAGAAAAGGAAAGAAAATTATGTCATTACGCCATTCAAGACCCGATTATTCCGAATAAAGTTCCAAAGAAACCCTTTATGCAGTCGAACATGAAACCGCCTATCTGTATGGCAAGATAGCCCAAGAGCACGATCAGAGCCGTGCATACAACAGACAGCAACAACATCATTCCCGCCTGTCCGTTCACCTTCTTAACCACCTGCTTGTCGCCATAGACATAGCCGTCTATGAGTCTTTGGCTGCGCACATAAGAGCGGTTGAAGAAGTCCGCAACATCGCCCACGACAGGAACAAGACCGATAGCCGTGTCGCGAAGGAAATTGTAGATCACGGAAAGCGTGAGAGAAACAGAACGCACCTTGAACAGACTCACATATACAAACACACCTGTGCAGAGCAAGCCAACAACGCCGTCGAGCAAAGGCACGAAACCGAGTATCGGATCCAGATAGTAGCGGTCCATCAGCGTTGTTATCGTCTTGCAAAGTTGATAGCTGCCAGAAGTTTCAAGTCGTTGTATCTTATCCATTTGTTTTTGTTTGCAAAGGTAAGCAGATTCTCAGCAACAAGCAAGGATTATTGGCATAAAAAATGTTAAGGAAGAAAAATATTTCGCAATATTGCGCATTTTTCAGCGCAAATGTTTGTTTTGTAGCAAATTAATCGTAATTTTGTCAGCGAAAAAACTGATGACAGAAGCACCGTTCATAGGCATCCAGCGCCACAGACTCATCACCGATGGCGGCGGCGTAACCACCCTTGCAGCCTTTCGCGACTGCACCCTTCGCTGTGCATATTGCCTAAACCCGCAAAGCCTGAGACAGGAAACTCCCTGCCAGCACCTTACGCCACAGCAGCTGTATGAGCAGGTCAAGAAGGACGAGCTCTATTTTCTTGCCACTGACGGCGGTGTATGTTTCGGCGGCGGAGAGCCATGCTTGCGAACAGACTTCATCGAGGAGTTCTGCAAGTTATGTCCAAAGGAATGGCTAATAACTATCGAGACAGCCCTCAATGTCCCTTCGGATAACATCCGCAAGCTACAGCCTTTCGTCACCCTATGGATTGTAGATATCAAGGACATGAATCCCACCATCTACCAGTCATACACGCAGCGAAGCAACGAGCGCGTCATCTCCAATCTTAAGATTCTTTCGGAAGCAAGGGCGAATGTCATGATTCGTGTGCCACAGATTCCGGAATACAACACCGAAGCCGATGTCAACGCAAGCATAGAACAGCTTAAGGCGCTAGGTTTCAGCAGTTTCGATAAATTCACATACATCACAGAAATCAACAAATAACACCATATACAGTATGATTTTCTAACACGGGTTTCACTAGTATCACGAGTTTTTATAGTTTATAAAAGGCTCATTCTAGCAAAGAAAACTTGTGAAAACTTTTAAAGACTATAAGAATTAAAGAATTCGTGTAACTCGTGCAACCCGCGTTTAATTAAAATACAATCTTTAATAACCAAATATATGAAGAATCCAGGCAAAGCAAAGTGCGAAGTCTTGAAGGACATCCGCAAGCAGATAGCAGCTGCTAACGACATTGACTACAACACCCGTGAGTGTACATTCCAAGGCGAATGCACAGGAACATGCCCTGCTTGCGAGCAAGAGTTGGCGTATCTCACAGAAGAAATTCGCAAGCGAAAGGCAGCCGGACTCACTGTTGACTTCGAAGCATTCAAGCGCTACAAGGAGGCAGAGAACGAGGACATAGCTACGCAGGATTCCAACACCAAGAAGAAGCACTCCGCACTGAAGGCAGCAGCCGTAGCAGCCGCAGCAGCGATGGGAGTCACAGCCTTGAGCAGCTGCAATCTTTTCCAGACCAACGGAAACATGGAACGCGGGCGTCTGGAAGGCGAAGTGGCAATCGACACAAACGAAGTCAACCAGGTCTTGGGCGAAATGCCTCGCGACACTACCGACGCCAACGTATGCAAGGAGATGGTCAATCCAGCAGATTCCGGAGAGATAATAAAGCTGGAAGGCGATGTGCCAAGGATGATTAAGGAATAGACAAAAGAAAAAATGAATATCCTAAGATCAGCTTTCATGCTTGCTACCTCATTGGCAGTCAGCACTATAGTGTCGGCACAAAGTGTTGTTGATGCAAGCACAATACATCTTACAGAACGACGCGGTTGGTACATTCCTGCTGAATGTCCTGTCGATCTCAAAGCAGAACACGACAAAGTGGAAAGCGAGAAGATGCGTCTCGAGTTCTTCGGATGGAGCCCGGAAAACGATTATCCATTCACGCTGAAATTCCCTACCGACAAGACATACAGGAAATGCTTCCTACAATACAGGATGAGTGGCGCTCCACGTCCTGCTGATTGGGACATGTTGACCGAGATACAAGTGTTCAATCCAAAAGACGGCCTCTGGTATGAGATATCGCGTGTTGTAACTCCATACGGTGGCAGTTTCAATTCTCTCTGGTCAAAGGCATATTATTTTGATGTCACGGAATTCCTTCCACTTCTACAGAACCCGGATGGCACGAAATTCAGGATCTATTATGGCGGCTTTGACGCAACAGAAAAGAAAGCCCACGCAGCAACCCTCATCTTCCATCTTTACGAAGGCACGCCAGACGATGGTCCCGTAGTCTATACCGCACAGGTCTATGACTCTTTCCGCAATGGCAACAATGGCTACCGAGCATGGGCTTACGGTGTGAAAGGTCACAGCATAGAAGCTGACGAGCGTTTGGGAAAACGCGAGATTGACATACCAGAGAATGTTCATTCAGGCTGGCTTCGTGTATGCTTCACAGGTCATGGTCAGGAGGCAATAAACGAGGCTGGCGACAATTACGCCACTGTCATGCCATATTTCCCAAACAGGGCTGGATATGAGGTCAACAACCCCGCCGAATTTGACATCAACACTTACGCCATCCGTCTCCATGGCGAACAAGCCGAGCAGACGGGACTCATCTGGGAAAAGAACGACGACAACTATTCGCAAGCAGGAACCTACCAGTATGACCGTGCGGGATGGGGACCGGGAAAGCCAGCCAACGTACATTGGTGGTATGTGGAGAACCTTCCTGCTGGAGGCAAGTGGAACATAGACATAGACCTTGAGGAATACGTCTCAAACCGCACGGTTCCGAATGCTGCTTACGTTGCAAACTACTATGTCTCAGCCACACTCTTCGGACTTGAGCAGGCAACATCCGGTATTACCGAGCATCCCACCACATCTCCCAGTAAAGACTGCTTCAAGGATCTTACCGGCAGAACAGTCACAAATCCAGAGCCAAACCGAATCTATATCCGAAACAACAAGAAGGTTATTTACGGGAAATAGATAATGCAAACAAAAACGCTCAGTTCCATCTTTTCGGAATTGAGCGTTTTATATTATAGTTTAGTTTTGGCAATGATATACAGTTAGGCACATAAACCTTTGGTTCAACTGACTGAGCAGCGAGAGCAGAGTGAAGCTTGCTTCTACTATGCCGAGTCGCGAAGGAAGAAGGTAAAGCCAATCTGCGTGAATTTGGTTTAATCTGCGGTTTATAAGTTTTGTGCCAAATCGCTATATTGTTTCCTTGGAAACTTTTCTGAGTTGAAATCTTGCGGTATGGCGAACTTACGGTTTGTAACTAAATCACGAACGAACAAAAAACAAACATCCACATTTTCTTCGGATTATGACTTTGTTTCAGAAAAAAAGTTTAATTTTGCACTCGCTATATGCACTAACTATTTGCACCTTATCAAAACAAAAAACCTTATACTAACATGACAATACCTCAACTTGGCGTAGGCACCTGGACTCTGCGCGATGAAACTGCGATAAACAATGTGAAGCTTGCACTTGAGGCGGGTTTCCGACTGATAGACACTGCCCAAGGCTACGAGAACGAACTGGAAGTGGGCACGGGAATAAAGCTCAGTGGTGTGCCTCGCGAAGAGATATTCCTCACTACGAAGGTGGCGACGAACATCATGCGCGAGAACGAAGCAACCATCCGACAGTCTATTGACGAGAGTCTGCGAAAGCTACAGACGGACTATCTCGACCTGTTGCTCATCCACTGGCCTGTGAAGGACTGCGTGAAGAAGACTTGGCAGATAATGGAGGACTATGTGGCACAGGGCAAGGTGAAGCATCTGGGCGTGAGCAACTTCAACCGCCACCACCTGGAGGACCTTCTGGAATATGCGAAGGTGCGTCCGCTGATCAATCAGATTGAGGTTCATCCGCTGATGTCGCAGGTGGAAAACATTGCCTACAACCACTCGCTTGGCATCAAGGTGCAGGCGTGGGGACCTTTCGGACAGGGCGACATAGATGTTGTGGGAAACAGTACTATCCAAGGTCTTGCGCAGAAGCATGGCAAGACGCCATCGCAGATTGTTCTCCGTTGGCTCATTCAGCGCGACCTCATAACCATTCCTCGTGCAAAGCCGAACCATTTCAAGGAGAATCTCGAAATCATGACCTTCAAACTCTCTAACGAGGACATGGAGGCTATCAATGCGCTGAACATCAACCTCCGATCAAACAAGGACAACGACCCGGAGACTTTCCCTTGGTAAGAGGTAAAAGGTAAGAGGTAAGAGGTAAAAATAATAACGAACATGATCAAGAAGATACACAATACTGTCAGTAAACTGCGGGAGCGGCAGCGGGAAGGTTTTCCGATAGAGAAGCATCTGCCGAAAGGTCAGGTGGATGTGGAATGCAAGAACTGCGGCGAGCAATTCTCCGGCGCGTTCTGCCCGAAATGTGGTCAGCCTGCATCAATAAAGCGCATCAATGTGCGTGAATCGATAAGCAATGTCATTGCCGGTTTCCTTGCCGGCGACGACATCTTCTTCCGCACTTGCCGCGACCTGCTGTGGCGACCGGGCTATGTGGTGTACGACTACCTGACGGGCAAGAGAACACGCTACTTCAAACCTATACACATGCTTGTCCGACTGGTGGCAATCTTCGTTCTCATCTCGCTATTCGTTGACAGCAGTGAACTGATTGGACACATAGATGATGATTTCCTGATGGAGAAAGTTCATTCGCCATCGCTCATCAGCGCATTGCATCTGCTGGCAACACTGCTCAACAACAAGGTGATATCGGCGTTGCTGCTAGCTTTCGTCCTGGTGGTTCCCTTCTGGCTCATATTCCGTCGGCACCGCATTGGCAGGGAAGGTTCTCCAATAGAAAGGCTCAATCTGGCAGAACATTTCTACACGCTCATCTACTACAACTGCGTGAGTATGATACTGTCGTTCGTCTTCTTGCTATTGGGCAAGATCGGGTTCTTTGCTTCGGCTGTATCAGACTATGCTCCGCTCTGCAAACTGTTCGTTATGATCTGGATATACAAGCAGCTGTATGAGATGAAGTGGTGGCGCAGCATTCTGACCACAACACTTGCCTTCATCCTCGGATTGGCACTTTTAGCAGTCATCATCATCATCTTCTTCGGAATATTCTATGGCATAGACGCAGTAAAATAGTAATCAACAATAAAACATAACCTATCATGCGAAAAATTTCCATCGTACTCTTCATGCTGGCAACGGCTCTTTGCAGCTTCGCACAGCAGCTTCCAGAAAGTTTTGACATCGACCTTTGGCAGAACGGTCTGCCTAACACGAACGGCATCGACCATCAGCCATGGGACGACAAGCAGCGTAACTTCAAGCCAAGCATCCGCGTCTATCTGCCTGAGAAGGACAAGGCTAACGGCAAGGCTATCCTCGTTGTTCCGGGCGGCGGCTACAGAATGCTTTCCATCAGTCAGGAAGGCCACTTGTGGGCAGCAGAACTTGTGCCACAAGGCATAGCAACCATCGTACTCAGCTATCGTATGCCGAACGGTAATAAGGAGGTGCCAATGAGCGACGCTACAGAGGCTATGCGACTCATCCGTGCCAACGCTGAGAAATGGAACATCGACGCGACAAAGATTGGCATTATGGGTTCATCGGCTGGCGGTCACCTAGCTTCAACAATAGCCACTCACAACGATGAAGCCACTCGCCCTAACTTCCAGATTCTGTTCTATCCGGTGATTTCGATGGACAAGTCCATCACTCACATGGACTCCCACAACTGCTTCCTTGGCGAGAACGCTACGGAAGAGCAGGAACGAGAATACAGCAACCACCTTCAGGTTACTGCACAGACTCCTCCTGCCATTATCCTTCTCTCGGACGATGATTTCCTCGTGCCACCAGCAAACTCTGCGGAGTATTACCTCGCACTGAAGAAGGCTAAGGTGAAGGCTTCCATGCATGTATATCCTTCCGGCGGTCACGGCTGGGGCTGCGGCAATTTCTTCCGCTACAAGAAGGAGATGATGCAAGACTTGAAGATTTGGCTCGACGAATTGAAGTAAAACTATGCGTAAGAATGCATTCCTGAGAGGAAGAAGTTGACACCAAAATAGGTGATGATGACGGCAAGGAATGCGAAAATCATGTAGATGTGGTAGGCGCGGACATTGGTGGTGAAGAGCGACTTATGGAGCGGAATGGCATAAATCATGAGTGTGATGAGCGCCCAGGTCTCCTTAGGATCCCACCCCCAATAGCGTCCCCACGAAACATTTGCCCACACTGCGCCGGTAAAAATGCCTATGGTCAGAAGGGCGACGGCTGGGAAGAGGAGGTATTTATGATTTTTGATGTATGATGTATGATTTTTGATTTGAGCCTTACTTTGACACAGCGCTTGCAAGGAGATGAGGGTGAGAATGGCGAAGAGCGAGTAGGCTATCATCACCATCAAGACATGAATGGCAAGCAGCGGCGACTGCAAGACAGGCATAAGTGGTGTGAGCTGTGGCGATCCGCAAGCCAATACGGATACAAGCATGGCGAAGGAAGAGACCAAAGGTCCGAGGGTAGATAAATGCGTAATGCGTAATGAATAATGCGTAATGCTGCTTAGAAGCGTCATTGTAATCACAAGCCATGCCATGAATTGCATCGTCTCAAAGCCATTGCTGAGCGGAACATGTCCGCTGACAATCCAACGAAGTGTGATGGAGAGAGTCAGGTAGAGGAAGATGGCGGTGGGCAAGGCGTAATGAGCAATGCGTAATGCGTAACGCGCAATGCGGTTTTGAGACCAGCGACGAAATCGCTGGGGATGGTGGTGATTTGGAGTAATGAAGCTGGCAATGCAGAGCAACAGACTGAGAGTAAGGAAGATAAACACCGGCATTCGCTGTGAGAGAAGCTTGTTGTAGAAACGCTCTATGGCAAGTGTCTGCGGGATTGGCGCATGGGCACTTTGGTAGTTCTTTAACTTGGCAATGAGTGTCTCTGCCCGGTCGTTGTCGCCGGCAAGAATAGCCTCTACGAGGTAGTCCATGGAATGCTTTATGAACTGAAATTCCTTCTCGGGAATATCCTTCGGCAAGTCAGTACTGCCCGGTGAGTACCAATGGATTTGAGGGGAGGAAGTCTGGGCAGAGGATGTTTGCAATGGGAAAATCCTTGTAAATTCGCCTGCGTAGAACATGCTGACAATGCAGACTTTCTCGTCTGCCTCACGGATAGCCTTGCGGTCGGAAGCAGAGAGAGAGCCATCGTTGAGATACGGCTGAAGCTTATACTCGTTAGACTGCGTGTAGAAATCGCGAAGTGATGCCCAAGAATCGCTGATGCCGATAATGCTCTGCACCTTTCCGCTCTTAACCTTTATAATAGGCTTGCGCTCCCACTCGTCGTAATAAATCATCCAACCAACGAAAATCTCGTCTGCCGAAAGCCCTTCCCAAGAGGACTTGCCCGAGAGCTTTTGCACAAAGTCGGTGGCAGCGGTGTTCAAAGGACAAATGCGACCGTTGTAGAGCACAGCAATGTCGCAAAGGTCGTGGGAGAGGGAGTATTTGCCCGAAGTTGACACTTCGGGAACGGTGGCAAAGAGTGAGGAGGGCTGGGCGAATACTGCTAGAAGAAGGGCTATAAGCATGCGGCGGCGAAGCTTCTGGAAGGAAATGGCAAGGATGGAAATGAGAAGCAGGGCGTAGGATGTGTAGGTGATGGCGATGCCGTAAGGGTCATAATAGACGAGCATGTGAGAGCCTTGCAAGTCCTCGTCGTAGCTTGACTGGTAGAAGCGGTAGCCTTGGATGTCGGCGATGTTGTTCATGGAGATGGAGTATATGCCCGAAGCGGACGCTTCGGGAACGGGGGCGATTTGACCAACGGCAAAACCGTTGGGGACGGTGGTTGGAACGGTGGCTACGGTAGAGACATAATCCATGGGAGCATCGGTGCCGGGATAGTTTACGACCTGGAAGTCGGTCAGCTTTAGTGCGAAAGGCAACGGCTGTGAGGTGCCTTCATTGCTAACGAAAGACGAGATTCCCTTGGGCGCTCCTTCCGTGGAATCCATGCGCAGATGGATTGTGCCGCGTTGGGATGTAAGATATGTTACGAAAGCGCCTATCAAGATGCCGACAAAAGCAAGGTGAAGCAGTAATACGGAAGGACGCTTGTGAACCTTCCTGCATACAAGGAACACAAGTGAACTGACGGCAAGAGATGCCCATAACGCCATGAACCACCAGCTTCCGTAGATGCTGGCGGTAACATAGTCTGTACCATACATTTTCTCTATTATCGTAGCCGCTGCCATACATACTATCAGAAGTGTGTAGAGGGCAAGAACCGTTTTCTTCATTTATGATTTTTGATTTATGATGTATGATTGGTCAAATACTTTATACCGATTCAATGAAATAAACAACCTGGTCTCGCTGCTGCTTTGTGAGCGAGCGGAACTTCTTCACGCTATCGTAAGCGTCACTCTTGCCACCTTCCTTAGAGCAACCATGCCACATGATAGCCTCAATGACATTGCGTGCGCGGCAGTCGTGCAGACGTTCTGTGCCCGAACCGCATTTCTTGGCAAGTCCGCGTCCCCAAAGTGGAGTTGTGCGACACCAACCTGTGCGGAGGTCGTTTTTCATGAAGAGACGGTGCTGAACCATGTCAGTGTAAGGCCAGATCTTCTGGTTTGGATAGCGCGGCATATCGTCGTTTCCAAAGAGGAGATTCGGGTCGTGAATCTCATCCTTGCCGGTTGTCCATGAAGGGCGGTGACATTGCGCACAACCAATCTGCGAGAAAAGTTCCTTGCCAGCCTTGAAGTCGGCAGTCGTTGTGTTGCGAGCGGCAGGAACGGCTAGTCCGCGATGCCATATCATGAGATTCTTGTACTGCTCCTGAGTCATCTCCGCATCGAGCGACTTGCTTGTAAGATAGTTATAGATGTTGCTCTTCACATCGTCTGTATGCCATTCTGCATGCTTCTTCTGGGGGTCAACGCGGTTGATATACTCCGAGAAACCAGCCTGAACATCTGGGTCGGAAGAAGACTTCTCTGCATAATACTTGCCTGCAAGGTCAAGATAGTGGTAACGACGATCAGGACGAGTAACATTGGTGATGTTCCAGATGGCATTTGCACCGGCTGCATCAAGGACAGGACCGCGAGACATGGCGTAAGTGAAGCGGCGCACATACTTAGTGCCGTCGCCCTGAAGAGAGTTTGAGTAGTAGCTCTTCCAAGTGTTTGAAGTCTGATCCCACATGGCAGGATTGAGCGTAACATAAGGCGATTCGGCAGCCCACTGCTTAGTGATTTCCTCGTCGTCGATGGCGTCGATGAGTCCTGTGCCATAGATGCCGATAGTAGATTCCAGGCGCACACCAATCTCATTCGCAACATCAGCTGCGGCTATCTCCACATCCTTGCCGTCACGCTGTACGACAACAGGTGCATAGAAGGCAGCGGCAGGAATGCTCACTTCCGGATATGTGAGGCTGTATGACTCGCCATCGTCAAACTTGTTGCCCCATTCGTCGGTGTAGCTGAGCCAGTCAATCTTTATCTGGTTTTCGTCGATAGGTGCCTTGAACGGCTTGACGGCACCTGTCTGCGGCATACCTGCCACGGAGCGGATGTAGGCGTCAGTCTTCTTGTCATAGACTACGAGCAGATAGCCATTGCGATGAAGGTCAGCCTTGTAAGTTGACTGACGAGCGCCATGACCGTAGCCTGGGTGGCAATAGAGACAACCAGGACGCACATACACTGGACCAAGACCCATGAATGCACCGGAGGTGTTGGTGTTGAAGTCCTTCTCAAAGAGATACTCGCCCTCGTTGAAGGCAGTCACCATGTTTGCGTTCTCCACGGCAAGCGTTGGCTGCTTGTATGCCGTTGACGCAGTGACACTCGTTGTACCAAGCTTACCGCCTGCGTAATAGTCTTCTGGATAATCGATTGCCTCAGGATCATCTATATCCCAACCTACGATTTCCTTTTCATCAGAACAGCTTGCCAGCAATGAGCCGGCAAGCATTATGTACAGAAACTTTTTCATTGTATAGTTTTACTTCTTGATTTTCACGATTGCATTATACAAACTGTAGGCATTGTCGCAGAGAGAGCGATAGGTAGCCACAACCACATTGTCAACATAGTTCTCGTTGATAACCTTGCACTGTGCCTGGACAGTCACGTTGCCTGCATGAGTTTGGAGATTGTCGCCAAGGTCAGAAAGAGCGCCGTCAAGTTCATCAAGAGCATCTATGGCAGTCTTCACGGTAGCATCTGTGTAATAAAGAGCGAAAGGACTCTTCATGCCATTGATAGCCTTGAGAGCTGCATCGAGTTTCTTCTGCACATTCTCCGCATTTGCCTTGAGAGTAGCGTTGCCAGAATTGAGACAGAAGTAAATGAGCGACTTCGCATTAGGACTTGTAGCACCCTTCGCGCCATAGAGAGCATTCTTGCAACTTACGATATTGTCGTAGAAATCGACGATAGAGTTGTAAGCGTAAGGAGACTCGATGTAAGACTTGTCCTCGCCAGTATAAGGAAGACCAATCTTTGAACCGCCAACTTCAGAAATGATGTCGCGCGCACCTTCAATAATCTGTATTGTGGCGTCAAGAGCCGTCTCGTAGCTGCCGCCAGGATTCTTGAAGTCCTTGCCGAAGTTGAAGTACGAAAGACCTTCGCTTGTAACATCGCCCTCGTCGTCAAGCTTAGAGTGAGTCTTGAGGTAATCCATGGTCTCTGTGTAACGGTCGCCAGAAGTAGCGCCAGACCATGTTGTTTCAAGAACGCAAGTAGCTTGATAGAGATCGCGTGCAACTGCGCAGACGTATGTGTATTCAAGGTCTGTAAGTTGCGAGATGCTGCGTGGTTTGCCTTCGCGGAAAAGCACATATTCAATGCCGTGATAGCCAAGAACGCCAGAGTTCATCGTGCGCACCTTGTTCTGGATGTCGCCCATGATGTTGTTGTCGCGAAGGATGTTTGCGAGAGCAGTCTGGTCAACTGGCCATGTGTCGGTGTGTGGGTCGATGGAATATTCATCAGCAGCGCCAAAGAGGAAAGCCTCCGTATTCTCCCAGTCGGCACGCGCCTTTTTCCATTGTTCACAGGCAGCATCCACGGATTCCTGCGAACCTTCCACTACTTTTGTCTGTGTCTCGTCGTCGGAACAAGAAATCATTGTCATTCCGAATGTGGCAGTCATCATCGCTGCCATTGCTAAATTCTTGATAGTCATATTATTATGTTGATTTTTTGAATTATTAAATTATTGAGTTATTATGTTATTGAATTATTACTTAAACCATCCGCAATATGCAATGCTTATGCTAAGACTCGGCTCATTGTTATAAGGCTGAACATAGAGCGGACTATCGGGATTCAGGCCATTGTTGTTTGGTTTTTTGAAAGCGCGGTAAGCATATTCCGCCTTGACAACAACATCCTTTATCGGATAATAGTTCACACCCACTGCATAACGGTACTTGCGGCAATAGTTGTAAAGGCTCTTATATGTGCCAGCAGCCACGGAGTTGTAATGCTCTGCGCGACCGAAAAGATAAAGCTTCTCCTTGTTACGCAAACTGCGAATCTGCGAGAACACATCGTAACCGCCTTCAATGGCAGCAGCAAAGGCATTGCTCGCTATGTTGGAATACTTGAACGGACAACCGTCCTGATATTTATGATGTGTCCAGTTTGCCTGATTATAGCTTGAAATGGCATCAGCATCAGATAGATAGGCGTAGTCAACATTGCCTCGCAAAATCCAGTTCCAACGGCTAAGCGTGAAGTCGAAAGCCACTATGCCAAGTGCGCCTTTCACATCATCGTACGAAGCGCCGGGAGTCTTTATCGAATTGCGGAAAGTGTGACCGTAATATCCGCTCAATCCCATGCGAAGACCTGGAATAGTATAGTTGTCAACGCGTGCTGCCACTGCGTAAGTATTTGCCACTTTATATTCGTAAGGACTTGTAGCACCATAATGCACGAAGTTCTCTGCCGAGAAACTCTCCGAATTAAGAGCAGAGAGAAGCTGCACCTCGTAGCGCCAGTCATCCACCCTACCCCACAACGACACGCCAAGCTGATGCCAGGTATTTGGAAATATCGTAGTCTCTCCCTCAGGACGATAGCAGCCAAAGAAATGAATCGGCTCGTGGTGGGCATTGCTCAAACCTACTGGAACGACAATCTCACCAGCCTTGATGTTCAGTTCGCCATTGCCGAAACGCTTGTTTAGCCAGAACTGTTCAAGAACAACTTCACCGCCTTTCTCTGTCTCAGCCTCATACTCGCCAGACTCCTCTGCCTCGAGTTCCACGGCAGTACCTGCACCACCATGTTCAAACTCAATCTCTGTACCCATTGTCCAGCCCTTGCCGAAGTCGTAACCCATATTTATACACACGTGAGGAAGGTCAAACCTACCGTGAGAAGCATCGTTCTTGTAACGCTGTGGAGCATTGTAACGGTTGAAGCTTTGGCTGTAGAAATTGCGTGTCATCACTGCTTCGCCATAGCCTCCGATAGTAAACCTTGACTCAGACACTGATTCCGAATTTTGTTCAGAAACAACAACCGTATCAGCATTGGTCATAGTAGACGTTTGCGCTGTTGCCGCCATCACATTGACAGCGGCAATCATCGCGCAAAGAAAACATTTAAAATCAACCATCTTTTGTAAAATACCAAACATTATAACTTAAATTTTCGGCTGCAAAATTACAGACTTTCCAAATATTACGCAATACACAAAATAAGTGATTCTTTTCCACGCAAAGCCGCTGTAATTACCTTTTTACGAGTAATTTTACCTATTTTTTGTCCTCCGAAGATGTAAAAAAACAACAACTCATAAAAAAAATGCAAGTTCAATAAAATATTTTCGCCTTTCAATTGTCTAATAATATAGAACTAACACTAAACACTAAACACTTAACACTAAATCAGTAAATCTCTATGACAATTCTTCAGAAACACCTCGTTTTCATCCCGATTTGCTTCGTGGCATTCGTTGCCGTGTTCGGTGGATTGGTGATGTTGCTCTGGAACTGGCTGATACCCGACATCTTCGGATTGTCTGAAATAAACTTCTGGCAGTCAGTCGGTTTGCTCTTGCTCAGCAAGATTCTCTTCGGTGGCATAAGCGGTTGCGGACATCATGGCCATCGCGGACACCACGGCGCTTGCCATGGCGAGAAGAACAAGCTCCGCAAGCATTGGGAAAACATGACACCAGAGGAGCGTCAGCGAATCGTCGAACAGCATAAGGCTTCTTGCGCAGACAAGGAGATGTAGTTATGGGGGTGCCCTGCCCTCAGGACACCAACTACAGCAAAAGTATTCTTCTGATGGATAATAAGGAACTCGACGACATAGTAAAGGATAATGTTCCGCGACTGCATTCCTTCGTCCGTGGGCGAGTGAGCAACAGGGATGATGCCGAAGACATCGTGCAACAGCTACAAAGGAAGTCCTCGCACCTGCCATTGAGGAACTGCTTAAATAATGGTAATGATATACAGCAAATCCCGAACCAATGATAAGAAACAATGGTTCGGTTTTTCTTTTAAATGGCAATAGACTAAAAAGCAAAAAATTAAGGGAAAGAGGGTTTTCGCCGGTAAAATTTGGTTATTTCAATAGTATGTTGTAATTTTGCAGTCGAAAGAATGAAAAAACTATCACTAAACATATTCTGCATACTGTGCCTTTTCGTAATGCCTGCCCTCGTTTTTGCCCAAAGCGACAGTGCTCGCTATGCCATGAAGGTTGACGCTAGCTTCATGACAGGCTATACCGTTCCGCATAGTGCTGCTGCAAGTAGAATACTTACCGGCAACAAGATACTTACGGGCTATAGCATGAACTTGTCTTGGCAAGCGAAAGGCGACAGCGTGAGTCTGAGCGACGATATGTTCGGCCGTCCTGCACTCGGCATCGGCGTGGACTTCATGGACTACAGCAATGTTCCTTTGCACCATAAAGATCCTGAAGACTTTCCTGGAAGAGAACCATCCAACATGGGAAGGATGATAACAATCCTTGCCAGTGCCAAGCGCCCTCTCGTGAACAATCGCAGCGTAGATGCTGGATTCTATGTGTCGCAAGGCATCGGTTTCTGCACAAGTCCTTATGACCGCCTTACGAATCCGGAGAATTATTTCGTGGGCGCTCGTGCCGCACTGCTCGTAGGTTTGGGTTTCTACGGCGACCTAAAGATTGGACGCCATTGGACTGTCGGACTATCCACCGTACTCCACCACTACAGCAATGGTCGCTTCCGCCATCCTAACCTCGGAATAAACAGCGTAGATGCTGGCATTCACGCCACCTACACACTCAACCCGGACACTGTCATTCACGGTCCTTACGAATGGCAGCGAATAAAGAAAGGGCGTAACCTAAAATTCAATAAGCACTGGTATGTAGATGCTTCGGTTTCACTCATGCCACGTGCTTTGGTTTCTGAGCATTACTACTATTGGTCTGCCACGCCTAAAGATCACCCAAAGCACCGAACCGGTCGATACAAGCTTCACCACAGCATAGCAACCGACATAGCTCTCATGTACCGCTATGGTCACAAGTTCGCCTCAGGTCTTGGTTTGGAA
This sequence comes from Bacteroidaceae bacterium, assembly GCA_024401305.1. Taxonomy (GTDB): domain Bacteria; phylum Bacteroidota; class Bacteroidia; order Bacteroidales; family Bacteroidaceae; genus Prevotella. Next base: position 15,961 of record JAKSLI010000004.1, on the reverse strand, counting down.
TATGTCTATGCACCAATAGGCGACGATGTGCAACATTGGGAGAACATGCGTGGAATTGACACACCGTATCAGGATCCGCACGGCATAAGCATTGTTGGTCATCATGAGGCAATGTACAAAAACATAGGCATACACGTAGGCTTCGGCTATTACCTGAAACACGAACCGCAGCAATATGACGACCCGCAGAGTTCCGTTTTCGAGACTGCCGGCCTTCGCTACTATCTCCCTCTCGACCACCGCCGCTTTTATATCGGCTACAACATACGCGCCAGAGGCATCACCGCCGACTGCTTCCAGTTCACCCTTGGATATCAGTTCGGAAAAAAGAATTTTAAGCAATGACTATAAAGGAAGCGCAACAAAGAGTTGACGAATGGATAAAGACATACGGGGTCAGATACTTCAACGAACTGACCAACATGGCTATACTCACCGAAGAAGTCGGTGAGCTTGCTCGCGTGATGTCCAGAAAATACGGCGAACAGAGTTTCAAGGAAGGTGAGAACCAGGACCCATCGGAAGAAATGGCAGACATCCTATGGGTACTGATCTGTCTCGCAAACCAAACAGGGGTTGACCTGACCGAAGCCCTTGAACAGAGTTTCAAGAAGAAAACACAACGCGACAAGGACAGGCACAGGAACAACGAGAAACTGCGATAGTTTATTAGTATTCGCCATTAACAGCGTGAAGAGTTTTCTTGACGCTATCATATACATAGATTACATACCATCCTGACTGTCCACCGGCAGCATGACCACCTACGTAATATGTGTTCGGCTGTCCCTTATAACCTTTATGTATGGTGCCAAACATCGTGCTACGCGCAAAACCGGTAGCCTTTGATATTGCAGCGGCTATCGGTCCCACCTCTGCATCAGCATCAAAACCCACGAGTTCCCAATATCCAGTTTCCACATACTTATTCACATTGGCAGGATTGAAGAGAGCACTGAGAGGAGTCTTGTTGTTTACTTTAACGATGTTCTTTGTCTTCTTGGCAATGTTGGCATCAGTTACCTTGTCGCTTTCCTTCTTGATATTGGCAGATCCATCGGAATAGTCAAAAATCAAATATGAAGGATACGACTTTGCCTGAACAGAAGGAGAAGTCTTCACATTCTTCTTGAAACTGATTTCAACATGGTTTTCATTCACCACATTTACCTCTATGTTGCTCAATGTCTGCTTGTATTGCGGATTTTTCTTGAACATGGAGTTCAGATTCTTGGCAATATCTGTCTGCTCCAAGCAATCAGTGTAATAAAAAGCTACCTGACCGAAGCAACTTGACACTTCGGAAGCGGAATGACGATTGATTCCTTCATTCCAACGCTTCAGCAATGCCATGCAGGTCTTTGCAGCAGCAACGGATTCTGCATCTTTTTGATTCAGTTTATACTGGCTGTAATTTGTGCTTTGTGCAAACAGGGAAACGCTAATTGCCAAAAAGGCAAGTAAAGAAACAAGCTTTTTCATAGGAAGTAATTGTCTGGATTAAGGTTTCTAATTTTCGGGGAAAAATAATAACTGTCTGATATTAATCGTCGGCAAAGTTAAAACATTCCGCTGATTTCTGCAAGAAAATTGGAATAAACTTGAAGTTTATGTCATAACTTTCCCCTTTTGGTGGTATCTTAGCACCAAAATTCAGGTTCGCCCACAGGCTGCATCTCGCCTTGGCATTTTGGGCAAGTCTTACCGTCCCAGACCTTTATGTCGTCACTCATACATTTCGGACACAATCTGCCGAACTCCGAACCGAAGGAAGGAGCAACCTCAGCAATGATGCCACCCACGGTCAGATTCTGTATGGTGCGACATTCGCCACACACTACCTGGCTGATGCGCTGTTTGAAGAATCCGTAGCCAGAATAAACCTCCGCTTCATAGCCACATTGCTTGCAGATATGCCTTTGTTTACTTGCCATAAATATAATAATAAAACGAAGAATAGCAAGAAATATTATATGAAACAATACTACCTGACTTCCTCGCAACCACATGATTGACCATCTTTGCCCCTCTAAACATAAATGCCCATATCAATATTTTGATTATTAATTGTTGTTTTTTGAAACAAATCCACATTTATATCAATAAAATTCAGTATTTTTGCAGCAAACAAAGCGTCTCAACCATGGCAAAAGAAGATAATTATTACGACATACTTGGAGGGTATCTCCGTCTGGGAGAACCTCAACAAGCGGAGAAGGCAGCCAATTGGGGCATTGCCATCGGTCTTCAGGCAGTTGATGGACTTACTCCATCTGACTAATAGATATATTGTAATTTGCCCTCCTGAGGAACTCGCTTCACCAGACAAGTTACCCGACAACCAAACCGACAAGTTGCCCGACAACTTATCCCGTAAGTTGGACGACAAGTTCGAAACAAGCAACGAGAATATCATAAAGCTTGTTAAAGCTATCGGTGAAAACGACAACAGATAATATCATTTCCAGCAAAAGTATTATACTGCAAAAGACAAATAATAGAAATCATACAGCATCCCTCCAAGCACTCTTGGTAATCACAAAGAAGCCAGGTATGGTCATTTATTTTGTAGTATAAAAGAACATTATTTTTTGTATTAACACCCAGAATATCTCTCCTATGTCAAATAGCGATAAAGGGTCAAAAGAAAGACTAAGTAAACATGTTGAGAGGATATTTAAATCTTATACAAATCTTGGTCTTCACATCTGCGACATTGCCACAGGTGGTGGTAAGTCATATACCATTGGAAAGTTAACTTGTGAATTCTATCCTGATCATTTTGAGCGCATTATCATTCTATGCGTTCAGAATAAACTTGTGGAAGGAATGAATCGTGAGATAGATCGATTTATCAATTCAGAGTCAAGTAAAATAAAGTCCATAGATAAACTGGTCATAGAGAATAATCCTGAGGTTATCACTAAAGCTGTGGGTAATGGTAGTTTCAAGGAACTTCTTGCTCAAATGTTTTTCCATATTGGTGAACAGAAAAAGGGGTATAATGTAAATCAAATCCAATACAGCTACAACTGGGTAAAAAAGACCTTTGAAGGTCTTGCTGGTTTGATGAAAACATTAGAGTCAAATGGAAAGAATGATTATCTACAGAATCAGATAAATGAAGGTGAGTCCAACTTGCGTAGATCTGTAAGAGTATTCTTTGACACCTACAAAAAACATTTGGAAAATACTAAACAAGTAAGAAAAGTGTCTGTAGAATACATTTTAAGACATTTTCCTGCATTGAAAAATGTATATCCACAAGTTGACTTCCGAAACAAGAAGGTTCTTATCATGACCGTACATAAGGCTATGTACGGCATTGATCCTATTTTGACCGAAAAGATCCAATTGGCCAATTTTGCAGACAAGAAAAAGACGTTGATTCTATTCGATGAATCAGATCAAGCAGCCGTATCAATGAGAAATGCCATCATTGACCAAGCAATCGAAAATGCAGGAGGAAACAAACGCTTTGCAAAAGGATATAATGGCTATCTCCAGTATAAAGCCTTAATTGACAATCCCGAACACATTTCCAACGAATACTATGGTACTCTGTTGGAAGAAAGCATACGTAAGGCGCAGTCAATTAATCAAACAAACTGGGAAAGAACATTCAAAAAGACAGAGCCATACAAGAGTATTTTTCTTGATGATATTTCAAATTTGGAAGACTACCGCAGAGGTGTTTTCTTTTCTGGTCCTGCTCTGAAACTGAATATATCTCAAAGCAATGATAAAACTCGTTCGTTTATTTGTTACAAGAAAGGAGAACGACACTTTAGATTAGTTCATAGTGAAGAGGAGCCTTCTTATGACATTGTTGTTCCAATGGACAAGTTCTTGTCTCTTGTGATGAGTAACACTATTGCTATAAAGTCACAATTAAGAAAGGTTATATCAGAGTCTTTGCAAAAGAGCCGTCAAAGATTTGAAGAAGAGGAGAAAGCCGTTGCAAATAATACCGCATCAAAGAATTACTTTCTTGGTTATCCAACACTAGAACGAGAGATTCACACTCTTTTGTCAAGATTCGAAACAACATCTGAGTTCCAGTTCGAACAGCAGATGAATGAGTTTATGACAAACAGAAAGAATCTAAAAATTCCCAACGGTGAGGATAGTATAAAACTACCTGACTTTTCTGTTTATTCTCAAGGGGTTCAATTATTCCAAGAGGAGATTGACGAACGTGACAACCAGCATAGGGTTAGATTGTCATGTCGCGAGATAACGACTACACCTGAAAAAGTTATTGTTGATCTTGTAAATTCTGCAGAAACATCTATTGTACTGTGTTCTGCCACAGCATCAAGCAATTCGGTGGTAAGCAACTGTGATGTAAAATATCTAAAACAAACCTTGGGTGACAAAGTGCACAGCCTTTCTGTTGAGGACAGAAATACCTTCGACGAACTAGTTTCAAAAACATATCCTACAGAACATAAGGTTGAGATAGTTTCCTTGGAGAAATACGAATATCCAAAGATAGATACGGCAAGATACAAAATGCCCGAGAAGTATCGAGCAATGTTCTCAAAGGAGGCGCAAGAGGAAGGTTTGGATGAAAAATGGTTCAGAATCACATTAAGAGAATTGAACAAAGATTCTCAATCCTCCAAAAATACAGATAATGTATCATTCCAACTTTATCGACTGTACCAGTTTATTGAGGCATACTATTGGTTCTACACTCACAGCGACATACATAGTATGTTGTATTTCCAAAACAGAACTGGTGACAAAGATAAGAATCAGATACATGTACTTAGCTGTTTGATAGATGGCTCGTATAAACAATTCATCCCAATTGATGGCGAGATTCCGACAGATTGGGAGAACAAACATATACGCATTTCCAAGGACTGGGAGGAAGTGGAGTCTTCAATACTCACGGAATTAAGTAGTGATAACAATGCAAAAATCATGTTGGTGTCTGCCTATGCAAGCTTTAAGGCTGGTGCAAACATGCAGTATGAAATTCCCGATGGTCTGAACTACATTGCCGGTGATAACTGGGAATCTTCAGACGAAAAGCTGAAAAAAGACTGGGATGCTATATATCTACAGGCTCCAACAAGCTATTTGATGATGAACGAAGATGGCAATGAACAAACTTTTGAGAAGAGTTTGTACAACGCTATGTTAACATTGATGATGCTTTACGAACGAGGATGTTTATCGAAAAGTGATGTAGCAAGCTGGATGTGCAAAGCTCTTTCAAATGCTTTCTACTTTGGAGAGAAAAACAATCCTGGCATCACAAAAGACAAAGCAGCCTGGGCTCAAACTATCGTAGAACAAGCTGTTGGACGATTATGCAGAACCAGGAACAAACCTTATACTACTTATATATTATATGATGAGTCAATGACGTCGTTCTTTGACAAAGCCAATATCGACAAGTCTCTTACCAAAGAGTTTAGGGAACTTGTACAATATATACTTGAACATCCTGTAGAAGTTCAATCGTCTGACGACCCTGATGAAGTGACTAGATGCAATGACGCAAATTATGCTCAGAGTCAGCTTGAGCGACTCCGCAGAATAGCACTTCGATACACACCACATTTAGGTGATGACGAAGACTATGATGATGAAAGTGATGACAACAATGTACCTTACAATGTAAAGGTTAGTCAGATAATGAATCAAAGCTACAAGCAAACCATCATTAGGAAACCTGTGGTTAGTTCGTTGGAAGAATTGAAGGATGAGGACAAGAAACTTACATTTATAAGCAAGTGTTACGGCAACTGGGAGCGTAATGACCTAAACGAATACACCTTCTCTTATGATAAGAGGGGACGAATCTGCCCATTCGGAAAAGGCAAAGTATATCCATATCCAATATCACCTACAGCTGTAAGGTTGGATATTCTTATGAAAAATGATGTAATAAAAGCACATTTCATAAAGCATGGCTTTGCGACAGATTGGGCAAAGGATGGTCTAATCCTACATCCTCAAATCTTAGCCACAGATTATGCAGGAGAGATTGGTGAAGAAGCATTCAAGGCTCTTGTATTACATTATACGGAGTGTTCGGAAGAATACTTGGTACATCTCGAAGGCAAAGAATATGAATACGCGGACTTTATAATAAAGAATGAAGATGGAACCAACAAGATCGCATTTGACGTAAAGAATATGCGTCCGCAAGTTGATCATGATGACCGTCCAGGAGATATGCCTACATCTCAAAAACGTGAAATTAAACACAAGCGTCTGGGGTGTGAAATTATTACTGTAAATATGCTTGAAATCAAAAAGGATAACATGGATGAAATTCGTGAGATTGCTGGCATGATAACAGAAGATGGCAATGTCATTCATAGTGCGATAGAAAGAATTAAAAAACTCATTAAAGGATAGGAAAAGTATGATAGATATTACAGGGATTGGGAATTTCCCACTCACAACAAATAAGATAGATGTAGATCTATACATGGAGAAGTTCTTCTCTATGTACTCTATCGTGTCATATTACAGTCTCGACAAGGAATATAAGAATTTGGCTTACGAGCAATTAGCCGATGTACCTTGTCTTTCTGTTACAGGTATAAGATCAAGATGGAGCGAATTACTGTACCCTGCCGTAAAATTCTTCATTCTTGTAGAGAAAAGCAAAGCAAATGATGTCTTGAATAGTTTGAGAAGCTATGATAAAATCAGATTTCAGGAAGATGATCTGTCAGATTACGCCACTAAGCTTCGAAAAAGAATAGTAGGATCTCTCGCTATCAACTCTTTAGGGAAAATAAAGAACGGCAAGATGATGTATAATGATGGTAAACTCATGCTGTGTGACGATAAGAATTTCCTTGTTCCAAAGTCAAGGAAAGAACTCGTATGCTTACAGATTGAGATTAATGAGTACTTGAATCTTACAGCTAAAACAGCATCATTCTCTAATCCAAGAAATATCGAACAACTACGGAAGCGTGGTAACTGCGTTTTTCAAGTAAGCAAAGATGTTTACGGTCAATGGTGGTCAGGATTAGCTGTTAAGCCTATAGTGATTCGTAATCTGAAAGATAAAGATCTCAAAATAGAAGAATTATACATCAAGAAAAAGAAGTTTGGCGACAAGCACAATATAGTTCCATACTGGCCATACAATCCAGAGAACTATACTCATGGTAAATTGTTCGCAATATCACAAGTAGTTGAATCTGTCAATAATAAATATAAGGATGTCATCAAAATTGACTTTGTCGATTCTGAATTGTCTCATTTTGACCAATACCGTCCAGAAAAAGACATGTTGGCATCTATACAAACATATTTCACAAATAGAAGCATATCGTTTGAAGATCCATTTTGTATAGCAGAATCAAAGGCGCTTATTTCAAAAATGAAAGAGGAGTTTCAACTTGTTGTCGGTGATGGTCTTCAATTTCCAAAGAAGCGAGTCGTAAATGATATGCTGATAAAACTTGTTGAACCATTGGATGACGAAAGTTCTGTAACTCATTATACTAAGTCATTATATCGTATGGCTCACAATGCTACTGCTTTGCAACACAAGATTTTTCATAACAATGAAAAGGAAGATAAGTTCGAAAAGGCAGAGGCAAGAAGAATATTAGTTGAACTGCTAGTAAAGGATTGTCTTATTAACAGACAAATACCACAAGAATTGGGAAATATGGTTCATGGATGGGAGTTTGTACGATATAAGATTAATCAAGGTAACGTTATCGGTGCTTCTTTGTCTGTTGACAAAAACAATATGATTACCATCAAGGACTATGGCTTCTCTATATCTGAACTACCATGTGATTTTGATAGCTTTGCTCGCCAGGAATTACTCTATAACCAACCAGAGAAGATACTGGGAGCACGAGATTATATGGGTATCAAGAAAGATGGTAACGTATATCTTATCATTGATACAGATGAAATACCTATACTTGACGTTTCTTTGATTGATGATGGTTATTCTGAAATTGTAAACGGTGACAAGCCTTTGGCTTTCTTCAAAAGAAAAACTGAAGCCCATAAGTATCTAAGAGGATATGTAGGTTTTCATCTTTGGAAAACAGATGGTATTGATGGGGAACCAAATGCTTCTTACTCATATATTGCAGGTATTAACAACGATAATATACAGTTGAAAAAAGACACAAAGATGGACAAAATGCCAAGAGCAAGGCGAATATTTGTCCTTCATGATGAACATCCAGAGATGGTAGAACCACACATAATGAAAATATGTGAGATGCTCAAATTCGGCTTCGGCAGATGGAATGAATTGATGACTTATCCTTTCCCATTTAAGTTTTTAAAAGAATATCTAGACGATGCAGCAGAAACAGCCTTCTCTATGCACTGGAAAGATATCACACACAAACAACAATTATAACAGAATTTTAGATGGATTTTGACACTAAGTTTTATAATAAAAACAAACTATTGAATGTACCTCTTTCCCAAACTTATAGATTACTATAGTCTGCGTCAAGGATTTCATATTTTGGTGAATTTCATTACCTAATGAAAGCGATGCCAGGGGATATGCCACAGCATGTGGAAAGACGTAATGTGAAAGTGATAATAGATGGTGTGGAGTATGATGCGTAACAGAAGAACCAAGACTTTAACCGTTAGAAGTATGACGGACATGTGGACGTGATACAGATAATGTATAGCGAGGAAGCATATTGGTCTTCAACACGTTGAAGGACTCCGTGTGTATGAATTTCTGAAAGAAATCTCTAGAGATTTTCATTTTACCGTCACCATCACGATTTCATCGTAACAGATTGTGTATTAAGATAATACATGAGTGACGGCACATTTTTCACCGTCACTTTACCGTCACTCTTTGATTGACATAAATTAACATAAGAAGTTGAACGCATCATAGGCTGGGAAAAGCACTCGGCCAAGAGTGATTAAACTAAAATAGCAGTGCGACATGGCTTGTGTAGAACAACTGCACAACTGTGCAACCTACATTACACAACTGTGCAACGTGCTATACACAACTGTGCAATGCCTCATTGCACAGTTGTAAAAGACACAAATAATGGGTGTGCTTGTTAGGAATTCAATAGAGAGGTACTGGCAGAAATACAATAGAGATGCCACCTAATTACTCACAACAAGGTTTCAGAAAGCGACATTGTAGTGACATTACAATGACGGTAAAATGACGGTGAAGTGTTGGGAAAGTAACGGTAAAGTGACGGTAAAGTGACGGTGAAGTGACGGTGAAAAATGTGCCGTCACTCACTTATCACTCTGATAACAAACATATTACGCAATATTAGTGACGGTGACGGCAAAACGAGAAACATTTTCAAAATTTAGTTGAAACAATAGCTTTCTTCAAAAAAAACGAAAGATGAATTGAAAGAGTCATCAATCATACATTAGCCCATAAAACGCAGATAGCGTGTAGCATTTGATGTGCTACACGCTATCTTTTATTTACTTATATCTTCAGAAAGAAGATTACTTAACCTCCTCAAAGTCAGCGTCCTGGATATTGTCGCCGCCGTTGTTGTTTGGCTGCTGTGGACCGCCCTGCTGACCGCCGAAAGGACCGCCTGCACCGTTGAAGCCACCCTGAGGACCTGCCTGAGCACTGCCCTGAGCTGCCTGAGCCTGCTGATACATCTTAGTTGCTGCTGCGTTGAGCTCTGCGATAGCTGCGTCGATAGCAGGGATGTCTGCTGCCTTGTGAGCATCCTTGAGCTTGCTGATAGCAGCCTCTACCTCAGACTTGATAGCAGGATCGAGCTTGTCGCCGCTCTCCTTGAGCATGTTCTCTGTCTGGAAGATCATCGAGTCTGCCTGGTTGAGCTTGTCAATCTTCTCGCGCTCTGCCTTGTCAGCAGCTGCGTTAGCCTCAGCCTCAGCCTTCATGCGCTCGATTTCCTCCTTTGAAAGACCAGAAGAAGCCTCGATGCGGATAGACTGTTCCTTGCCTGTTGCCTTATCCTTTGCAGAAACAGAGAGGATACCGTTAGCGTCGATGTCGAATGTCACCTCAATCTGTGGCACACCGCGAGGAGCTGGAGTGATACCGCCAAGGTTGAAATTACCGATAGACTTGTTCTGTGAAGCCATTGGACGCTCACCCTGAAGAACGTGGATAGTTACCTCTGTCTGGTTGTCGGCAGCAGTAGAGAATGTCTGAGTCTGCTTGCAAGGGATTGTAGAGTTAGCATCGATGAGCTTAGTCATCACGCCACCCATTGTCTCGATACCGAGAGTAAGAGGAGTAACGTCGAGGAGCACGATGTCACCAACACCTTCTTCCTTGTTGAGGATAGCACCCTGGATACAAGCACCTACAGCAACAACCTCGTCTGGGTTAACGCCCTTTGAAGGCTCCTTGCCGAAGTAGTTCTTAACGATCTGCTGAACAGCAGGAATACGAGTAGAACCACCTACGAGGATTACTTCGTCGATATCAGATGTAGAGAGCTTAGCGTCGCGCATAGCGTTCTGGCAAGGTACGAGACAAGCCTGGATGAGATTGTTAGCGAGCTGCTCGAACTTAGCACGAGTAAGGTTCTTCATCAAGTGCTTTGGCACACCGCCTACAGGCATGATGTAAGGGAGGTTGATTTCTGTAGCTGTAGAGCTTGAGAGCTCAATCTTAGCCTTCTCAGCAGCTTCCTTGAGGCGCTGCATAGCCATTGGATCCTGAGTGAGGTCTGCACCTTCGTCGTTCTTGAACTCCTGAACGAGCCAGTCGATGATTACCTGGTCGAAGTCGTCACCACCGAGGTGAGTATCACCATTTGTAGAGAGCACTTCGAATACACCACCACCGAACTCGAGGATTGAGATATCGAATGTACCACCACCGAGGTCGAAGACAGCGATCTTCATGTCCTTGTTTGCCTTGTCAACACCGTAAGCAAGAGCAGCAGCTGTTGGCTCGTTAACGATACGGAGAACGTTGAGGCCTGCGATTGCACCAGCTTCCTTAGTAGCCTGGCGCTGAGAGTCAGAGAAGTAAGCAGGAACTGTGATTACAGCGTCTGTAACTTCCTGTCCGAGATAGTCCTCAGCAGTCTTCTTCATCTTCTGGAGAGTCATAGCAGAAATCTCCTGTGGAGTGTACTGCTTGCCGTTGATGTCAACGCGAGGAGTGTTGTTTACGTTTACTACTGAATAAGGAACGCGTGCGATTTCCTTCTCTACCTGCTGGTAAGTCTCACCCATGAAACGCTTGATAGAGTAGATAGTGTTCTTTGGGTTTGTGATAGCCTGACGCTTAGCTGGGTCACCAACCTTGCGCTCGCCATTCTCAACGAAACCGATTACAGAAGGAGTTGTACGCTTACCTTCACTGTTAGCGATAACCACTGGTTCGCTACCTTCAAATACTGCGACACATGAGTTTGTTGTGCCGAGGTCAATACCAATTACTTTTCCCATAGTTGTATTTTCTTTTTTATTATTTTTCTATTAATGTTTAGAAGTCGGTCTTGAAAATTTGTTGTTCAAGGTCTTCGCTTTATATTATACAAACACCGTGCCAAAAATCCAAATTCAAATCTCATAGAGGAGAAAAACATTCTTTTCGGTCGTTGTTCAAACATTATCATACAAATGCTTTGCCAAAAAGCGCAAAATGTTTAATTTTGTAGCGAATTAGTTCGCAGCATGCTGCGAGGCTAAGAGGTATTCATAACTTTAATTTAGTAAAAATAGATTTTTCTAAAGATTTTGGTTTGGATGTCGAGCGAAGCGATCCCTACAAAAGACCTCAATAAAGCGAGGTATTCGAGCGCATTTTAGTAAAGATTCTTGTTAAAGATTTTTATAATATGACACAATACGAATTTGAAATTAAACGCAAACTGGTGTGTGACAAGATTGTTGGTTGTGCATTTGCATCTTATAACTACTGGCATTCAGGCGTTGACGAACTTGTTTACGAAGCTGGTCTTTGCTGTGAGCTTGAGGATGCAGGATTCATCGTACATCGACAAGAAGATTTTCCCATCTATTATAAAGGCCGTGCAACTCGCGTAAAGCGTAAATTTGACCTGATAGCAGTTGATATGGAACTAGGTAACATTATTCTTGAGCTAAAGGCACTTGATACTGTTGGTGAACAACAGAGAAAGCAACTATGGTCGTACCTAAGACTTACTAATTGCCCATTTGGTATGCTGATTAATTTCAGTCCAAGCGGTGTATATTCTGAACGTTGGGGGTATGACACCAATACTCAGAAATGCTATCGAATACGATAATCTTAAACAAAAATCACAACGACAAATACGCTCCAATACGTCGCTTTTAGGAAACGATTTTTAGGGGATCGTCGCAAAGCTCCTCGAAATCAAAACTAAAATCAAGACTAAAATCACCAACATAGACATTAAAAGACAAAAAACAAAACTATGAAACTAATGTACGTACACGGCTTCGGCTCATCGGCACAATCAGGCACAGTGAAGCTCCTGCGCTCATGCCTGCCAAACGATGAGGTCGTAGCAAGAGATATACCAATAGTTCCGGAAGAAGCCATTGCCATGCTGAAGCAGATGGCTGAGGAAGAGCAGCCGGACATCATTGTCGGCACTTCCATGGGCGGAATGTACACCGAACAACTCAAGGGCTTCGACCGCATTCTCGTAAATCCTGCTTTCCAGATGGGCGACACGATGAGCTCTCACGGCATGGTGGGCAAGCTCACTTTCCAGAATCCTCGCGCTGACGGCGTTCAGGAGTTCATCATCACGAAGGCTATGGTCAAGGAATATGCTGCAATCACGCAGCTTTGCTTCCAGGACATCACCGAAGAAGAGCGTGGCAGGGTCTATGGACTTTTCGGCGATGAAGACCCAATTGTTCACACCTTCGACCTTTTCCGAGAACATTATCCCAACGCCATCCATTTCCACGGTGAGCATCGTCTGACAGATCACGCCGTTCACAACTACCTATTACCACTTATCCGCAAGATCCGTAACAAGCAGGAGGGCGTGGAACTGCCACCATTGTTCATCCATTTCGACTGTATTCACGACCAATACATGCAGGCTGCGTCTTCTCTCCGTATCGCTTATTATCAGCTGATAGAGAAATACACGGTCTATATAGTGGCAGACGCTCCAACCAATGACCACCAATATATTAACAATGTACAGGATTGGGTGGAAAAGTACCTTTCGGCGCCGGCTTACGACTCAATAATATTCACCAACAAACCGCAGCTTCTTCTTGGCGACTTCTACATCACTCGCCGTAAGGAACCTGACTTCATGGGCACTAACATTGAGTTCGGCAGCGACACTTTCAAATGCTGGGAAGACATCTGCACATTCTTCGAACGATTGGGATAAGGAGCGAACAAACTCTACTCTTGATACTTTTTCCTCTTCCAATGATAACAACGCGCACATAAATAGGTAACGCTTTTGCCTGTACGCATATATTTTACTAATTTTGCAGCATAACAAAACTGCTTTAACATGAATTTAATTAAGAAAGGAATCCTTATGGGAGCTGCAGCAATGATGCTTTCATGCACCAGTGAATCTATTGACGAGAAGGTCAACAAACTTTATGATAGCATGACTCAGGAGGAGCGACTCGCTCAACTTCAGGGCATCTACATGACACAGTTTTTCGACGAAAACGACAAGCTTGACACTGCACTTTGCAAGAAACTTATTCCAAACGGAATAGGTCATTTCTCACAGTTTGCCCTCAACACGCAGAAAACTCCTGACGAGCTTCGTGACATGGTTGCGCAGATGCAGGATTGGCTCATCAACAACACTCCTTCAGGCATACCAGCCTTGCTCCACGAGGAGGTTCTCAGTGGTATCGATGGCAAGGACGCTACTGTCTATCCACAGCAGATTGGTCTTGCATGTTCATTCAACCCGGAACTTGCAGAACTGAAGACTCAGCAGACAGCCACTGCCCTTCGCAAGATGGGCGGTTTCCAGTCGCTTTCGCCAATGGTGGATGTTGTCCGCGATCCTTCGTTCAACCGTCTTGAGGAATCATACGGCGAGGACGATTACCTCTCAGCAACTCTCGGAACAGCTTTCGTGAAAGGTCTTCAGCTTGGGGATCTCCGCAAGGGTGTTGCAGCTTGCACAAAGCACTACCTCGGCTACGGCGGTGGTGGCGATGCAGAAGAGAAGGAACTTCTCGAAGAAATCCTTCTGCCTCACGAGACAGCCATCCGTCTCGCTGGCTGCAAGACAATCATGCCTGGCTATCACGCTGTTGACAGCATAAAGTGTGTTGCCAACAAATATCTCCTTGACGACATTCTCCGCAAGTACCTCAAGTATGAAGGCATCGTAGTAAGCGACTACGGCGCAATAGAGCAGATTGACGATAGTCTCAACGATGTTCAGCGCGCAGCTGCGGCAATCAATGCCGGCAATGATGTTGACTTCCCAGAAGGCAAGACATACGCTCATCTTCCAGAAGCCATCAAGCAAGGTCTCGTTACTCCGGAAACTTTCGAAACAGCCGTTAAGCGTGTTCTTCGCCACAAGGCTGAACTCGGCTTGCTTGACAAGAATCCTAAGCTTTATGAAGAAGGTCATATTGAGGTTGACACAAAGGAGGAGCGTCAGACTGCCTATGACCTCGCGTCACAGTCGGTAGTACTTCTTGAGAACAATGGTGTTCTTCCGCTCAACAAGCCTTGCAAGATTGCCCTCGTAGGTCCTAACGCAAACACAATGTGGGCTATGCTCGGCGACTATTCTTACCAGGCAATGCGCTTCTTCTGGAAGCAGACTATCGAAAGCGACATGAACCCAAAGATTGTCAACCTCCATACGGGTATGAAGGACAATCTTCCTGAAGGCTATACCCTCAAATACTCTCGCGGTTGCGACTGGACAGAGGAAGTAGAGACTGTTGTTGAGTCAAGCGGTGACCCTCGCGTGGCTTATCTCCATGATATCCAGAACCGTATGATTGACTCTGGCGAAAAGTCAGACCTTAACGAAGCTTTGAAGATTGCCTCTGAGAGCGATGTTATCGTGGCTGCTGTTGGTGAGAACGCTATTCTTTGTGGCGAAAACCGCGACCGCAAGCATCTCCGTCTCCCTGGCAAGCAGGAAGAGTTCGTTGAGAAGCTCATCGCAACAGGAAAGCCTGTAGTGCTCGTAATCTTCGGCGGTCGTGCACAGGTTATCTCGAAGATCGCAGACAAGTGTGCTGCCATCATCCAGGCATGGTATCCAGGCGAGGAAGGCGGTAATGCCATCGCAGACATCCTCTACGGAAAGATCAATCCTTCTGGTAAGCTCAGCGTAAGTTATCCTGCAGAGGAAATCCACGGAAAGGTTTGCTACAACCAATCTGTTGAGAAAGACCCTCGCGTTGCATATCCTTTCGGCTACGGTCTCAGCTACACTACATTCAAGTACAGCAATCTCAAGGTTGACGATCGCGCGGAAACAAGCGCAGAGAAAATCAATGTGAGCGTTGATATCGAGAACACAGGAAAGCTTGATGGTACTGAAATTGTCCAGCTCTACCTCTCTCCAACTGCCGGCAACACTAACCTTCGTCCTATAAAGCTTCAGGGCTACCAGCGCGTCGCTCTTAAAGCAGGCCAGAAGAAGACCGTCACATTCCAGATGTACACAGACCAGTTTGGTTATTACAACGGCGGACATTGGACTATCGACCCAGGCAAGTTCACTGTAAAACTCGCTGCTTCTTCTATGGACATTCGTCTCAAATCAGACATCGAGCTCACTGGCGAGGCTGTAAACAAGGATCTCCGCTCAGGTTACTTCGCTACAGCTCTCATTGAAGAATAATAGTTTGAAAGCATAAGATAGAGAAAAGTCTCGGTGAAACCGTTTTGTTTTACCGAGACTTTTCTTTTTTACTGCACTTGATTACCCTTATTTTTTTATAAGCGAAAGTGCTATGGCAAGTATTACCATGCCTGCACCTGCGCCAACGGTTCCCATCCAACCGAACTGACTCC
>JAKSLI010000039.1 GCA_024401305.1 Bacteroidaceae bacterium | reverse complement strand
CTCGATGTATTCTGGCACAAAGCTCAACTACAACAACTCCGACAATCCTCATCCAAACTATTACAAGCGTCTTCCAAGCAACTTCTACAATGTTTGGGGTGGCGAGTACAACGAGCTTCAGCTTGCTGAATGGCAGCTCGCTTACGACTTCCTTTCAGGCGACAAGGCTAACCGTCAGCTCAACTGGGATCAGCTCTATGCTTCAA
Organism: Bacteroidaceae bacterium; assembly: GCA_024401305.1. Taxonomy (GTDB): domain Bacteria; phylum Bacteroidota; class Bacteroidia; order Bacteroidales; family Bacteroidaceae; genus Prevotella. Next base: position 32,382 of record JAKSLI010000039.1, on the reverse strand, counting down.
ACCGTGGTGTGAGTCAGCAAGGTCAGGACGCTATGTACTACCTCCAGAAGAAGCACAACGACCAGCTCCAGGCTTCGCTTTCTACAGCGCTCAACTGGCAGCTCACGCCAAAGGATATTGTCAACGCTGGTCTTAGCGCGGCAAAGAGCAGCAACCGCCATTACCTCACTATGGGCGATATGCTCGGAGCCACTACTTTCCACAATATCAACACTTACGCAATGAGTAAGTATAGTGCTACTGCCGACGAGGTTCAGTACGACCTTCGCAACCCTAATGCCGTTGTCAAGGAAGGCGACAAGATGCAGTATGACTATGCTCTCAATGTGACAAAGGGCAATCTCTGGGCAAACTACAGTCGCACAATGCGCAGCATCAACTTCAATCTTGCTGGTCGTGTAGGCTATACAGGCATGAATCGCACAGGTTACATGCAGAACGGTATCTGCAAGGACAATTCCTACGGCACAGGCGAGACAGCAAACTTCCTTGACGGTGGTGTTAAGTTCGGCTCGAACATCGGCATCTTCAGTGGCGCTACATTGACTCTTGGCGCGGGCTATGACATCAAGGCCCCTCTCGCTTCCGTTGCTTTCATGTCACCTGAAATGTGCAACGACTTCGTGACAAATCTCCACAACGAGAAAATCTTCAGCTCTGAGCTCGGTCTTCAGTACCAGAATTCAAACGTGAAGTTCAATGTTACAGGTTATTTCAGCCACTTGTCAAACGTTTCCGAATGGCAGAACTTCTACTATGACGCAACATCAAATGCTGACTACAGCGGTTTCATGTATGTGAGCCTCACAGACCTCAAGAAGGAATATTACGGTATCGAGGCTGCTGCCCGCATCAAGCTTACAAGCTCTCTTGCACTCAAGCTCTTCGGCACAATCTCTGATGCCCTCTATCTCAACGACGCTACCGTGACAACAATGCAGTCAACAAGCGGAAACAAGACAGGCATGCATTGCTATACAAAGGACATCCGTGAAAGCGGAACTCCTCTCACAGCTACAAGCATCGGTCTTTCTTATGCTAACCAAGGCTGGTACATCGATCTCAACGCCAACTGGTACGACCGCATCTTCCTCTCATATTCTTGCTATAACCGCTTCGACAAGGTTGTACAGGAGAGTGACAACAAGGACAACGAAGGCAACTACATCTACGACGCTCAGTCTAAGGGACATGGCGGTTGGATGATTGATGCCTCTGTCGGTCGCAATATCCGTTTGAAGAAAGGTTCCGTTTCCATCAACCTCTCTCTCACAAACCTCCTCAACAACCAGAACCTCGTTACTGGCGGTTACGAGCAGAGCCGTTCCGACCGCAAGGCTTCTGGCGGCAACAGAACATACGTCTTCTCAAAGAATCCTATGAAGTTCTACGCTTATGGCATGAACGGAATGCTTAACATCGCTTACAAGTTCTAATTGTCAAAACAAACGAAAGATTATGAAAAAACTACTATTCATAGCAGGCATTCTTGCAAGCTTCGCCCTCACATCATGTATGGACGGCGGCTACGATGAAATCACAGAGCAGCAGATGAATGACGCTTACGGCAACAAGGACTTGCAGGAGACAAACCGCATCACCATTGCCGACCTCAAGACGAAATATTCTCCGACCATCTTTGCCTCTGCCAATGCTTACAAGCAGATCACAGAGCCTACGCAGCTTCGTTGCTGGGTGACTGGCAATGACATCCAGGGCAATATCTACAGCGAAATATCTGTCGAGGACGAGTCTGACGAAGGCATTCTCATCTGCATCTCACAGGGCGGTCTTTATGGCGCACTTCCTGTTGGTGCTGAGATCATTGTTGAACTCAAGGACCTCTACATTGGCGGTTATGGCAAGCAGCCTGAAATCGGTACTCCTTATACCAATGCAAACGGAAAGACATACGTCAGCCGTATGAATGCTCGCCTCTGGCAGCAGCACTACAAGCGCGTAGGTTATAAGGATAATGTACAGGCTTCTGATTTTGACCTTAGCAGAATCAAGGATCAGGCTTACCTCGAATCAAACAGCGGCAAGCTCATGACTCTCAAGAACGTCAGCTTCCAGAAGGCTGGTCTTGCCACTTACGCTCCTGAGGCTGAGAAGGACGCTGCAAACTGCGTTCCACGCTATCTCAAGGATGAGACTGCCGGCAAGAACATTGCGCAGGCTTCTCTCCAAATCCGCACAAGCACCTACGCACGCTTCGCAGCAGAGACTCTCCCTGAAGGCAAGCTCAACATCACTGGCGTCTTTACTCGCTACAACGACACATGGCAGGTACTCATCCGCGACCTCAACGACGTAAAGCCAGCAAATTAAAATTCGTAATGCATGATTATTCCCAACGGTTATCCGTTGGGCCCAACCAACCCCCGATTAAAAACAAAACACAATATGAAAAAACATTTTTATTCATTTCTTGCAATGCTGACAGCCATGTTCGCTCTCAGCAGTTGTGAAGACGTACCGATGCCATACGACCTCCCTATCTTTGGCGGTGGCGGCGATTCTACGACAATTGAACCTAAGGGTTCTGGTACAGCATCTGACCCATTTAATGTAGCTGCTGCTATTGAGAAATGTAAAGAAGTAGGCACAACAGTTTCTGCAGATGTTTATTACATTCAGGGTGTAGTAAAGAATGTTGACACTTCAGGTGCAGCTCAATATGGTAATATTTCAATCGATATGATTGACGAAGGTGGTTCTGATGTGTTTAAGGCATTCCAAATTCTTGGAATTGATGGAAAGAAGTTTACTGAAGCCACTGCAAGTGAAATAAAAGAGGGTGATGTAGTGGTTGTAAAGGGAAAAGTCTATAATTATAGCGGTAATACCCCAGAAACAGAAGGAAAAGGCGCTGCTCAACTCGTTTCGGTAAACGGTGTTGGCGGTAACGACACTCCTGTTATCCAAGGCGAACCTAAGGGTACAGGAACTCAGGCAGATCCATACAACGCTACTGCAGCAATAGCTTATGCAACTTCCCTTGCTGCTGACACTGAATCTGCTAACGACATTTATGTAAAGGGTATCGTTGTTGAAGTTAAGGAAGCTTTCAGCGACTATGGAAATGCTACATTCTACATTGCTGACAGCAACGAATCTGCTGATAAGTTCTACTGTTTCCGTGCTCTTGGCCTTGGCAACAAGCAATGTAAAGATCCTAATGCTCTTATGGTTGGCGACGAAGTTATTGTTTGCGGTAAGGTTGTAAACTACAAAGGCAATACTCCTGAAACTGTTCAGAACAAGGCTTACATCTACTCTCTCAACGGCAAGGTTGAAGGTGGCGGCACAACTCCAGAAGTAACTCCAGGCACTCCTTCAGGTAACGGTACTATCGACACTCCATTCAATGTTGCTGCTGCCGTTCAGAAGTGTAAGGAAACAGGCGAAACTGCTACTGCTGAACAGTATTATGTGCAGGGAATCATCGAGACTATCAATACATCAGGCGTTGACCAGTACGGTAACATCTCAATAAATATGGTTGATGTTGCAGGCTCTTCTGAGGTATTCCAGGCTTACCAAATCAACTCTCTCAATGGCGAGAAGTTCACATCGGCTACAGCAGGTACTCTCAAGAAGGGTGATGTCATCGTCATCAAGGGCAACCTCGTAAACTACAAGGGCAACACTCCTGAGACTACAGGAAAGGGTGCAGGTTGTCTCGTATTCGTTAACGGCAAGACTGAGCTTGGCACTACCACAGGTGGCGGCAACGACAATCCTGGCGGCAACACAGGCGACGCAAACATCAATGTTGACGAGACTTTCGACGTTGCAAGTTTCGTAGGCGTTGTTGAGTCTGGTAAGGAAATCAACGGAACATCTGTTGGCGGTCTCTCTTTCACTGCCGACAAGGGTACAAACACAAATGCCCCTAAGTTCTACTCAAGCAACGGCTTCAACACTATTCGCATGTATCCTACAAACACCGTTACCATCACTTTCAGCAAGAACGTGAAAAACATCGCCATCAACTGCGACACTTACCAGAACATCGTATGTGTGGCAGAAGGTAAGGGCGAAGCTTCTCCTGGTAACGCAACGACTATCGGTGACGTCATCGTTGTCAAGGACATCAATAGCAATACTGTTACCATCAAGAACGGTCATACAGGCACAGGTACAGCTGCTCAGATCCGCATTAAGACTATCGGCATCGAGTATGTAAAGGCAAATGCAAAAGCAAATTCAAGTCGCCGCAAGTAATACTCACAAACAATAATGTGACAAAAAATCCCTCATCGTTTGCACGGTGAGGGATTATTGTTTTGATATAAATATTGGTGTGTGGACCTTGAATTACTTATGCTCAAGGAAGTCTATGACGGAGCTGGGCACAAGGCCTTCGATGGATTCTCCGTTTTTCAGTCGGCGGCGGATTTCGGTGCTGCTGATGTCATAAAGACCGGTGTTGAAGAAATGGACGGTTTCAGGGAGTTCCTCTTCATTTATTATATAGCCTGGACGCGGATAGATGCCGAGTTCGAAGTCGTTCAGGATGTCCTCGCTACGATACCAACGCGAGAAGAGAAGCCAGTTGTCGGCGCCGATGAGAAGAACAAACTCATGCTCCGGATACTGCGACTTGAGTTCGTTGAGAGTTGTCCACATGTATGAAGGCTTCGGCAGATGATATTCCACATCGCATGGCTTCAGGCGAGGGTGACTTTCAAGAGCCTTCCCTGCTATCTCGAAGCGCAATGCGTCTGGCCATAGGTCTGCCTTCTGCTTCAGTGGATTCTGTGGCGAGATAACAAACCATATCTCGTCAACAAACTCCGTCTGCAGCAGTTCCTCTGCTATTGATATGTGGCCGTTGTGGATGGGATTGAACGAGCCGCCGAAAATACCTATTCTCATTTTGTTATTTGTTCTAAATTATACCCAACTGGTTGAGGAACACGAGAGCGATGGCTATAGGACAGAAGAACTTGATGAGGAAGAGATAACACTTGAAGAGTTTTCCCTTGTAAGTGCCGTCGTTAGTGAACTCAGCGCGTATTCTGTCACGTGGACCAAACCAACCGAGGAAGATGCATGTGAAGAAACCGATGACAGGCAGCAGAATCTGGCCTGTAGTGTAGTCGAAGAAGTCGAAGAGCGACATGCCTGCAACCTGAAGCCAACTCCAGTCGCCGAGCGAAAGTGAGCAGAACGAACCGATAACCATGGCAATGCCTGTCACGATGGCTGCTGCTTTCTTTCTGCTCATATCGAACTCCTCGTGTACGAAGGCTGTTGCAACCTCATGGAGCGACATGAGCGATGTGAGTGCTGCGAGAGAGAGCAATGAATAGAACGCTACGGAAACAACCATACCTACTGCTGGCATCGCAGAGAACGCCTGGTTGAACACATTAGGCAGTGTCACGAAAACAAGCGAAGCGCCAGAGTCCGGACTAACGCCAACGGCAAAGGCAGCAGGGAAAATCATCATACCAGCAAGGATTGCCACAACGCTGTCGAGCAGACTAATCTGAACGGCTGTGCGAGTGAGGTTCGTTTCGCGACTGAAATATGAAGCGTATGTGCAGATGCAGCCCATGGCGATGGAAAGCGAGTAGAACGACTGTCCCATGGCAGCAAGCACCGAGTTAGGCGTAAGTTTAGAGAAGTCAGGAAGGAAAAGAAACTCCAAGCCTTTTACCGCACCAGGCAACATGCAAGAAGCAACGACGATGATGAGCAGAAGGATGAAGAGCAATGGCATGAAATACTTCGACATCTTCTCAATGCCTTTCTGCACGCCACGAGTGATGATGAAATGGCAGATTAGGATAAGTCCGAGAGTCCAAAGCAATGGCGTGATAGGATTGCTCGAGAACTCCGTGAAGTGCTTTCCTACGAGTTCCGGTGTGCTGAGGTCAGTGGTGAACGGTGCAAAGATGTAGTGGAAGCACCAACCCGAAACGATGGCATAATAGCATGTTATGGAGAAACCTGTGAACACGCTGAGATAGCCAATCCATTTCCATGGTCTGCCGTCAGCCATCTTCGTGAAAGCGCGAGCCGTGTTAGCCTGAGCAGAGCGTCCGATGATGAATTCGCTCACCATGCAAGGGATGCCAAGCAGCACTACGCACAGCGCATAGATGATAAGGAAGGCTGCACCGCCATTCTCGCCTGTGATGTAAGGGAATCGCCACACATTGCCAAGTCCAACAGCACTGCCGACAGTGGCAAGTATGATGCCCAGTTTGCTTCCGAAGTTTACTCTTTCCTGTGTCATATTGTCTAGTTTTCGTTTGGTTTTTTGTTATCGTTCCTAACGTTATTCTCGTTCCTACCGTTACAACAATCACTTAATTGTTAACCTCATCAGTTAGTGTAAGTGAGAGGGTCTTGTCGTTGAGAGCGTGGATTTCCTCAAAGAGCTTTATGAAGTTTGTATTGCCTTTGGTGCGAATCATGAAGTTGACGGTTGTTGCCGGGAGCGTGTAGTCGTAGCGGATGTAGGTGTCGCTGACGTGAACGCTATGCTTCTCGAAAAGCGCAAGATAAGGCTCAATGTTGTCGTTTATACTGCCAAGCTTCAGGCGAATGAACTTGCTTTCCCAGTTCAGTCGCAGCTGCTTCTCGTACTTGTCGAGGATGGTAAGTATTATTAGGATAAGAACCGTCGTGATCGTTGAGATGAGATACATACCAGAACCGACGGCAAGACCAACCATGGCAGTGATCCAGATAACGGCAGCCGTGGTGAGTCCGCGAACGCTACCCTTACTCTGTATGATGGCACCCGCGCCAAGGAAACCGATACCGCTGACCACCTGTGCTGCTATACGCCCTGGGTCGCCGTTCTTCAAGCCCATATAGACCTGTGGAATATAGATGGATACGAGCATGGCGAGGGTAGCACCCATGGCAATCAGTGCAATGGTACGCATGCCGGCACGCTGTCCCTTGTGCTTTCGCTCCACGCCGATGGCTGCGCCGAGAATGCCGGAAAGGAGAAGTTTGAAGAAGGCGCCGATAGCAGTCACCTCCGTACTGTTTATTTGGTCGATGATGTATGAGAAATCCATGTATGGGTCGTTGAGTAATGAGTAATGAGTATTGAGTGATGAATGATGACAAAATTACATAAAATGTCGGATAACGGCAAATTTGACAGCACCGTTTTGGAGACTATAATGGGAAAAGTGCGATAAAAAACAAAGTTTTTTCAGGAATTGCTTACGATTTATGGAAAAAAGCTTAACTTTGCATGATATTATGTAACTAAAACTCAGTAAAATTATGCTTTTTGATCAGATAACAAACGATATCAAGGAAGCCATGAAGGCTCGTGACAAAGTGCGTCTTGAAACACTCCGTAACATCAAGAAGGTGTTTCTTGAAGCAAAGACAGCCCCAGGTGCAAACGACACTCTCGAAGATGCCGACGCGCTGAAGATTATAGCAAAGCTCGCAAAGCAGGGCAAGGATGCTGCCCAGCTCTTTGTGCAGCAGAACCGTCAGGATCTCGCCGACGCAGAACTTGCTCAGGTGGAGGTTATTGAATCATACCTTCCTAAGCAGCTCTCGGAAGAGGAAATCAAGGAGGCTGTGAAGGCAATCATCGCAGAGACAGGTGCCACTTCAATGAAGGAGATGGGCAAGGTCATGGGTGTTGCCAGCAAGCAGTTGGCAGGCAAGGCTGATGGCCGCGTGATTTCTGGCATAGTAAAGGAACTCCTCGGATAATAAATAACGGGAAAAGATTCATAATCCTATGAGTTTTGCATCATAACTCATAGGATTTTTTTAAAGATCAAGTAGAAATTGCACAAAGGGGTCTGACCCTTTTGTGCAATTTTCTTTATTACAATTTCAATTTCAAATTGTGTGTTAGAATTATAAAAAGCGCAAGCACTGTGAAGTGCTTGCGCTTATTGTAAAATGGATGGGGAGTTTGCATTAGTTGATGAGGAAGACTTTCTCTACGCCGTTGTATGAGCAAGTTACTTTTGCACGACCGTCTGAGATCTTGCCGACTGTTGCCTTTACATCGCCGCCATTTGCCTTCACTGTGATTACGGAATTAGCGTTGAGCTTGCCGTAAACCTGATAGTGGTTGACCATTGTGTAGCCGTTCTGGTTTGTTGAGAAGATAGGAGCTGTTGGCATAACGAGTGGCTGACCGTCAACGAGGATGTTCACTGTAGGTACTACAGGACGCTCGCACTTTGTGCCGTTCTTTGAGAAACCAAGTCCGTGGATGTCAACGAGTCCGCGTGGACGCTGTGGACCTTGGTTGCGACCTCCGAAACGAGGCTGCTCTGGCTCCTTGATTTCTGGACCTTCCACTACGAGATAGATAGCGTGCTTGCCAGCAAGACCTTCTACGGCAGGAACATCAGCAGAAACAACGATAGGCTTTGCCTGAGCGCGTGCCCATGGGTTACGGCCACCACCAGGAACCTCTGCTGCAGGGACATCAATAACGGCTATCTCCTTGCCATTCCAAGTAGAGTTTGCGTAAGGACCGTCGAGCATGACATGAATCTTGCAAGCCTGTGCGCTTGGAGTAACATCGATGTTAATCTTTGTTCCATCACCCTGCTTTGTGCCTTCAAATGCCTTGCAACCCTTTGTGTCCTGAGCAAGACCGCCGAAACCGAAGTACTTGAAGCCAACGATAGCGCCGTTCTTGAGGCCAGCGAGATCCATGGAGTTGTTCCATACATCCCAGTTGTCCTGCATAGCGTTATTGTCGTTGATGTAACAAGCAAGACCGGCAGAGTAATACTTGTATGGATCGAGACCGAAAATCTGGAAGCCTTCGGAAGTTACCTCTGCACCTGTGTAGTGGTCGCCATTTGCAGCCTTAGCTGTCCATACATTATCCTTTGCGTATGGGTCGTAGCCAACGATGGTAACCTTACCGCCATCAGCAACCTTCTTCTTGTCCCAAACAATCTTCACAGGAGCAACCATTGACTGGCGAGCATTGCCGAAGCCGCGTGGTGGACGATGGTAGAACACGTACCACTGTCCGTTGATTTCCTGAAGAGAACCGTGAGTGTTGTGGGCGAAGTTTGTGGTAGTAAGCTTAGAGCCGTCCTCATTGAGCACAACGCCACGAGAGTCAACGAGTACACCACCTGAACGCCAAGGACCGAGTGGAGAGTCGCCGTAAGCATAGCGAAGGGCAGAGTTTGTAGAGCCAAGACCATAGTCAGGACCAGAGTAACCAGAGAACACCATCACATACTTATTGCCAACCTGACGGATGGAAGAAGCCTCGAAGAAGTTGAACTCGCCTGGGTTCTGTCCCTTGTAGAGAGCAGGATATTCAGTGCCCTTAGGGTCGCGAACCTCACCATAGCGAGAAGAGGCAGGGATGAAGTAGTCGCGGATGTCTGTGCCAGGACGAACGCTGTACATAGTGTTCTGGTCGAGCTCAGCAGCAGTAGAGTGCTGGAAACCGTAGAATACATAAGCGCGGAAGCCCTTGTCGTAATCCTTGTCCTTCTTGTTCGTGATATTCTCGATGAATACTGATGGGTCGAAGTCAATCATAGAACCAGGGAGACACTGGCGTCCATCCTCAGTGAGGTTGATAGCAGTGAAAGGTCCGTTAGGACGATCACCCTTGGCAACAGTTGGCACACGGCGATTTCCGCGAGAGTGAGGGTAGAGATAGTAAGTCTTCTTGCCTGTAACCTTGTCCTTAACCTCAACGAGGTCTGGCGCGAACATTGTGTCCCACTGTCCGTCAACATAGTGCTTGAAGAGTGAACCTTCGTCGCGCCACTGGCTGAGGTCTTCTACCGGTGCAGACCACATGCGGATGTCCGGACCACAGTAGTCAGTGTTCTTCAAATCGTGAGAACCGATGATATAGGCGCGAAGCTTGCCAGGATTGTCTGGATCTTCGAATACTCGTGGCTCTCCATCAGGAAGGTGTTCCCAAAGAGGGAGGTAAGGGTTCTGTGCGTTGGCTCCTGCCACGAAGAGAGCAAGAGCGGAACTGATAAGGGTTTTCTTTAGATTCATAGATTAGGTTTTATGGTTAATAGTTTGTGCAAAGATACAAACTTATTTGGTATAATGCAAAAACCTTGATGTATTATTGCCGATTTTCTGCATTTTATGTACTTTGAAGCATGGAAAATTGTTCAAAAGCCATGTTTTTATAGTGGAAAATTTGCTCATGAATCAAAAATTACTTACTTTTGCGGAATAAAACTATCACAGAAATATCCTCAAACAACAAATGAAGAACTCTGAAAGACACATCCGCCTCGCAATAACAGTAGCGGCATCGTTGCTTGTGGCAACAGCATCCTTCGCGCAGAAAAAGAAAGTTTCCCAGCAGCAGAAATGGGAACAAAGGGATTACCAGACATATTCCGTCATTGATAACATTGGCGGAAAGACCATTGGTTTCTCTCGCGATTCTGGCGTTAAGATAATACTTACTGACGGCTATGCCTTCAAGGACCTCAACAGAAACGGAAAGCTGGATGTCTATGAAGACTGGCGACAGCCTTACGAGAAGCGAGCAGAAGACCTTGCAAAGCAGCTTTCGATAGAGGAAATAGCGGGTTTGATGCTATATAGCAAGCATCAGTCTATTCCTGCTACCGACCGCACCTTCGGCGTTTCTACATACAATGGAATAGACTTCAAGGCAAGTGGCGCGAAGCCATGGGATTTGAGCGACAACCAGAAGCAATTCCTCGTGGAAGACAACCTCCGACATGTGCTGATAACAACCGTGGAAAGTCCGGAGATTGCCGCAAGATGGAACAATACGATACAGGCTTTTGTGGAAGGAATAGGTCATGGCATTCCTACGAACAACTCTTCCGACCCTCGTCATTCAGCTCGTGCAGACAGCGAGTTCAACGCTGGTGGAGGAGGGGAGATATCAATGTGGCCGGGCTCTCTCGGCATGGCTGCCACTTTCTCGCCTGACCTTATGTTCATGCATGGAGCAATAGCCTCACATGAATACAGAATGCTCGGTTTTACGACAGCCCTCTCACCACAGGTTGACATAGCAACAGAACCACGCTGGATGCGCTTCTCAGGAACATTCGGTGAAGACCCTGTGCTTGCTGCCGATATGGCTCGTGCCTATTGCGACGGCTTCCAGTCATCATTGATCAAAAAAGGATGGAGCGAATACAGCGTAAATGCCATGGTAAAGCACTGGCCCGGAGGTGGTTCTTGCGAGTCGGGCAGAGACGCTCACTATGGTTTCGGAAAGTTCTCAGTCTTTCCAAACAACAATCTGAAACTGCATAAGATTCCGTTTACCGAGGGTGCTTTCAAACTTACTGCAGGAACAGAACGCGCTTCTGCCGTAATGCCTTATTACACAATCAGTTGGAATCAATCGAATGAGAATGTCGCCAATGGCTTCAATCGTGATATGCTCACTCGACAACTTCGCAAAGACCACAACTACGAAGGCGTGATTTGCACCGACTGGGGTATCACGGGCGTCTATACTCATCCGGGAAAACATGACGGAAAACCATGGGGCGTTGAGAATCTTTCAATAGCAGAGCGCCACTATAAGGCACTCATGGCAGGCGTTGACCAGTTTGGCGGCAACAACGACAAGCAACCAATCCTCGACGCTTTTGAGATGGGTGTGAAGGAGCATGGCTTGAAGAAGATGACCACTCGTATGCAAGAATCAGCCTATCGCTTGCTGATGAACATCTTCCGCGTAGGCTTGTTCGAGAATCCTTATATCAATCCTCGCGAAAGTTCAAAGATTGTGGGTTGTGCCGACTATATGGCTTCTGGCTATCAGGCTCAGCAGCAGAGTGTTGTGATGCTCAAGAACCATAACAATGTGCTTCCGATGAAGGAGCGACTTAGGGTGTTCATACCGAAGCGCCATGAACCAGCGTATGTAGGTTTCTGGGATAATCCTATAGCAGCACGCGATGTTAATCCGCTATCGGAGGAGATTGTTGACAGATATTTCGACCGCGTATATTCGGAAGATGAGGCTGACCTTGCCATCGTGTTCATAAATTCTCCAAACAGCGGCTATGGTTATGACAAGAAGAATGAGGAATATGTGCCTATAAGTCTGCAATATAACGACTATACTGCAACTACTGCTCGCGAGGTGAGCATAGCAGGAGGCGACCCATTTGAGACATCCAAGAACCGCTCTTACAAGGGCAAGTCGATCAAGACGATAAACAGATGCGACATGGAACTTGTCCAGGACACAAGAGCACGCATGGGAAGCAAACCGGTAATCGTATCCGTGAACATCAGTAATCCGATGGTAATGAGTGAGATAGAACCATTCGCCGATGCTATATTCTGTACTTTTGATATACAGAACCAAGTGGTTCTTGAACTCGTTCGCGGCAAGATTGAACCTTCTGCCTTGTTGCCTTTCCAGATGCCTGCAGACATGCTCACGGTGGAAGCGCAAGCGGAAGATACTCCTCGCGACATGAAGTGCTACAAGGATATTGATGGAAACACTTACGACTTTGCGTTCGGCTTGAACTGGGGCGGTGTGATCAATGACTCTCGCGTGCAGAAGTACAAGAAGTAAAGTCGTCATTACACATTCATCATTCGTCATTACTCAATTAAACTATGCTCACTATATATAAAGGAAGACCAGAAGATGTAAGCAATCGAGAACCTCGCGAGGTGCGAGTGTATGATTTGCTTGACAGTCTTGGCATTGAATACGACCGACTTGACCACGAACCAGCAATGACCATGGAGGTTTGTGCCGAGATTGACACCGCATTCGAGCGCACCACGCTTGAGAACTTCAAGTCGGATATGGCTGACGATAAGGCAAAACATGCCATAATCTGCAAGAATCTCTTTCTGTGCAATAGGCAGAAGACGAAATTCTACTTACTCATGATACCAGGCGACAAGAAGTTCTTGACAAAGGATCTCTCGCAACAAATCAACTCTGCGCGACTCTCATTCGCTGACGGCGAGGCTATGCAGAAATATCTTGATGTGATGCCTGGTTCCGTCTCTGTCATGGGATTGATGAACGATGCAGAAAATACCGTACAACTGCTCATTGACAGCGATGTGCTTCAGAGCAATTATGTGGGCTGCCATCCTTGCATGAACACTTCAAGTCTGCGAATGAAGGTTAAGGACCTCACGGAAAAGGTTCTGCCTGCAATTCATCATGAACCAATAATCGTGACATTGTAATAACTTATAATTAATAATTGAAGAAGTGCATATAGCAATAGCAGGAAATATAGGCTCTGGAAAAACGACGCTGACGAATCTGCTCTGTAAGCATTACGGATGGAAACCGCATTTCGAGGCTGTTGACAACAATCCGTATCTGGATGATTACTACAAGGATATAAAGCGTTGGTGCTTCAATCTTGAAGTGTTTTTCCTAAAGCATAGATTCAATGATGTCCTTGAGATTGCGAGGGCAAAGGAGACAGTCGTTCAGGACCGTACAATCTATGAAGGCGTGCATGTGTTTACGGCTGCCAACTACGCAATGGGCAACATGGAAGAGCGTGACTACACGACATACATGGAACTCTTCAACCAGATGACAAGCGTCGTGAAATGCCCAGACCTGATGATTTACCTTCGCTCATCTGTTCCGCATCTGGTGTCGAACATCCAGAAGCGTGGACGCGACTACGAGCAAGCCATTCAGATTGATTATCTAACGAGCATTAACCAGCGTTACGAGGACTTCATCTTCAACAAATACGAAGGTAAGGTGCTTGTGATAGAAGTGGACAATATCGACTACGAACATAATCCTTCAGACTTTGCTTCCATCGTCGATAAGATAGACAGTCAGATATTCGGCTTGTTTGGATGATGCAATTGAAAATTGAAAATATAATTAATAATTAATAAAATTCTTACAAAAGTGCATATAGCAATAGCAGGAAACATAGGAGCAGGCAAGACAACACTTGCCAAGATGCTCGCAAAAAGATACGGCTGGACACCTCGTTTTGAACCAGTCGATAACAACCCATACCTTGCGGATTACTACGCTGACATGAAGCGCTGGGCATTCAATACGCAGGTGTACTTCCTTAGTAAGCGTTTTCAGGAAGTGGTGGAAATATCGAAGAGTGCGGAGACAATAGTACAAGACCGTTCCATCTTTGAGGATGCTCGCATCTTTGCGCCAAACCTTCACGACATGGGTTTCATGAGCGATCGTGACTTCGACACTTACACGGAACTTTTCGACCTCATGGTTTCGCTCATCAAACTGCCTGACCTGATGATTTACATCCGCTCGTCTGTGCCTAACCTTATCGACCATATCGAGAAGCGCGGCCGTGAGTTTGAGCAGACAATGCGACTTGACTATCTCAAAGGTCTCAACGAACGCTACGAAAACTGGATAGCAACTTATCCGGGAAAACTCATCATCGTGGATGGCGACAACAAGAAGTTTGAGCAGAATCCCGAAGCTTTCCGCACCATTACGGATATGATAGATGCTGAACTCTTCGGATTATTCTGATGTTTTGGGGATTTTGTAACGTTATTAACGATATTAACGTAACGAACGTTACTAAAGAAATTAACGAAATTAACTAACAAAAAAGGAACCGACTTTTATAAAGCCGATTCCTTTTTTTATTGATGAGAGGGAATGTTTACTTGAATGGGAGGTACCAGTTGTTCTCGTCTGTGAGCGACTTCACTGGGTTGTTGCCCTTCATGATGTCAGCAAACCATGTAGAACCGAACTGACCGCCGTATGGGCTATCAAGGTTCTTGTGGCGTGCTATACGAACGAGGTCAGAGAAACGAGTGCCTTCGAATGCAAACTCAAGAGCGTATTCCTCGCAAATGAGATCTTCAACGGCATTGATGTATTCTTCCTTAGTGTATGGCTCGCCAATCTTCTCTGGAGCGAACTGGCTGCGGATCTTGTCGATACGTGCGCCTACGATAGTTGCATAGTTGTACTGTGAACGAAGACCGTCCTTACCAGCTACCATACCTGCGCCATGCTGATGGATACCAACGATTTCCTTGTTTGCATTTGTGAAATAAGAAACATTTGCAGAAGAGAGGAAGTCAAGCTTACCAGTACAGATGCGGTCGTAAGATGCCTTTGGAATATAGTAGTTCTCCTGTGGAATCTTGTAATCCTCTACGTATGCTGTGTCAACATACTGCTTGAGCTCTGAGTTGATACCGCTCTTGAGAACAGCGAATGCAAGTTCTGGTTCGCCCATGCGGTTGAGTGACTCTGCAAGACGGAGATAGACAGTAGAGTTACGATAGATGTAGAAGAAACCTGTTGATGGCTTCTGAACAAAGAGCTTTGTAGAGTCGTTTCCTTCACCCTTTACAATCATGTTAGCACGACCATCACCTACATTTGTAGAGCTTGTCAGGTAGCGAGTAGTAAGCACCAGAGGGTCTTTCTCGTTTGTTACATAATAGAAAGGAGCATTCTTAACCATCTTCATGTAGTCGGCAGAAGGCTGAATTTGTGGCTCATTGTGCTCAGGACAACGGAAGATGGTATAGCGAGAAACCTGATTGTAAGAGCTCGCATAGTAGTCGTAACCGAATGCGTAAGGCACATCAGTAGTCTGTCCCATAGTGTAGTTTACAGCCATTGGGATGTAAGAGATAACCTCATCGCCTGGTTCACCACCTAGGTAGAAGATATTGTCCCACTGGTTAATTGCACGAATATCAGTATTCTCTGCTGAATAGTAGTTCATTGGGAGTTCCATGTAGTCTGCGTCATGAGGGTAACGCATATTGCAGTAGTTGTTTCTGATAGCCTGAATACCACCTTCCTTAGAAGCTGTAAGGAGATAGTCGTGGTAACATTCAGCAGCCTTCTCATATTCGCCGAGTTCAAGGTAGAGGTCGCCAAGAACGATGTTGATAGGGAAGAAGCACTTTGAAGGCGACATTACCTTTGTCAAAGAGTTAGAGAAGTTCAAGTGGCCAATGAGGATTGATGCCTGATAGTAAGGCACGCGAAGGAACTCGTAGCTGTAGCTGTTCTTCAGATTCTGAAGATACTGAGCCTGGTCGGCAAGGATAGTGCGGTAAGGTGTGTGCTCTGTCTTTGCGTTAATCTCAGAAACTGTAAGAACAGGAGTAGTGAGATAAGGCACATCACCATACTGCTTAGTGAGCTGGAGGTAAGTCCAAGCACGGAAAGCAGCAATGGCAACATACTCGTTGATAGTGACATTGGTTGTTCCAGACATGAGCGTTGTGTCGCGCTTCTGGAGGTAAGTGTTACAGTTGTTGATTACCTTGTAGTAGAGGTAAACAGAGTCGTACTTACATTCTGCACCAGCCGAGTAGTTGGCGAGGTTCTTGAGATGTGTTGTAGCCTTTGCAGTAGGCACAGAAATCTCACCACGCATCTCGTTCTGGAAATAATATTGGTCGGCGAGCTGCTGCATAGCCTGCATGATGCCGTAAGCATAGAATACAGAGTCGCTCTTCTGGTTGAGGTTAGGGTCGCTAACGAACAGAGAACTGTCTGACTCAAGCATATCGGAACATGAGGTAAGGGCTCCTGATAATGGAAGAGCAGCAACTGCAATCGCTGTGAATAAATTCTTTAGTTTCATATTCTTTTGGTTTTAGACCCCTCCGAAAACGGAGGGGAATAATCTGCGTTAGAGAGTAATTTGGAGGGAATAATCTGCGTTAGAGATTAATATTGAGACCAATTACGAACTGGCGACCCTGTGACATGAAGCCTGCGTCGATGCCCTGATAGTAATGGTTGTTGCTAATGCTGAGCTCTGGATCGTTGCCCTTATACTTGGTAAGCGTGAAGAGGTTGCGAGCTTCACCCCAAATAGAGATACCCTGAAGCCATGATTCCCAAGATTCAGGCATTGGAATCTGATAAGAGAGCGTGAGAGTCTTCATACGGATGTAAGAGCCGTCCTCAATCCAACGAGTAGAGAAGTTGTTGTTGCCCTTAGGATCACCATAGTAAGCGCGTGGGAGATCAGTAATCTGACCTTCGTAACGCCAACGACCAACCTCAGCAACCTGCTGGTTGTAGAGTGTAGAACCAGAGTTGAGGATAGAACGCTGATAGTTGTAGATATCGTTGCCAAGGCTATAGTTGAAAGAAGTGCTGAGCTTGAAGCGCTTCCAAGAGAGTGAAGCATGGATGTTTCCGTAGAAATCAGGGTTAGGGTTACCGATGACAACCTTGTCGGCATCGCTAATGCAACCGTCACCATTCTGATCTACGAACCAAGTGTCACCAGCTTCATAGTCAACCTTTGCACCTGACTCGTCAACATAGTAGAGATTGTTTGTCTCGATGCCCTTGCTGTTGATGTGTGGCTTTCCTGCAGAAGCAGCTTCAGCGGTTGTGCTGAATACATGGTCGCGAGTTTCAAATCCGTAGAATACGCCGACTGATTCGCCAACGCGAGTGAGGAGGTTGTTCTTGCCATAGATAGAAGAAGTGAATTCGCCATCAGCAAGTTCCTTGACTTCATTCTTGTAATGACCTACAGTAGCGCCAATCTCAAGGTGCCAGTCTTTTGTAGCGATAGGCTTGCCGTTGATGCCAACCTCGAAACCAGTGTTCTGAATCTTACCAGAGTTGATCCAGTAGTTGTTGATACCACCGATAGGGTTGTCGAACGACTTGAGAGAGAGGAGGTCGTTAGTATTGTGCATGAAGAAGTTTGCATCAATACCAAGACGGTTGTTGAAGAGGTAAGCCTGGAAGCCGAGGTTGAACTTTTTAGTTGTTTCCCACTTAACCTCATCGTTACCTACGTTTGTGAGCTGCATACCAATCTGAGTGCCGTTGAAGCGTACTGCAGAGAAGGCTGTAGATGTAGCATAGTTAGAGATACCATCGTTACCGCTTACATCAACGCCAGCATTGATGCGGAGGTAGTTGATGGCAGGAGTCTTAGGGAACCAGTTCTCGTTAGTCATCACCCAACCGAGCTGAACGCTTGGGAAGATAGCCCAGTTAGTGCCGAATGCCTTAAGACCGCCAGCAGCCTTCTTACCGAAACGGCTGTTTGCTTCTGCAGCAAGAGAAACTGTAGCGAAGTAACGGTTCATGTAGCTATAGTCTGCATTAGCATACCACTGGATGTTCTTCCATACATCGTCAATACCACCAATGTTAGAGTAAACGTTTGTGCCTACAGAAAGCTGTGGGTTCTTGTCGTCGTTACCCTGTACCTGATATTCCGTCTTGAGGTCGCTGCCGTCATAGTAGAAGTAGTTGTAGCGGAAACCACCAGTAACATTGATGTTATGAGCGCCATACTTGTTTGCCCAGTCGATATGAGTATTGCTGAGGATGTTTGTCTCCTTGCTGAAGATAGAGGCAACCTTAGAATAAACAGTACCGAGGTTCTGGATGAAGAATGAAGCTGTACCAAGGTTTGGACGATAGTAAGCCTGTGAGCTACGGTTGATGTAGTAGCTGAAGTGAGAAGCTGCCTTCAAGTGAGAGTTGATCTGCCAAGTAGGTGTGATGGTAACATTGAAGAAAGTGTTCTCGTTGCGGTTCTTACGGTCGCCATTAGAGTTCTGGAGAATAGCGAGTGGGTTAGAGAGTGAATACTCGCTGCCAAGAGCTTCATAGAGATCGTCAGCCTCACTAAGGAGAGTTGTGAAGTCCTTAATGTTGTGGTTGTACTGATATGGGTTGAGCAATGGGCTCTTCACGTATGAGAGGAATGATGGTGAGTTGATAGGGTTTGCAGTAAGATCTGCTGGCACACCATCGTCAAGGAGAGAAGTGTTAGACTTTGAGAATGACATATCGAACTTTGTCATAAGATTGTCAAGCAAAGTGATGTCTGTGTTGAAGCGAACATTGATACGGTCGAACTTAGTGTTCTTAATGTTCTTCAAAGTCTGAACGTATGCTACAGAGAGGTTGTACATACCGATGTCGTCACCACCCTGAACGTTGATGCTGTAGTTCTGAGTGAAGGCGTTACGATAGATGAAGTCCTTCCAGTCGGTATCGTTATGGAACTTGCGATAGCTGAAAGAGCTTGGGTTGTCGTTAAGGAACTTGAAATCGAGCATAGTGTTGGCACTGAGCTGAGATTCCTGAACCTTTGCAATAGTACCGAGCTGCTCCACAGCGAATGAACGATACTGGTCGGCATTCATCAATGTTGGAGAGTTTGGTATGTTTGTGAAACCAGTAGAGAGCTTGAGGTCGATGCGAGTAGCCATAGAATGACCACGCTTTGTCTCAATGATGATAACACCATTTGCACCGCGAGCACCATAGAGTGCTGTAGCATTCTTGAGAACAGTGACCTTGTCAATATCTTCTGGAGAGATTGTTCCAAGCATGTTGAAGATGTCGCCATCATGGAGCGAACCACGATCACGCTGCATATCAAGCTCTACACCATCAACGATAATCATTGGCTGTGAGTTTGCGTTGATGGAGTTGATACCGCGGATATACATTGAAGCACCCTGATCGAGATTTCCAGAATGCATTACTGTATGAACATCAGCACCGAGCTTAGAGCCGATTTCTTCGTCGATAGTGATGCCCTTGCCGTTTGATACGAAACTGCTCTTTGCTGTGTAAGTAGTTCCGTTCTCATACATTGTGCCGAAAGCATCGCTAATCATTTGAACAGCAATCTTCTGGCTTGCATCATTAGCGAGAATGGCAACCTGCTGAGAAAGGTAGTTTGGAGCCTGAATGAACAATGATGTTGCAAAAGTAGGCACCTTGATAGTGAACTTACCTTCGGCATCTGTCATGGCAGCATAACGCTCGTCATTGAGTGTCTGAATACGCACACCAGCAATAGGAGCTTTGGTTGCCTGATCTATGACAGTACCCTTAACTTCAAGCGTTGGGTTATTGTCAACAACACGCTTAGGAGCTTTCTTGACAGTGACATTCGCCTCGTCGTCAAAATCCTGAGCGTATGCTGCTGTAGAGCATGTCATCGAGATTGCACAAAGCATAGCAACTGCAACCCCTTTGCTCTGTAGGAAGTTTAATATATTACTCTTCATAGGTTAGAATTTCAAAGATTGTACATAGTCGTTAGCTCCTTCAGGAACAAGGAAGATTCTTGCAACGCGAAGTTCCTGCTCAAACTTGTTACGGTTTGAACTTGAAGTGAATGACTTAGTGTTTGACATAAACAATGTAGGATATGCGTCCAGACCACTGTAGCAAATAGGGAATTCGAATTCGAGTTCCACAACATGGAACTTGGCATCGTTCTGGATAACAATGTCGGCTGTGGTCTTGGCACCAGGCACATTCAAGCGCTTGAACTGCTGCTTGTTGTCGGCGTCTGTGTAAGCCATGTCGAAACGAAGATAGAGGTTCTTGACTTCAGTCTTGTCTGTTGACAAAGGACGCTCTGGCTCGTTAAGCTGTGATGGAACCATTACTACATAAATCTTATACTTTGTAGAGAGCACATTTCTCAAAGCGAAGTCGAGTTCAGGCTTTGCTGTAGCACCAGACATGTTGATACTGTCGGTAGAGATGTACTGGAAGTGAGCCTGTCCCTCAGGGAACATCATGTACTTAATGAAATCAGGAAGCTCTGTGAAGAACTCTGGATGCTTGCGAACGAGTGTGTCCTGACCGAAAGTGTTTACAGTATATGATGCCGCAGCCTTCAAACCGACAATACGCTCTGGAGCAAGGTATGAACGAACAGTTTCGTATGTCTCCCATGGCTTGAAGCAGAGAGAATCGAGAGTGCGAACATAACCGTTACTCATAGAGCGAAGGTCACCGCAGTAGCCGAGAACCTCCTGAGTGTTAGAGAGACGGTTTCCTCTTACAGAGAAGAGTGAGTCAGTTGCAGAAGCTGTTCCTGTAAGGAGTGGCTTGTTTTGAGGGTAGCTGTTAGAGAACGCGAGGTTGCGAGTAATCTGTGACTTTGGAAGAGAGTCGGTATAGAGCGCACCATCAATCTTCACTGGATTAGCTGCCTTGGCATCTGTAGCTGTAACCGATGCAGCAGCCTTTGTGAAGTTAGATGTTGAAACATCCATGTAGTCAACAGTACTGATGTACTTGTAGAGTGGGCTGATTCTCTGGATAGCGCCATTCCATGCCTTGTCAGTTGGGAAGAGTACAGTGAATGAGCTGTCCTCGTCCTCGATGTCAGCACGAAGGATGTTTCTTATAACATTGTTACGCTTAGCCCAAACAGTATCGAGATATGACTGCTGTCCGTTAACGAGTGGACCTTCGACAGACTTACGAGTGTCGATGTACTCAACATCGTATGACTTGAGGTAGTTTACGAACTCATCGCAACCTTCAATCTCATCAAGTGCTTCATAGATGTTTGGATGATATTCAGAAGCGCCATCGATAGTGTGGATAAGACCGTTAGTTGCTGGGATGTTAGCATCTACGATCTGGTAGTCATCGAATGTAGTGTTTGTGAAGCTATGGTGCTTTGAGTTGATGGTGATAACGCGCTCATCGACATTACCTGAAACAGGGTGTGAGTACTGAGTCATGTGCATGTTGATGAAGCGGTCAACGATTGTTGCACTATCCATGGCGAGGATGGCATTAGCATCGTAAGTGCCATCGATAGGTGCCCACAGAGTGAAGCACTGAGATGCGCTTAGGGTTGATCCGTAGTTTGCCTTCTTTATGATAGCGGCAAAGTCCTGGAGCTTATTGTTGTCGCAGATATTCTGAAACAGAGTCTTGTTTGCCGTCTGGTTGGCATCAACAGGAACTGTGTTGTAGTCAGAATAGTCGGTACAAGAGGTGGTAGCAAGTGCAAGACCTGCTACTACCATTGCTGCTATTTTATTTATTTTTTTCATATTTTGTTCTTTTCGATTTTTCGATAATCCGATAGTTCGATAATTCGATAATTCGAGGATTCGATTTTTCGGGGTGTGGCTTTTAATACCAGTCCTCAGACATCTGCTGGTTAGTAGAAACACTTACAGGACAGAGCTCAATGAAGTCGAATGACCAACCGAGGTTAGCATCGTTCACGAGGTTCTTGATTCGGAGCCAGTAGTCTTTGCCCTGCTCAAACTTCTGAGTACAGATGATGTAACGGAGCATTACATTGTTTCCGGCAGCATCACCTTCAGTGCGGCATGATGAAGAACCAACTACATTGGCAGCTGCTGAATAGATGTCGTTTGGATCGTATGACTTCTCAAGATCGTCAGTGTTTGTGTTGTAAGTACCACGAGAGAAAGAAGCTGGAGCACGCATGTAACCACGAACCTTCATGACCTGGTCAGAAGAGAGTCCATAGTCAGAATCCTCGTAGCCTTCTTCTGTACGTGCATGGATTGGTTCCCAACCCATAGCATTGCCCTCGGATGCCATTGCACAAGCATCGAATGGGATGCCCTGAGCAACCATGTCTGACTGGTTTGAAGAGTTTCCAAGGTAGAACTGCATCAAACCGCCTCGAGCCATTGGAGGGTAGATGAGACGAAGTTCGTATGTACCAGTTGGAACGTGTGGGAGCTTGATAGCGAAGTCGTAAGAACCCCATCCCTGGAACTGGTCAGAGTTGTTTGCACGCCATGCACCCATCAAACAGAATACGAGGTATGTACTTGGGTTGTAGCATACGATGTTGTCGAAATACTGATTGTCGAACGCCATACGAGAGTTATCGCCATCACCACCGAGAAGTGTAGAAGCTTCAGAACCAGTGATGAAACGGATACCGTTGTTGATAATCTCATAGAGGAATGTAGAAGAGTCAAGACGCATACGCTCCTTCTGGGCATCGACAGCATTCTGGTCGTAGAGGAGAATGTCCTTCAAGCAGTGGATGTAACCGTTGAGGGTTTCCACACTCTTCATTGTTCCGTCAGCATTTGGAATACGGTCGATTTCAACGCCAGGGAAGATGATAGGGTGAGTAGCTTCACTACCGCGAGTACCGATATGGTCAGTAAGAGTGTTGTTCATACGGTAGCGGTTGATGAGCAATGTGCGGTTGTTGGCATTTGTACTAGTTGAGTTAAGCTGCCAAATCTTCATCAAAGTGTTAGGGAGGAGAGTTTCGAAATACTCCTGTGGATCATAGCCGAAGCAGAAGTTCCAGTTAGCCTGTGTTCTTGCTGTCTTCTCGTAAACGATACGGTCGATAGCCATACCTGCACGGAGAATGTGGTAAGCAACGAACATGTGGACAACATTGAACTCGTTCTCATAGTCATCGCCTGTGCTGATCTTGATACCTTTTTCATTGATATAGTCGTACCAAGCACCACAGTTGCCGTACCAATCAGCACACTTCTTCTTGAGATCGTCGAAGTTGTTGATGCCCTTTGACTTGAACACTTCGTCAGTTTCAGCGAAGATTGTCCACTTAACGAGACATTCAGAAGGACAGTAGAGCTTCTGGCCGTCACGGTTTGTAGGACCTGTTTCTGCAAATGTGTAAGTAGTGTCCTTCTTTTCCTGAACAACAACCTTGTCGAGACCTGTGCGCTGGAGAGCTTCTGAGAAGATCTTGAAGCGGCCGTCAACATTCATCTGGTCGTTTACAGTACGGTCAGAGCGTGGGATAACGCCTGAACATACATGAAGCATACCGTTAGAAGCCTGAATATCGCCTTCGATGATAGCAACACGACCGTTGAGTGAAGTCTTACCTGCATATTTGCCTGAGTCGAATGTGTTGGCAGTAACACTACGACCTGTGATGAGTGTACTACATGTAGTAGCACCTTCAATGTTTACCTGCTGGAAGATTTCGCCTGAGAAATGATACTTGGCAATATCCTCGCAGAGAGAGTCAGACATGAGAGCAACCTTGTCCAATACTGGAAGTGATGTGAAGTTTGCTGCTTCTGCGATACCGTTGTGTGGGAATCGCTTGTTGTCATCATTATATAGAGAGTCAAGATATTCTGAGACACCGTCGTTTACAGGTGCAAAGACTGTGTACTCAAGATATGTTGAAATCTTCTTGTCGTAGCGGCACTTGGCGAGCAAAGCATTGAATGCTGAGAGATCCTCGCGCTCCGAGATAAGACCACCGATAGTCATCTGGTCAGCCTCGAAGATTTGGGAAGTGTCAGGCTCTTCGTAACATGATGTAAGAGACATAGCTCCCATCACAGCAACAGCCAGACACGCGCCTAATTTCTTAAATATTTTGGTATTCATAATATATTAATGTATGAAATTACTTTTTATTCTTTGTTGAAGGGAAAGCTGGGTTGTGGTGAAGTGCTGTGTTAATCTTCACTTCCTCTTCGTTGATAGGCATGTAGAGATAAATCTCTGTAGGAGTCTTTGCCTTCATGGCAGACTTTGATGTGTACTTAGCGTGAGCAATTTCGAAGAACTCTGCTGAGTTTGCTGGGTAAGCAGATGGGTCATCGCTGATCTGTGCCATTGTCTTGTCATACTGAACGCCGTTGATGTGGCGGTAGTTGTAACGCATAAGGTCAAACCAACGCTTACCCTCGAAGCAAAGTTCGCGAGCACGCTCCATGAGTACGAACTCTTCCATCTTGTCCTTGTTGGCATTGAAGTTCTGGGCGCCTGAAGTGTTTGTGAGGGCACGATCGTTAACATACTTTACGATGTCGAACGCTTCCATGAGCTTTTCCTCATCACCATCGGCAAGCTGTACGAGAGCTTCTGCCTTCATGAGCATAATATCTGTTAGACGGTAGATAATCCAGTTCTGTGAGAAGTCACGACGCTCTGTGCTGAAATTAGATGCTGTTGCATCGTTAGCCTTTGACTTTGCAACAAACTTACGGATAGCGTGCTGCTCTGTACCAGAGTTAGCACCGTAAGTGAAGTCGAAAAGACGCTGGTCAACAGTATTCTTGAACACGTTAGGAGTTGTACCGCTACCACTGTAGTCACCATAGATGTTTGTAGCCTTTACATAACCATAGCCTGAAGTGTATGCGTTATAGCCGTAATACATCTGAGAGAGGGCAGTGTTTGTGATGCCATTCTCCTTGTACTGGATTTCGAAAATACTTTCTTCAGCATTCTGACCGTTAGAGTTGAAGCCTGAACCAAGTCCCCAGATGTCATCATAGTATTCGTTGTAAGCAGCGAGGTAATAGTCCTTTTCCTCCTTGTTCTGGCTACCGAAGCCTCTGAACTGATGTGCAGCCTTCTTGGCAGCGATTACCTTATCGCAACATTCTACTGCCTTCTGGTAATCAGCAGCACTGTGGTTTACGGAAGCACGCCAGAGATAGATGTCTGCGAGGAGGGCGTTGATACCATCCTTGTTGAAGAGACCACGGTCGCGAGAGTCGCCGTATGCGTTATTGTTAGGAGCACCATTGAGAACTGACTCAAGGTCGTTGATACACATCTGGAGAACCTCTGCAGGTGCCTTCTGTGGCTCGAGGAAGTTGTCACTACTGTTCACGTATGCGTGTGGAGTTACAGGAACATCACGGAAAACGCGAACGAGATAGAAGTAGCAGAGAGCCTTGAGTGCTGTTACCTGAGCCTTGTTTGCTAGCCAGTCACCCATTGTGTAGTTAGGGTCAGATATCATTACAGCCTCACCCTTCTCAAGAACGAGGTTACAGTAATTGATACAAGAATAGAGAGGATACCACTGAGTGAACATATTTGTTGGGTTCATGTTCATTGAGTGGATTTCCGAAAGACCTGTTGTAACGGCATTGATAGACTTGAAGTCTGAAGATACTACCATTTCATCAGAACGGAAACTACCCCAAACGATGGCATTGCGCTGGAACGATGTTGTTCCTGCAGCAGTTGCTCCGTCACGAAGTTGCGCGTAAGCGGTAGCAACAACGGCTTCCACCTCGGTCTTCTTCTTCCAGAAGTCCTCGTCAAGGGTCTTGTTTTCTGGAAGAATCACAGTGTCAACGCAAGATGACAGTGCTACGCTTGCCAGTATAATTGAAAATATCTTTTTCATATATATAATATTATATAATGTGTCTAAGAATAAGATTAGAAACCGATTGTCAAGCTGGCTGTGACTGAACGGTCAACAGGAGTACCGTTTGAGTCGATAGCTGGAGCCCACTGTCCGCAAGACTTTTCTGGGTCAAGACCTGAATACTTTGTGAAAGTGAACAGACGGTTCATAGTCAAATAAGCAGAAAGCTGAGTCAAACCGAATTTCTTAAGCTGCTTCTTAGGGAAGCTGTAAGAAACCTGAATGTTCTGGAAACGGAGGAAAGATCCATCCTCTACATAACGAGAAGACATCTGATAGTTGTAACCAGCGTTCCAAAGAGCGCGTGGAATCATTGTCTCATCGCCATCCTTACGCCAACGGTAAGTTACGGTAGAAATCTGGTTTTCTGTGCCGTACATGCTTTCGAGGTTCATACGAGCAGCGTTGATGATGTCAACACCATAGCGGTAAGTGAAACGAGAAACGAGCTTCCAGTTGCCATATTGGAATGTAAAGCTGAAACCACCCTGAAGCTTTGGACGAGAGTTGCCAAGATACTTGAGGTCGAGGTCGTTGATTGTACCGTCGTTGTTTGTGTCTTCGTAGATGGCATCACCACCCTGGAAGTTGTATTCAGTATCACCATGCCAGTAAGTGAGGCGCTGTGGGTTTGTACCGTTCATGACAACCTTGCCGTTTGCGTCAACAACGATAGGGAATGTCTTGCCTTCAGCGAGCCAAGTGTTGATCTGGTTCTCATAGTCAGCACTTGTCCAGTTAGGATTCTGCTGCTTCATCTTAGTGTTGAAGTTCTGGAGGTAGTCGTAAGTGTATTGGAATACGCCCTTGTACTGGAAACCGTAGATAGAGTTAAGAGGCTGACCTACAGCTACGTGAGTGTAGATTGTGTTAGAACCACGCTGGCTATATACAGGAATACTGTTGATGTTCTCAAGCACGCGCTTGTCCATCTCAAGAAGCTTGTTGTTGTCCTGACCGAAGTTGAATGTGGCAGAAGCACTGAACTTGTTGATCTTGATGAACTTGTTAGCCTTTACGTTAAGTTCCCAACCCTTGTTGCGCATCTCACCGACATTACCATAATCAAGGCGTGTAGTAGTGTTCCAAGTTGCAGATGTAGGGATTGGAATACCCTTCATGATCATATCCTTGGTGTTGTTCTGATAGAGGTTGAGGTCGAACTCAATCATATCGTCGAAGAGACCAAGGTTTACACCGATGTTTGTACCAATCTTCTTCTGTGGACGAAGGTCGTCGAGCTTAAGACCGCTCATCGTAGCCATTGCCCATGCACCATATTGAGTGCTTGTAGTAGTATATTGGTTGAAGTAGTTGCTGATAGATGCGTTCTGGCTACCATTGATACCCCATGATCCACGGATACCGAGCATTGAGATATACTTGCGGAGAGGCTTGAAGAATGACTCTTCACTTGGATTCCAACGAACAGATGCAGATGGAGAATAGAACCAAGGATTCTTAGGACCATACTTAGAAGAACCGTCAGCACGGAGAGAGAAGCCCACGCTATAACGAGACTTGTAAGATGTGTGGAGGTTGTAGATCCAGTTGTGGTCTGCACTACGAGTAGAACCTGGCTGGTTGCTCATGCCAAGTGGGTTTGCAGCAATGGTAGATGATTCGATACCGTTAGGAACCTGGTTCTGTTCAATGAACTGATAAGTATATTTACCTGTGTTACACTCGTAGCGAGCAAGCATTGTCATGAACCAATCCTTGTTGTTGAAGTGAGGAGTGTAAGTGAGTTCTGCACGAGCACCCATCTTGTAAGTGTTCTGCTCTGTGTTTGTAGTATAGTTGTTATACTTGTCAGAGTAGTAGCCGTTGAAAAGGCTTGCAGGGAGATAAGTTGGCTTTGAGTTAGCGTAGATATCGAAGTAAACGCGACCCTTGAAAGTCAAACGGTGCTCATCAACACCTGTGCCGAGAAGTTCATACTTGAGCTCGAAGTCAGGAAGGATGTTGTAAGTAGTTTCCTTCATCCAAGCCTGGTTTGCGTAAGCTACAGGGTTACCAAGACGCGCGATTGAAGCGAGCTGGTAAGAAGTGATGTTTGCATAGTCGCCTGATTCCTGAGTACCGATTACACGGTTCATGAGGAAGTATTCGTCAGTATAAGAACCATCTGGGTTGCGGCGGTAGATGCTGGCGTTAGGAGCCTGGGCAAATGCCATTGCAAGGATGTGGTTGGTGTGCTTGTCGTCACCGTATGCACCCATTGTGTAGTTCTTGAGGTTGTCTGTGTAAGTCAACGCGAAGTTTGTAGAGAAGCGGATACGGTCAGACACGTTGTAGTCGAGTACAAGACGAGTTGTGAAACGATCCAATCTCTGACGGATGATAGTACCTGTCTGGTTGTTGTAGCCAGCAGAAATACGGAACTGAGCCTTCTGACCACCACCGGAGATGTTCACGTTAGCTTCATGCTTGTTAGAGAACTGCTTTACAGCGTCAACCCAGTCAGTGTTGTTGCTCCAGTTCCAACGGTCGCCCCAACCAGTAACATAGTTGATTTCGTTGATCTTTGATGTGGCGTCTGCACTCTGAGTACGGTTGTAGATAGCTTCCTTGAGCATCATTGTGTAGTTGTCACCGTTCAGCATATCGTAACCCTGTGGCTGCCAAGCACCTGTCCACTTGTAAGAGAACTGTACTTTTGGTTTACCACGAGCACCACGCTTAGTCTTGATTTCGATAACACCGTCAGCACCACGGTTACCCCAGATAGCAGTAGCGGCAGCATCCTTGAGTACGTTGATGGAAGCGATATCATCAACTGAGATGGAAAGCAAAGAAGAGAAAGCTTCGTTGTCGGCATTGTCGAGGTCAATGTCATCCTGGTTGTAGTCGAAGATCTTATCGTCAACAACGATGAGCGGATTGCCTGTAGCACCACGAAGTTTCATTGAAGAACCTGAACCGAGGTTACCTGAGTTTGACACGATGTCAAGACCGGCAATTTCACCCTGAAGTGCTTCGGAAGCATCGGTGAATGCCATACCTTCTACTTCAGAGAGGTTGAATGTCTGCTGAGAACGAGTTATTTCTCGCTGGTCGATGTTAAGACCGCCAGAGTTGCCTCGCTTGCTGACAACTTCCACCGTTGCGAGGGCAGTAGTCTCTGGTTCAAGAGTAATGTTGAATGTTGTTTCGTCACCAATCTTGATTTCTTTTGTTTTGCAACCTACATAAGTGATGACCAACTTATTCTTTGGGTTTTTGATCTTCATGGAGAAGTTACCCATCATATCTGTCTGTGCAGCCGAAACGATACGGTTGTTGCCGTCTCGCTCAGTCACATTACACATGACGACTGGTCCGAAGTCATCATTGATGACACCTGATATGACCTTACCTTGCGCCATCGCGAATTGTGCGATGATGCAGAACAGCAGGGTCAACAGAACTTTTGATTTGGACATATTGTTTATTATTAGGGGAGTTAAAGAGGTAAAACTCACAAACTCCGTTTTTAATACTGATAGTTAGAATTGTAGCACAAAGGCTTGTCGATACCGTGGATCACAACGAATGATGAAGAAACAATTCTCTTGTAAGTGAACTGCTGTCCATCAATATCCTTGAATTGCTTTGTTGGATCAAGCTTTGTAGAGAAGTCTCTTGCCAAGATGTTTGATTCGATAATCTTTGATGTCTTTGCTGTTGTTGCATCGTTGACTACTGTAGAACCACCATTCTTAGAGAGTGAGAGAGTCTTTGCGATACCGAGTTCGTTTGTGTAGAATGTCTCGTTCTTTGCTGAAGAGATGTTTGTGTCGTCAAATACAGAGTTGTTCTGGATATGATAGAGCACGAAGTTACGTATCTTCTCAATCTTCTGCTTGAGCACTGCTCGCTCATCATCAGAGATTTCGTCAGCGTCGCGGTCGGCAATGATGTTGTCGATTTCCTCCCAAGAAGGAAGACCGTGAGAATAAGCATCCTTCATGTCTCTTGGTACATAGAGTGTGTAGTTGTATGTGCCGAGCATTGCCATCATGTCGTTTTCGTCGAATACGAGATACTTGTCGAGGTTTGTGATGCCGCACTTGTCAAGGCGTTCCTTGTCGTTAAGACCCTGGATGAACTCGAAGAAGTCGTTATACTGAGACTTCTCCTTGAGAGTGTTGAACACTGTCTTGACAGTTGGCTGGATAGGGCTGTTCAAGCGGTAAACAGTACCGTTTGTGATCTTTGCGTCAGGACTGTCTTGGCTGAATATTTCAGTTACAACAGACTTCTTGGCATTGCCTGAGATTTGTGCACCACCCTCAACAGTACTGCTGCCGAGATTGCTGCCCTTTTCGTCTGCAACATAGATTGCACCACCGTGCTTTGTGAGGTAGTAGTGGTTGCCGCCAAGAGAGCTCTGACTAGAAGGAAGTACCACTGTGTGGTAGTTGAGCATATCCTTGATCTGAGTGTTGAACGCACCTGTTTCGATTGCTACTGGAGAAGGGAAACTTGGGTGTGGTGTAAACGACTGAGATGCAGGGTCATAGCTGCATACCTGAACAAGAATCTTGAACTTTGTAGTAGATGCTGGGTCATAGATGAACTTGAGGGCTCTCTTGTCAACATCGTTGATGTATGCAGGGTCGATGTAATAGAAATTGTCGTTGTCTGTAGGTACGAAGAGCGCATACTTTGCCTTCATTGAGAGAAGGTAGTAGTACATGTCTGCTTCGAGTGTAGAAGCTGTACCAGGAGTAATCTGGTGGTCGTTAAGCATACCACCCATGATGCGCATATCCTTGTAGATTGAAGCAGGACCGAGAACTGAGTTGTAGAGCTCAGGACCGAAGAACTTGCTCATCTTGTAGATTACGC
Organism: Bacteroidaceae bacterium; assembly: GCA_024401305.1. Taxonomy (GTDB): domain Bacteria; phylum Bacteroidota; class Bacteroidia; order Bacteroidales; family Bacteroidaceae; genus Prevotella. The sequence goes on along the minus strand of JAKSLI010000039.1, from coordinate 1,633 downwards.
CGTTGTTTGCAATCTGAACATTGAATTTGCCATCTGCCTTGCGGGCAATGTCCTCTCTCTTTACGTTGAGGAACTCAAAAGCGTCATTCTGAACAGTAGCAAACTTGCTTGGAACAGACTTTGAGAGGTATGGCTTCATGATGTTGTTGAGCATAGTAGCGAACACTGTTGGGTCGTTGTTGTAGATAGCGTCGAGGTGTTCGTTGATATGTGCAGCGTCGTTAGGAACGCCAGGTGCACCGAGGTTCTTCACGATATAAGAGCCATCGTGCATGAAGTAATCTTCAATAACATCGTCAGTAGCAGCGAGGATAGCAGAGATTTCTGCCTGGTTGTCGCTTGAAGAAGCAGGTGAGAAATAGTTCCATCCTGGGTCGAAGTTCAAGATAGCTGCATCTTTTACGATAGAACCACCCTTTGTTCTTGCGTTAAGCTTCGAATTGCCCTGAGAGTTCTGTGAGAGATAGCGGAAAGCGAAAACAGAATCCTGAGTTGCAAAGCCACTAGCGTACTGCTGGTATTCCTGATCGAACTGGAGTCCCATGGGGTATGCTACAGCGAAGTAGTCCATCATGCGTGAGATGTGCTTTGTGTCGCTGTTGCTACGAAGCATCTGAGCCATGTTGCCAGGGTTAACCATAACGCCGTCAAGCTGATGGATGTAACCATTCTGGCAAGTGACGTTACTGTTGATAACCTTGCGGTCGAACACGAAAGCATCGCCATCTTCATACTCCTGACCAGTAAGTACATAGAAGTCGTTGTCAGTACCTGTCACTGTCATTGCATTGTTGAGCATGTACTCACCAGTGAAGTGTACCATTGGAGCTTCTGTGTTGTCATAGAGCGCGTTGATTGATTTGCCCTGTGACTTCCACCAAGAGAAGCTTGGGTTGTTCTCTGGCATTTCATTTGCGTTGAGTGGTTCAACCGACTGAAGCAGAGACACGTTTGTAGGGTGCTTGATAACTCTACCCTGAGCCATTTCACCAGAGCCGTTCTGCTGAGATGAAAGGTTGCCAACGAGGACAGCGTTGTCAAGCATTGTTGAGAAGAGAATCTGTGATTTCTCAGAGATTGTCAACTGGTCATAGCTTGACTTACCGAACTTGTTGTTACCATCCTTAAAGAACTCGGCAAAAGCCTCGTCGTTTGCAGGAAAGATGGTCTTACTACCGGTCTTACCAAGAACTTCCGCATATCCAAGGTCGTCGATAAGCTTGAGATACGTGTTGAACGTACCGTCCAGCGACTTCGGATTCTGAAGTTCCTCATAAATGCTCTCGCCTAGCCAAGAAGGCAGTTCGCCCTCAGGAACAAGGAATTCCTTCGAGCAAGATGCAAAGCCCATACAAAGGACGGCTGCATACAAAAAGAGTTTCTTCATAAGTTATATTGGTTTATTGTTAGTTACGAGTTAGTATATTATTGCGTGCAAAGTAACAAAAAAAAATATAAAAAAGTTAATTTTATTAACAAAAACTCTCATAAAGTTAAGAAAGATAAACGAAATGAAAGGAAATCATCCGGATTTTTAGGGGATTATACACTTTTTTGAATGATATAAGATGATTACCGAAGGATTGTTTACCAATTTTGTGAAACAAAAAATAGCTGGAAAACAAAGAATTTC